>JAFZXA010000148.1 GCA_017617115.1 Treponema sp.
AATGGGACAGACTGCTCAGGGTTATGCTAAAGAGCTTACTCCTGAACAGATTGCTAAACAGAAGGAAGCACAGGCTAAGGTTTGTGAACGTTCAAATATCGTTATTACAACTGCTAAGGTATTCGGCCGCAAGGCTCCACGCCTTATCGAAAAGAACGTTCTTGACCGCATGATGCCAGGTTCTATCGTTGTTGATATGGCTGTATCTACCGGTGGTAACGTAGAAGGCTCTAAGCTCTTTGAAAACGTTGTTACAGAAAACGGCGTAACAATCATGAGTGGTGATCTTCTTGAGCGCCAGGTTCCGTTTGATGCATCAAAGATGTTCAGTGGAAACATCAGCGCATTCCTTACACATTTCTACAACAAAGAAACAAAAGAATTTGAAGTACGCGCCGATGACGACATCATGAAGGGATGTTTGCTCACACAGGGCGGACAGATTATTCACGAAAGATTTAAGGAGTCAAAATAGGGCGTCACCCTGAACTTGTTTCAGGGTCTTTCATAAAAGAGATGCCGAAACGAGTTCGGCATGACGTTCATGTTAGGAGTTATTTATGGATATAATGCTTATTTTCGTATTTGTTATTGCGGCTTTCCTTGGTGTTGAGCTTATTTCGAAGGTTCCTTCACAGCTCCACACTCCATTGATGTCTGGAACAAACGCAATTTCTGGTATTACAGTTGTTGGTGCCATCACTGTTACTGCCGTTGGTGTTGGCGGAAAGGTTGGACTTGTACTCGGCTTCCTTGCAATCGTATTTGCTACAATCAACGTTGTTGGTGGATACCTTGTAACAGACAGAATGCTCGGTATGTTCAAAAAGAAAGATGATAAAAAGGCAGCTAAATAAGGAGTACCGGAATGTCTGATATAGTTATTAAAATTTTATACATGGTTTCTTGTATCTTCTTTATCCGCGGTATTAAGCTGCTTGGAAAAACAGATACAGCCCGCAAGGGAAACCTTTATTCTTCAATTGGTATGTTGATTGCCTGTGTAACAGTTCTTTGTGAAAAGCAGGTAATTGGTTCATGGAGCTCTAACCCTCTTGAAAACGGATATGTTTACATTGCAGCTGCAATCTTAATTGGTTCTGTAATCGGAATTATCTGGTCTAAGAAGGTTGAAATGACAGGAATGCCACAGCTTGTTGCTTTGTTCAACGGTTTTGGAGGTCTTTCTTCATTGCTCGTTGCAATTGCTCAGTATGTTTGTCAGGAAAAGGGTGATTACTTCACAGCTGTTTCTCTTGGCCTCACAATTGCAATTGGTGCCGTAGCATTTACTGGTTCTGTTGTTGCATGGGGTAAACTTTCTGGAAAGGCATTCAAAAAGAATGTTGCTATTCCATTTAAGAACGCTCTCAACGCAATCATTTGTGTAATCGGATTTTTGGGAATTGTTGCTTACGCTTTCTTCACAGCAAACAACCCATTCGGTCTTGAAAATATTGAATTCATTGGTATTGTAGTTTCTACAGCTGCCTTCCTCCTCTTGGGATTCACAATGGTAATTCCAATTGGTGGTGGCGATATGCCGGTTATCATTTCTTTCTTGAACGCTTTGTCTGGTCTTGCTGCTGCATTCGCCGGATTCGCAATCAACAACACAGTACTTGTTGTATCTGGATGTCTCGTAGGTGCTTCTGGTCTTATCCTTACATTGATTATGTGTAAGGCTATGAACCGCAAGTTCTCTAACCTCCTCTTCAAGAGCTTTGGTGGTTCTAAGAAGAAGGCCGGTGCTAATGGTCCTGCTAAGGAACCAAAGGCAATTTCTGTAGAAGATGCTTACGTAATTCTTGAAGCTGCTAAGAACGTTGTAATTGTTCCTGGATATGGTATGGCTGTTGCTCAGGCTCAGCACGCTGTAAAGGAACTCTGTGACAAGCTCGAAGCAAACGGTGCAGAAGTAAACTTTGCTATTCACCCTGTTGCTGGTCGTATGCCTGGTCATATGAACGTACTTCTTGCAGAAGCAAATGTTCCTTATGAACAGCTCAAGACAAGTGATGAAATGAATCCACAGATGAGCAATGTTGACGTTGCAATCATCATTGGTGCAAACGACGTTGTAAACCCTGATGCTATTCACGATCAGAGCTCACCACTTTATGGTATGCCAATCGTAAACGCTCACGAAGCAAAGACAGTATTTGTTCTTAAGCGCGGTAAGGGTACAGGATTCTCTGGTGTAGAAAACCCACTCTTTACAAATGACAATACAATTATGATTTACGGTGATGCCAAGTCTACAGTAAGTCAGCTGGTATCTGAATTTAATTCATAAAAAAAATACCACACGGATTCGGAAAATCTAACGATTTTCCACTTTTTAAAGATTTTGCGTAGCAAAATCCAATCCGTGTGGCTTTTTTATTTTTTGGATGAACAGTGAAAACAAAAAGGTATTTTTTCTTTGCGATAATTTTTTTATTTAGTTCTTTTTATCTGTTTTCCGCTACCAACATGCAGCAGCTGGAAAACTGGCAGCTGTTTGTGCAAAAAAGCCCGGAGCAGGTTTTTGAATTAGTTGATGCGAATGCCCGGGCCGATTTTGAAATAACTTCTACAGGTTACTGGAACAAGCTGTTAGAAAATCCTGCAGATGTCAGCTATGGTTGTTACCGCACTGTTATTACAGGTCTTGATCCTTCAAAAAAGTATGCAATTCTTCAAAAAGATTCTCCAAAAACCTCCTGCGCAGTTTATGTAAACAGAAAACTTTTGGTTCAGGTTGGCGACCCGTTTGAAATTTTAAAAAATCAGCCGACCAGCGGTTCACATTCAATCATACAGCCAATATCCTTTGAGTTTTACCCCGATGACCAAGGCAATGCAGAAATCATTTATTTTATTGCAAATTATTTTTACAGAAAATCGGGTTTGAATGATACTGTATATTTTGGACCGGCAGAACTTTTTTCAAACAACTCTTACATTTCTTTGTATGCTGTAATTTGTGGCGCTTTAATTTTTATAGGACTTTTGTGTTTGTTCCAGTTTGTAATTAATCGTAATCGAAAAGAATATTTATATCTGGGGTTAACATCTATTACACTTGCCCTTCGAATATCAACAAACGGTCTGTGCCTGCTTTCAATAATCATTCCAAAGCTTCCGGCCGAAATAAAATTCAAAATTGAATATCTTGCAATGTGGGTAGTTCCGGTTTGCGTTACCCAGATGCTTCATTCAATATATCCTACAAAACGACTTAAGCTTTTTAAAAATATTCTTATTTGCACAGACTTCTTAATAGGCTGGGCATCTTTGTTTTTACCTGCTTATTATACAAATCGTTTTATTCCTGTTCTTCAGTATGCAATGATTCTGGTTTGTATTTATGTACTTGCGTTTAGTATTTATAATCTGATTTTGAAAAAGCGATATGCCTTTTTTAATTTCTTCAGTTATCTTTTTGTAATTATTGGCGCTCTGATTGATGTTTTAATTTCAAAGGGTGCCCGTGGATTTACAGTTTCGCTTTTACCATTCTTCCTTGTTGCGTTTGTAATAATTCAGATTCTGATGTTTGTAAAAATTCAGAATGATATTTATAAGCAGACACTTGAATCGAGCGATAAATTGCAGCGCCTGAACGAAGCATATTTCAGATTTGTTCCGCGCGAGTTTATTGAGCTTTTGAATAAGGATTCTGTTATAAACACAAATGCAGGAGACTATCAGGAAATTACAATGACAATTATGTTCTGTAAGGTTTCGATTGTCTGTGAAGAAGAAGAGGTATCTTCGGGACACGAGCACGAACATGCACACGAGCACGACCACGAAAATCTTGATGAACATTTCCTTGTTTTTACAGAATACTTAAAAAACATAATGCCGGTTATTCAGACCCACAACGGATTTGTTTCTAAAATCTTAAGCGGCGGATTTATGGCTTTGTTCCCAAAATCGGAACTTGATGCTGTAAAGGCAGCTTTTGAAATTAAAGAAAATAATTCCTATTCAGAGCACAAGGTAAATTCCTGGATTGGACTTCATTACGGAAAAATGATAATTGGAACTGTCGGTGAAGAAAACCGCCTTGATGATACTGTAATTTCGGATACTGTAAATACCGCTGCAAGAATTGAATCGGTATGTGAAAAGCTGCAAAAGCCTGTAATTATGTCGCATGAGTTTGCACAAAACCTTGTTGACTTGAACGGCCTGGAAGCAAAGGATATGGGAATAAAGTTTGTAAAGCTGCAGGCAATTTCTGTCAAAGGAAAGGAAAAACCGCTTGAGCTTTATGAGGTGGTAAAAAAATTAAAGGATTAAGATGTGTTTTTTATAAGAAAATCCTCGCATTTGTGTTAGTTCTTTTTGGAACTACGCTAATACCGCTTGCTTTGGTGGCTCAAAACGCAGCTTATCGCATAGAAAATCCGGTTGAACTTAAATATAAACAGGTTTCTATAAACACAAACTGGGATTTTTACTGGGGAAAATTTGTTGCACCAACAGATATGACTACTGTACCCGATGCCGTTGTGGAAGTTCCGCTTGCCTGGAATAAATATGATTTACCGGAAGATATAAAAGAAATTGCTAAAAAAGGAAAAGGTTCTGGTACTTACAGAATAAAGCTAACAAATCTTGAACCAGATACTGAATATGCGTTCCCTGTTTTTAAACTTTGCTATACGGCATTTACAGTTTTGTGCGATCAAGAGGTAATTTTCCGTTCGGGCCAGCCGAGTCAGGATTGGACTAAAACAAAAGCAGATCAGCTGTATGACAAAGCAGTTTTTACTTCTGATGAAAATGGAAATGCACTTATAACGATTTACGCTTCAAACAGCTTTTACCGAAAGGGCGGCGTCCGTGGAATTTTCTGGCTTAGTGAACTTTCGGTTTTTGAAAAGCTTCATAGTAAAGAGTTATGCAGCTACGGTATTTTTGCAGGCATTCTTTTTATAATGATTTTTTACTGCCTGATTCTTGCAATTTTCAGAAAAGAAAAAACAAGCCTTTATCTTGGCATTTTGATTTTTGGAATTTTCACAAGAGTTATTGCTTCGGTTTGTCCATTGCTTAAAACTTTTATTCCGGCAATTCCTTTTTCTATTATGCTGCGCCTGGAATATTTAGCTTTGTTCTTAACACCTGCCGGACAGATTATGTATTTTGATTCCTTGAATAAAAAAATCTTTAATCATGTTCCGGTTAAGATTTTGGCCGCTCCGTCGCTTTTGTTTTTACTGCTGGATTTGTGTCTGCCAATTTCTATAGAAAACCGTCTTGTTCCTGTTATGCAGATTTATATGTTTTTGATAATTGGAATAAGCATTGTTTTGTTTTTTATTCGGATTATTAAAGATAAAGATTTTATAAGTATAATGGCAATTGTTTCTCTTGTTGTAATTGCTTTGGGTGTAATAAACGACATTCTTGTTATAAATCAGAATTCATTCTTTGGCGATATTGATTTGCTCGGATTTTCTTTTGTAGTTTATGCCTTTATTCAAATTATAATTCTGGCTTTTATACAGGACACAAACTACCGAAAGGTAGTTGAGTTGAACAAGGAATTAGTTATAACTAACAAATCGTATTATCGCTTTGTACCAAAAGAGATTCTGGAACTTCTGCAAAAAAATGATGTTACCGAAGTAAAGCCCGGAGATTACAAAGTTTTAAAAATGGCTGTTATGTCTGCCGATGTCCGAAACTTTACTTCAACTTCAGAAAAGCTTACTGCCTTTGAAGTGTTCAAACTGCTCAATATTTATTTGCAGCGGATTGCTCCATTCATCCGGGAAAACGGCGGCATTATAGAAAAATATCTTGGCGATGGAATTGTTGCGATTTTTCCGAACGGAGCTTTGAGCGCAATCCGCTGTTCTGTTCAAATGCAGCAGGCTATGGTAAAGCTACGTCAGGAATTAATAATGCAGCGGTTGCCGGGAATAAAAATTGGTGTTGGCGTTCATTACGGAAACATTGTTTTAGGAACTGCAGGAAACCTTTTGCGTATGACAGAAGTTTCGCTCAGTGATGATATTGATGTTGCAATTAAAACAGAAGCAGCCACAAAGGAATATGGGCAGTCACTTTTAGCAACAAAGCAGGCAATTGCGCGGGCAAGGGAAGAACTTGTAGAAACAACTGAAACATTGCCAGGCGATAACGAAATTGTTGAAGGATTTACAGCGCTTGAAGTTCCAACCGTAAAAGGCTCTGTTGAAAAAACAGGATTGTTTTTTTATTCAATAAATCAGTAATTATGCTCGTTCTGCAAGCTCTTCCCAGCGGGTATATTTTTCTTCAAGGATTTTTTCTATTTGTGAATAGCGTTCTCCGGCCTTGCGAGCTTCTTCATAATTTGTAGAAGCCATTTTTTCTTCAAGCGATTTTTGTTCTGCTTCAAGGGTTGGGATTTCCTGATTAAGATGTTCGAATTCTTTTTGTTCTTTGAAGGAGAGTTTTTTTGTTGTTGGTTTAGTGGAAGACTCTTGTGGTTTGTGCGATGGGGTTTCCCGCTCCTTTTTCATTTCTTCGCGCAGTTCTATGTACTCGCTGCATTTTCCTACAAAGCCGCTGATGGAGCCGTCATCTTCCATGATAAAAAGGGAGTCGACAGTTTTGTCCATGAAGTAGCGGTCGTGACTTACCAACAGCAGGCAGCCTTCGTATTGCATGAGGAACTGCTCAAGGATGTTCATTGTAAAAATATCAAAGTCGTTTGTTGGTTCGTCGAGAATAAGGAAGTTAGGATTCTCTAACAAAAGGCGCACTAAGAAAAGACGTTTGCGTTCGCCACCGCTTAAAGTGCTCACAGGGGAATGCTGGATTTTTCCTTCAAAACCAAACTCTTCCAAAAAGCGGGAAGCACTAACTTCTTTTTTGCCGTTGTTTAAGGTCATATGTTCGGCAGTTTCTTTTATGTATTCCAGAACTGTTTGATTTGTGTTGGGGAAAGTAGGGTTTTGGTTGTAGTAGCCGAACTTTGTGTTTACGCCAACATCGATAGTGCCTGTGTCTGGTGTAAGGTTTCCTGTAATAAGATTAAGGAAGGTTGATTTACCTGAGCCGTTATCGCCGAATACGCCTATTTTCTGTCCTTTTGTAAAAACGTATGAAAAGTTTTTTATAACCGGGTGGTCAAAGCTTTTGCTGATATTGTGAAGCTCAAGAACTTTTCCTCCCAGACGTTTGCCTTTTACTTCAAAGGTAAAGCCTTTGTCGGCCTGGAACTTTTCGCGGTTGATAAGCTGTTTGTCGCGCTGGATTCTGGCTTTGATTTTTGTTCCGCGGGCGCAGGGACCTCGCAAAAGCCAGTCGCGTTCAAAACGCAAAACCGATTCTATTCTGCGTTCGGTGTTTGCTTCAATTTGGGCTTCGGTTTCTTTTTTTTCAAGATACTGGCTGTAGTTTCCTTCGTAGAGTTTAAGACGGTTTCGGGCAAGCTCATAGATGTTTGTGCAGACTGCGTCCAGGAAGTAGCGGTCGTGGGTTACCATGAGTACTGACCGTTTTGTGTCGTGAAGATAATTTTGCAGCCAGAAAATTGTTGTGATGTCCAGGTGGTTTGTTGGTTCGTCGAGCAGGAGAAGCTTTGTATCTTCTACAAGAACCTGGGCAAGCGCAACTTTTTTTACCATGCCGCCCGAAAGTTCTCCCATTTTGCGTGAAAGGTCTTTGAGGCCAAGTGTTCCCAAAATTGAAGATATTTGTGCTTCGTAGTTCCACAGGTTCTGCTGATCCATTTTTAAGATGATTTGTTCGTAGCGATCCTGCGGTCCCTGAGCCTGTCGAAGGGGTCGAAGGGCCATCTGTTCGCACACTTCCTCGTATTCGCGGATTATTTCTAGCTTGGGCGATTTGCTTTTGAAAATGTGTTCGCGGATTGTGTCTTCTTTATTGAACGCCGGACTTTGCGGAAGATAACTTACTCCGGCTTCTTTGTTTATTACAACAGTTCCTTCGTCCGGCTGGAGTACGCCTGCAATTGTATTAAGCAGTGTTGATTTTCCAGTTCCGTTGCGGCCGATGAGAGCTGCTTTTTCTCCTTCCTGTATTCCAAAGGTAACGCCAGTAAAGAGCGGTTTTTCGCGGCCGATTTTTGAAAGATTACTTATTGAAAGAATGTTTTTCATAGAAGTCTTCTTTTTTTACAAAGCCCATTTTTTTAAGATATTTTTCGTGGGCAGGTACAAGGTTTGTGGCGGCTACTCTAAAAGTTTGTAAGCCTTGTGCTTCAAGATATGTAAACAAAAACTTTGCAACGCTGGTGTCGCGGTAGGCCGGAGTTGTGTAATCTAGTTTTACAAAAAGTGTTTGTGGGTTTGCGGTCTCCGTTTTGGCAACAAGAATACCTGCGCAGGTTGAATGACTGTTTACAAGATAAATTGTGTCTGACTGGTCTAGCTCTGAAAAATCAGGGAAATATTTTTTTATGTCCTGGGCGTTTTGTTCAAGAAAGTGTTTTGCAAAAAGGTCGTTGCCACAAAGCTTAACAACATTGAATTCCTTTTTTACAGAAAAGAGTTTGTAAAGGTTTATTACATTTATGATTATCAAAAATAACTGGAGTACTGCGGTTGGGTAGGAATGAATTAAAAGAGCATATAAGCCAAAAATCACGCTGCCGATAGTGTTGATTATTCTTAGTTTTACGACAGATGTCATGAGCATTGAAACAATTACGAGCAGGGAACCAAGGTAGCCGATTAATTCGAAGATGGTAGTTTGAGACATTGTGAACTCCTATTAGTTTGGCCCTTCGACAGGCTCAGGGACCGCACCTAACTTTTTTATTGGGGCTTTGAAGCTCATCTTGCGAGGGGTTGCGACTTTTTCGAATTTGATTGTATAGACGGCGGCGGTGCGGTCAATTGAAACAACTGTTCCGCGGCCAAGGATTTTGTGTTCTACTATGTCGCCTTCCTGCAAAACAGAAAGCTCTGATTTTTTTTCTAAGACAGTATTTAGTTCTTTTATAAAGGTAGTGGCTTTTGAAACAAGCTGAGCCGGAAGCTCTACTTCGTAATTAAGAAGCGGTTTGTCTATATCAAAAATAAAGCGAGACGGAAAGCGGCCGCCTGCATTTTGAGAAAAGCCTTCGGCTTCGGTTAGGAAGAGCATTTTTTGGGAACGTGTAATTGCAACAAAGGCAAGACGACGCTCTTCTTCCATGGCTTTGAGTGAGTCGATTTTTTTGCTTGGGAACATGTTTTCGTTTAAGCCAACAATAAACACAACCGGGAACTCAAGACCTTTTGCTGTGTGAATTGTCATAAGACGCACGGCATTTTTTGAACTTGTTATGTCTGCATTTGTGTAAAGGGCGGCGTGGGCTAAATAATTTTCGAGAGTACATTCTTCGCCGCAGGATGTTTCGTATTCGTAAATTGACTGCTTTAGTTCTGCAAGGTTATCCAGCCGCTCCTGACTTCCTTCTGTGCGCAGGGCAAGCTCGTAGCCGCTTTTGTTCATTACATGACTGAACAATTCCGAAATCTGCATTTTGGAGTAGGTGCCTGCAAAGTGTTCGATGAGGTCTATAAAATCCTGGGCTTTTGTGTTTGCAAAAAGTTCATCACCTACGCTGAGTTTTAGGGCGTTGTAAAGAGAGCATTTGTTAGCTGCGGCTAACTCTTTTAAATATTTAATGCGTCGTTCACCGATATTTCGTTTTGGTGTATTTGCAATTCGCAGGAACGAAAGGTCGTCTTTGTAGGCTATCATTCTAAGATAGCTAAGAGAATCTTTAATTTCGGCACGGTCAAAAAAAGGAACACCTGAGTTTAATGTGTATGGAATTTTTTCCTGCTGGAAAACTTCTTCAATTGGGCGGCTTATGTAATGTGCGCGGTACAAAATTGCAATCTGGCCCATGTTGAAATCTTCTGCAAGGGCACGGATTTTTTTTACAATGTAACGGGCTTCGTCTTCGGCATCCTTGGCGTGATAGTAAGTTGGTTTTTTTGTAGAAATGTTTTCTTCAGCTGTGTCCCCTAGAACTAAATCTTTTTTAATGCGATTTCTGTTTTTGCTGATGAGACTGTTTGCAACCGAAAGAATTGGCTGGGTGCTGCGGTAGTTTTTGTTCATTACGATTGTTTTTGAAACAGGAAAATTTTTGTCAAAATCAAGCAGGTAGCGGATGTCGGCACCACGCCAAGTATAGATTGTCTGATCGGGGTCGCCAACTACAAAAAGATTATTGTGATAAGGACACAGCGCCTTCATGAGTTCGTACTGAATAAAATCGATATCCTGAAACTCGTCGATCATTATGTATTCAAGGCGCTCCTGCCACTTTTGACGGACCGCATCGTTTGTCTGAAAAATATAAAGCACAAATTTAAGTAGGTCGTTGTAATCAAGACCAAAGCATTTTTTCTGCTGGTAAAGGTAGCCGTAAAAAATGATGTCGTCGGCGCGGGTGGAGTCCAGGTATTTCTGATGTATTTCGTCCAGCGTCATACGGATAAGGTCTTCGTAGTAGTGGGGCTCTTTGAAGATTTTTCTGATTTCTATCATGTCGCGGGCGTTTGAAAAAGTCATCTGGCGCAGGGTAAGGCCACGCTCTTCGTAAATGATTTGCAGCATGGCGTCGATGTCGGAATTGTCGAGTACAAGAAAACTTTTTGGGTAGCTCACGGCGTTTGAATCTTCCTGAAGCACGCTAACACAAAATCCGTGGAAGGTAGAAATGTAGCCTGTGTCGTTGTCGCCGGTGAGCTTACGGATTCTGTTTCGCATTTCGGCAGCGGCCTTGTTTGTAAAGGTAACACAAAGAATGTGCGAAGGCATGATTCCAATTTCGTTTACAAGATAGGCAAACCGGTAAGTGAGCGCGCGTGTTTTTCCGGAACCGGCCCCCGCAATTACGCGGATGTAGCCTTCGGTTGAGGTTACTGCTTCAAGCTGTTCGGGATTCAGTTCCTTTTGTAAATCTTCGAGCTCCATGGGTATAGTATAAATGATATTGGGGAAAGGGAATAGGGGAGAAGAGGAATATTACTTCAGTTGTCTCCAGATTGGGTACAACTAGAAAGAAGAGATTTGAGTTGTCGACAATCTGTCGATAACTCAAAAACTCGGAATTATGATTCAACTGTCGACAATTTGGCGACGGTTGAATTTTGATAAAATTAGAATAATTATGATAAGAAACAGAAAAATATATTGACGTTGACGTTGACGTTATTATACAATTTTATCATGGAATCAGAAGCTTTTATTTCTTGGCTGGTTATTAATAAAAAACTTTCAAAGCGTTCTGCAAAAGATGTTTATTGTCGATTAAAAAGAATAATAAAACTAAGCAATGTTTCAAATATTGAGTCTGTAAAATTTGATGATTTTATTAAATCAAATAATTTCTTACAACAAACTATGTTTGTTAAATCTCAACTAAAAAGAGCTTTTTACTTATATTTAGAGTATGGAGACAAAAAATGACACAATATACTGTAGGTAGTATGTTTGCAGGTATAGGTGGAATTTGTCTCGCTTTTAAGCAGAATGGATGTAAATTAATTTGGGCCAACGAAATTGATAAATATGCTTGCAAAACATATAGATTGAATTTTGGTGATGACTATCTTATTGAAGGTGATATTCAAGAAATTGATTTAGATTCCATCCCAAAAATGGACATTCTCACAGCAGGTTTCCCCTGTCAGGCTTTTTCTTCTGTAGGATTAAAAAAAGGGTTTGAAGATCCCCGAGGTAACTTGTTTTTTGAAACAGCTCGAGTTATAAATCATATAAAGCCAAGAGTTGCTTTCTTTGAAAATGTTGCAAATTTATTAAAGCATGATGAGGGAAAAACTATTGAAGTAATAAAAAATACTTTACTAAAATTAGGCTATCATGGTACATATAAAGTTATGAATGCTAAACTTTATGGCAACATTCCACAACAGAGAAATAGGATTTATATTCTAGCCTTTAAAAATGAAGAAGATTTGGCCCATTTTCATTTTCCCGAAGAGATCCCTCTTACAAAAACTGCATTTGATTTGTTTGATAAAGACAAAAAGGATGATAAGTATTATATGGACGGACATCGAATGTGGAATAGAATGATGGAATATATGACAGATAGAAAAAGAGTCTATCGTTTTACTGACTGGGGATTATCCCGAGGGATGGAAGGAATTTGCCCGACATTACTCGCTGCCATGGGAAGTAGATTTGAAAGAATTCCGTTTTTTTACGATGATTATTCTGTTCGATTAATGACTCCGAGGGAGTGTGCAAGATTACAAGGTTTTCCGGAAGATTTTAAATTTACAGATAAATATGAAAAACAGGTTTATAAACAGATTGGCAACTCTGTTTGTATTCCTGTTGTAGATAGAATTGTAAAAGAATTGTTAAAGGCTTTAAATGAGGTTGATAATGAGCAAATATAATGTTGTCGATTTATTTTCTGGTGTTGGTGGTTTAAGTTATGGTTTCTCAAAAATGGAAGAATTTAATATTCTTGCAGCGAATGAAATAGAAAAGGATATTTCTATAGCTTATAGTTTAAATCATCCAAAGGTTAAAATGCTTAATTGTGATATTAATCAACTTACAGAAGAAAAATTTCAGGAAATACTAAAAGGACAAAGCGTAGATTTAATTGTTGGCGGACCACCTTGTCAGTCCTATTCAACACTTGGAAAAAGACAAATGGATGAAAGGGCAAATCTATTCATGCAATATAAAAGGATTCTTAATATTCTTCAACCAAAAGCATTTGTTTTCGAAAATGTCAGCGGTATTTTGAGTATGGACAAAGGAAGACTTTTTGAAAAAGTAAAATCAGAGTTTGAAGAACTTGGTTATATACTAAAGAGCGAATTATTGGATGCTGTTAACTATGGAGTTCCTCAACATAGAGAAAGAGTTATTCTTGTAGGGTTCAAAGGCAAAAATAATTTTGAATATCCTCACCCAACTCATGGTGAAAAATTAAAACCATATATAACTCTTGCAGAGGCAATAGGCGATTTACCATCCATAAAAAGTGGTCAAACAAATAATAGTTTTAATTCTTCAATTTCAAATGAGTTTTTAGATTTTGTAAGAAAACCAAATGAAACCATGACAGAACATTCTGCTCCAAACAATGGTTCACATCTTATAAAAATAATGGAAGCTTTGAAGGACGGACAAAGTAAAGATGATTTACCAGAAGATATCAGACCAAAAAGTGGATATGGAAATACTTATGCAAAATTATGGTGGGATAAGCCGTCAACAACAATTACAAGAAACTTTGCCTGTCCTTCTTCTTCTCGATGTATTCATCCTCGCGATTCAAGAGCAATGTCTATTCGAGAAGGTGCTAGATTACAAAGTTTCCCAGATGATTATAAGTTCTATGGTTCTGATGGTATGAAACGACTTGAAATTGGAAATGCAGTTCCACCTTTACTTTCTAAAGTTATTGCTGAACAGATGTTAATAGCTTTGGAGAATAATTAATAACTACATTTGATAATACAGGAAGTGATTCCATAAGATTCCATTTAAACCAATCTTCCTGAATTTTAATAACATCTGTATTTTCAAATGATTTATGAAAAGCATTTTCTGGAAGTTTTGAAAAATTAGTAATATTAATAATGGCAGCATATCCATTAAAAAGATCAAAATGTATTACATATGATTGAATCTTTTTAGAATCATATTGATGTTTAGCTTCAAGAATCTTGCTTTTTTTTATTTCATTTTTGCCAGTATAACCAGCTTGAATCTCTAGACGAATAACTTCTCCTTTAGAGTTTAATAATTCAAAATCTGCTGTTGCAGTTCTTGAAAATGTTTCAATTTTTGTTAGATCGTCTTCTCCTATTAAAGAAATCTTATTTTCATCTGCATCAAATAATTTAGCAATCGGAGAAAGGAAGAATTCTGCAACTAAATAACCTCGCATCCAATTGTAATAAACATCATCTGGATTTCTTCCTTGATTGTTGAGTTTTTCAATGATATGATTATTTTTCATAATCGAATATGCAGTATCTATTTTTTTACGAAATAATTCCATATTTGATTGTTTTATATCAATAGAAACAGCAGAATTTATTTTATCAAATATTTCAAATAGTCTTTTATTGGAAAACTCTATTTTTTTCCAATTTACAATAGGCGATATATCTGTTAATTTAAAAAACTTTCTAACCTTTTCTTGATTTGAAAATCCGATAGCGGTTCGAAATTTTTTTCCTTCATTTTTTTTCATATTTACAAGTCCTTCGGATTTTTACCATTGTATTCAAAAAAAAGTCTCTCATAGATTTCTTTTTTTATTTTTTCAGAACAATTATCTATTACTTTTGCATTTGCAATTTGAACTACACGGCCTTTTTCATCATAAATCCAATAATTTCTGTCAGCACGATTGCAAGTTTCACATTGAGGAATAATATTTCCCTCTTCAAGAGGTTTGTTTGGATTCATATGACCTTTTTGAAGTTTTGTTATAACATTTTTCATATATCTATGTTTTTTACCCTCTTCAGAACCACAGCAAGCACATTTATACCCATATAACCTTTTTAGATTCTCCCAATAATCACCTGTAAAAACTTCTTCTCTTCGTTCTGCTGTAAAACCAGGATAAAATTTTTCTAAAGATTCCAATTTGTATTCGCCAGGGTTGAGTTTTTGGGAAGAATTGTCATTTCTTGTTCCAGACAAAATGAACCAACCTTTTTGAGCTGCAAGATGTCTTGCTTGTTGAACATCATTAACATCGGGATAATATAACTGAATAAATTGAGTTAATTCTGCTTTTGTAACAATTTTCGTATTTGGATAACCTTGAGCAAGATAAACAAGTGCAAGAACATCTTTTGAATATAGACCATTTGTTAGTTTTAAATTTGGTAATTTAACTCCATGTTTTTTTAAAAACTTCTCATGATAGTTTGCAATTACTACATAAATATCACTGATTTCTTTGTTAGAAAGTTTCTTCATAATATCACCCCTTAAAACAATTCATTAGGTTTTATTTTTAGAACTTGACATAATCTTCGTATAATTAAATAAGATGGATTTCGTTTTCCTCTTTCTAAACCAGAGATGTAAGTTCTATCCAACTCGGATAATTCTGCTAATTGTTCTTGAGATAAATTTCGCTTCAATCTGAAAGTGCGTAATCGTTCTCCCATTGTTTGTAAAACGGCTTTATCTATTTCTGTCATGGTTTTTAAATATAAAGCATGTTGACAATAAAACAACGGACGATAGTCTACAAAGACATTATTTGATTTGTTTTTAAAAATAGGCATATTTTCTTATAAACAGGTTAGCGATGGGAGCCCCTGCGGAGCAGCCGACCGGAACGGAGTGAGGACGGTGAGCGTATAGCGAAGGTCGGACGTAGCGACAGTTTGCGTGAGCAAACTGGAACCCCCTGCAAACAAAAAACAATCAATAAATTAAGAGATTCATACAATAGAAAGTTTCCAAAAGCAGCGGAAGGGATGGTATAATATATTCAAATAAACCTTTGGAGATTTCTATGCATTATAAGAATTTTAAAACTGTTTTGTATTGTGTGACTGGATGGGTGAATCATGTGACCGAAGAGCAGCTGCGCAAAGAGGCGGAGTTTTTTCAGAAGTATGTTGGCGTTGATAAGATTTACCTTGAGGCTTTTCGCGACGAGTTTTCTAAGCAGGAGCAGCTGGACCTTATAAAACGTGTGATGAAGGATTATGGCATAGAAGTTTCGGGCGGAATTACTACTGTTTGCCCAGACCAGAATGAGAGCGATAAAAAAAGGCAGCGGCTTTTTAATACTATGTGTTACTGCAACGAACCTATGCGCGAGCTTACAAAAAAGGTTTCGGAATACACGGCGGCTAACTTTGATGAATTTATAATCGATGATTTTTTCTTTACTCAATGTATGTGCGAGGATTGTGTGCGCGAAAAGGGCGAGAGGACGTGGGAGGAATTCCGTCTTGCAAAAATGATGGAGGTTTCGCGCGACTTGATAATCGGGCCTGCTAAAAAGGTGAATCCTAAGGTGCGCATAATTATTAAGTATCCTAACTGGCGGGAAAGCTATCAGGAAACTGGTTACAATCCTGGCCAGCAGCGCGAGATTTTTGATGCGATTTACACAGGTACAGAAACTCGTCACGGGGCTTTGCAGGATCAGCATCTTCCGCGATATTTGAGTTATTCGCTTATGCGTTATATGGAAAGCGTGGCTCCCGGCAGAAACGGCGGAGGCTGGTTTGATCCTTATGACTGCGACAGAATTGATACTTACCTTGAGCAGGCTTACCTTACTGCTTTTTCAAAACCAAAAGAAATGATGATGTTCTGCTGGCCTTCGCTGGCTGGTGATAAACGGGCAACTCCGCTTGGATTTATGTACGAGCGGCTTGATGCAATTTTGAGTAAAGTGGGCGAGCCTGTTGGGCTTAAGGTTTATATTCCATTTAATTCGCAGGGCGAAGATCATGTTGAGGATTATCTTGGAATGGCGGGAGTTCCTATGGAGCCGGTGTGCGAGTTTCCTTCTGAAGCCGGCAAAGTTCTTCTTACTGCGGCAGCACTCAAGGACTCTGAGATTGTGAAAAAGCTTACTGACTTTGTTGGCGGTGGGGGACATGCAATTGTTACTTCGGGCTTTATGATTGGGGCTTTGGCGAAGTTTCCTGAGATTCGTCAACTAACGAGCGTTAGTTATAACGAACGTGTTCTAACTGTAGATGAGTTTCAGAGTCCTTCTGCAATTGGTTTTGGAAAAGAATATGTTGGTTCTAAGGCTGCCATTACATTCCCGCTGCTTGAACACCGCAACAATGCAACCTGGTCTATTATGAATGCGGGCCATGGTGAATATCACGAAAGCATTTTGTGTTATGACACTTACGGTAAGGGACGCCTAACAACTCTTGTTTTGCCAGATATGCCAAGCAGGATTTACGATTTGCCGGCCACTGTTCTTACTTCTATTCGTAAAGAGCTTTCGGTTAGTGATCTTTGGATTGACGCATCTGCCGGGGTTAGCCTTTTTACTTACGACAACAAAACCTTTGGCCTTTATGCCTACACCTGGGACGGCTGCAAGCCTGTTGAATTTACAATTTATATAAAGGGCGAACACAAGGTTCTTAAACGCATTCAAGATTCCGAAAATCCTTTGCCATGGAAGTCGTTCCCGCTGCCAGTTAAGAGTATACATCCTTTGGATTTCCGTACAAAAGAAATGGTGAGTGAATTTCACGTTCGTATGACGCCTGGAGAATTTGACTTTTTTGAAATTGACGGTTAGAATTTAAGAATGTTTCTGGTCGGTCAGACGCTCATTCTTCTGGGCTTTATTTTTCAGATTTGCAATCTCATTATTGATGTAAGGTTCATGCTTTACAAACGAAATTTCATTGAAGATAAAAAATATAGAAACCGTTTTCTTGATTATTTGATTTTTGGAATGGTCTGCCTTTTTTGTGTTGTTTATCTGATTATTTTCTTTGCGAAAATAAAATCTGTTTGGGTTGGTATTCTTCTTTTTGCGGGAGCTTGTTTTGTTACGACAGTTCTTCTTTGGATTTATACTTTGACCAAAGGAATCAGAGCATCTGCCTTTTCAATTTCTAAAACTTTGATTGGTGTTGTTGAAGCGCGAGACCCTAACTTGAACGGACACAGCCTTCATGTTCAGGAATTGTCGATGCTCATTTATAAGTATTTACCGCAGCCTCTGCACAAGGGAATTGGAAGCGAGAATCTGAAGTACGCCGCTCTTTTTCATGATGTTGGTAAGCTTGGAATTCCCGAAGCGATTTTGAATAAACCAGGAAAGCTTGATGACGATGAATGGAAGATAATGCGTACACACCCAGAGATTTCCGTAAAGATTCTAAAACCTCTTCATTCTTTTGATAATCTGCGCAACTGGATTTTGTATCATCATGAGCGAATGGACGGTCGTGGTTATTACACAATTCCAAAAGAGCAGATTCCTTTGGCTGCCAGGATTATTTCTGTTGCCGATACTTATTCAGCAATTACAATGGCGCGTTCCTATAAGCCTGGAAAATCTTATGAAGAAGCAATTGCAATTATAAAGGATGTTGCCGGAAGTCAGCTTGATAAATATATTGTTGATATTTTCTGTTCAATTCCAAAAGAGGAAGTGGAGGCATGTATATGTCGGATTCAGGCGCAGACACAAAATCTGTAAGCCAGGCATTGGCTGATTTTTCACAAAAGTTTGCGAGGTTTGCAGCTGACCCTCAGGCGGTTGAAGGGCTTAAGGTTGAGTCTCCATTAAAAACTCTCCAGGATCAGATAAATGAAAGAGAGTCGGAACGAGTTTCACTTTTGCGCCGCCAGTTTTTAGAATATGCCTGCCCCATGACTTCTGATATTGAAGAAGATGAAGAGGCTCTGATTAAGGCGTACAAGCTTTATTGCCAGCTGGTTGAATTGAATGAAACTGCGGGAGACGTTGGAACACATTTACGTGATTTTTCTATTACGAGTCCGATTTGTCGCAAGAGTGAATATACTGGTGGTGACGGGCGATTTTGTTATCTGCGTTTGTGGTTTGCCGCAACAAATCCCGATGCACTTTTTATGCCGGTGATGGAGCAGGACGCAAACGGAAACTGGTATCTTGCCTTTGTGGAAAAAGAATTGTGGAAGCCCACACTGCTTGAAAAAGAAATAATGCAGGTGGTGGGGGAATAAACAGAATCGGGAAAAAGGGTGCCCTTGACAAAGAGCCGGCAACTCATTAAATTAATTTTATCTTTTGGAGACAAAATTGAAAGGTAACTTTTATTACAGCGCATATTATTATTACTCTTATTATGCTACAGGCAAGAGCAGTAAGTAATTTGTGCAATAAATGTTGCTGAACATTGAATAGAACAACCGCACGGATTACTTCCGCGCGGTTTTTTTTTGGGCGTGGCGCCCTTGGAGGAATTATGATAGCAGTATTAAAAGCAGGTGCAACACACGAGCAGATTGACAATCTTATTGAATGGTTCAAGGAGCAGGGGCTCAAGGTTCATCTTTCGGAAGGTGACTATAAAACCATCGTTGGCTTGATTGGTGATACTACAAAAATTGATATTGACCTGCTTAAGGGTTTGGATATTATTGAATCGGTTACACGTATTACCGAGCCGTTTAAAAAGGCAAACAGAAAGTTCCATCCCGAAGATACAATTGTTGATGTCAGCGGTGTAAAAATTGGCGGCGGAAACTTTGCTTTTATTGCAGGACCTTGTTCTGTAGAAAACCGTGACCAGATTATTGAAGTTGCACAGGCTGTTAAGGCAAGTGGTGCAAAGCTGCTTCGTGGCGGCGCATTCAAGCCTCGTACTTCGCCTTACGATTTTCAGGGACTTAAGGCAGAAGGTCTGGAATTGCTGCTTGAAGCTAAGAAGGCAACAGGCATGCCTATTGTTACAGAAATCATGAGCCCTGCCCATATTCCTCTTTTTGAAAATGTAGATTTGATTCAGGTTGGTGCACGTAACATGCAGAACTTTGAGCTTCTCAAGGAATTGGGAAAGATCAACAAGCCAATTCTTCTTAAGCGCGGACTTGCCAACACAATGAAAGAATTTTTGATGAGTGCAGAATACATTATGGCCGGCGGAAACGAAAACGTTATTTTGTGCGAGCGTGGTATTCGTACTTATGAGACTTATACAAGAAATACGCTGGATCTGTCGGCTGTGCCTATGCTCCACGAGCTTACACATCTTCCAATCATTGTTGATCCTTCTCACGCTACCGGTATTGCACGCATGGTTAAGCCTA
>JAFZXA010000149.1 GCA_017617115.1 Treponema sp.
AGAATTCTAACCGAAATTATTTAGCTTTGACGGACATCTTCAGGAGTTTTTCCTGCAGAATGTCCACATTTCTTTTCAGTTCAAGCAGATCAAGAGCCTGCTTCTTTTCTCTCAGACTTTGCTTTACATCTTCGCTGATATCAGGACTTTCCAGAAGCCTCTGGTACGGAGTTTTTGCTTCCTCGTAGCGCTTGATTATCTTTGAGTTCACTCTGTCCTTTGATTTCAGTCTGAGACACGGATAAAAGTAATTTATCAGAAGACACCAGTTTTTGTAAAGTTCATTCATCACTGTAAGAGTTTCCTCGCCTTCATAGCGGCTGTAACCGACCAGGGCTCTGACTTCCGTAAAGTTTTTCTGCTCTGCAAAACAGTTGTCGTTTTTCTTATACGGGCGGGTTCTTGTAAATTCAACCTCATGTGTCTTACACCATTCGTAAACTGTATAATTCTTGAATTCATCTCCGTTGTCTGAATGAAATCCGAGGATAGGAAACGGCACAGATTTTTCCAACGCATCAAGGGATTCTTTTATCCATCTCTGAGCCTTATTAAGAAGAGCCTTGAGTTCTGTCCATCCTGAGCCTATATCAGTCGTTGTGAATGTGATTATGTACTGCCCAGAATTGTTCTCGCCGCAGTGTGCTACAGTGTCTCCACAGAAGAATCCGGGTTTTCTTTCGTTCATATCAAAAAAAACACGGATTGGAATAAGGTGGTTCAGATTTGATGTATATCGTGTCGTTGAAATGCTCCGCAGCTTTGTTTTTTCACGTATGGCACGGAGTTTCCTGTCAACCGTCGCGCTGGAGATTTTTGCAAGCTTAATTTTTATTTCAGGAGTGATCCCAAAAACGTCTTTAGATGCAAGGTAATCAAGATTTGTCCTGATGAACGGAACCAGCAGCTGTGCACATTTGAAATCAAATGTCATCCAGATTTTCTCGAGCACCTGAACTACGTCTTCGCCGTAAACAGGCTTATAGACGCGTTTCTTCTCAGATTGCTGTTTTTTAAGGCACACTCGTTCTTTTGGGCAGCTATTAAAATTCACCGTTTTGACTTCGGCTGTCTTACCCAGGACGTAAATCGCATATTTTCTGTTGTAACCTGTCTGCGAAACAAAAACGTTTAAAATCGTTCCCTTTTCTCTTTTTCTGGCTGCACAGTATTTCTTCGCCGTTTCAATCGTAAGTTTTTTTCTTTCTTGCATCGTTAACCCCATATTTTTAGCCCTCTGTTTTAATTTTCGGGCCTTTTGTTTGGGTTAGATTTTTACGTGATTTACAGGATTTTTTTCGGTTAGATTTAACGTGATTTAATGCGTCATATTTACACAAATTCCCAATTTTTATATAATAATAGTATAAAGTTCAAACGGGAGACAATCAGCGTGCGTACTCAAATCAAATCAAATCAAATCAAATAGTATAATTCTGCTCTTTTCCTTGTTAATTGGGGCAGGTGTTTTTTTATTCAGCGGCTGTGAAAACCTTTTAAAAGGCGGTCAGGTAAAAGAAGAACTCGAAAGAATAATTGCCTATAATAATGCTGCTTCTTATACAATCCTTGTAACCGCAGACAAAGATTCCGGACAAATTAAAAAGCCCATTACAGGCGAGCTTACACAAAAAGCAACAGACGTTTTTGAAATAAAATTTGAACCAAATCCGGAATATTCCTTTGCCCGTTGGGAAGCAACATCAGAAGCTTTACCTGCTGGCGAAAATATAAATGATTATATAAAATTTGAAGATCCCGAAAATCCGGATACAAAAGTTACTTTTAAAAAAGACCTTCCTTCCATAATAATCAATGCTGTTTGTCCACATCTGCCATTTGTAAATTTTGAATTACAAGCCGAAAACGGAAATATTTCTCCTGTAACAGGCACTTACACCTGCGTGCAAACCTACACATACCGACTCACTTTTTCACCAGAAACTTATTATGAATTCATTCGCTGGGAAATTTATGATCTTAAAACAGATGAGGAAATTCCAAATGGAAAATATATAACAATCGATGATCCTAAGAGTAAAGATACAACTTATAGTTTTGCCGGTGTTCCTGAAAATCCTCAAATAAAAATTGTAATTCGCCCTGTAGTTAAAGAACGCCCGCAGACTATTTCAAATAGTCCTCTGGGGTCTGGTGTTAAAACCGATACTTCTATTCAGGTATTATTTGATCACGATATGGATAAGGCTTCCATATATTATACAAAAGATGAAATGGATCAGATGCTTAAAGAGCTCAAAGCAGATAGCGCTGAATTTTCAGAAACAATTGTGAATGAGAATGGCCAAAGCGAAGTTGTTTACAAGGGTTATAAAAAAGATGGGGAAATCTTTTTTAAGAATGTCTTTATTTCCAATAACCGTGACGGAACAAATCTGAATGAATGGTTTCAAGCTCCTGTTTTTGAGGATAAGCGTTCACTTTTAATTAAAGTTAAAAGAGAAAATAATAAACTTTTGGTACAGGAATATACTCAAATACTTGTGAGTATAGAAAAAGGAATGTCTTATCTTTGTGATGGAAAAGCTGTAGCTATGACTGGTCCTAAAAGATGGATGTATCATGTTGGTTCTGGAAATGACATTGAAGCACCAGGAGTTACTTATAATGAAACATTTGAACTTGTGTCTGAACTTACAGGAGATTTTAAATGTTCAGCTATTAAAGATCTTATTACTTATAAGGATAATAATGGTTTTACTTTTGAAAAGAACTTAGATCTTACTGTTAATGATAGTGGCTCAGGTCCAAAAACTTGCTTTAAGATTTGTTTTACCAGAGTTTACGAAGAAAATTATAAACGGCTTTCTGCTGAATCTGTTATTGCTTCAAAAACCATTGATTATAATAAAAATGTTAATTCAACCAGTGCTTCCTTTACAGGTTCTGTATCACTTGATATTCCAAAATTTGATGAAGGAGTTTACGAACTGAGCCTGATATTCAGCGATTTGAGTGGAAACGAAACAAAATCTGTAATAAATTATTATGCTAAAAGCAGTTTTATACCGGTTGAAGGCGCAACTGTAACCGGGGCAGTAGAACCTTCTTCCTTTGTGTTTATAAACGGAAGAACTGTTGAAATTCCTAATCTAATTGTATCAGATCACGAAGTAACAAAGAAAGAATACGAAACCTATTGTAAATATGGGGATAGTACATTCTATCCACATGGAAATAACAAAAATATCCCTGCTTATAACTTAAACTGGTATGATGCAATTGTATACTGTAATCTGCGCACGATAGCAGAATTCGGGCTTGATGCCTGCGTTTATTCAATTAACGGTCAGAAAGATCCGACAAAATGGGATGGAATTGTAAGTGATGCAGGTAAATACTGCGGGCCATCTGAAAGAAAGGATACATGGGATGCTATCTTCTTTGATACTAATGCCAAAGGTTACCGTCTGCCAACTGAGGTAGAATGGGAATACATTGCACGGGGAGCAAATAAAGAAAACTACACTTACAGCGGAAGCAATAATGCTGAAGAAGTTGCTTGGTATTATAAACCCTTTACTTCTCCTCAAGAAGTAAAACAAAAAAAAGAAAATACACTTGGTATTTACGATATGTCTGGAAATGTACGTGAATGGTGTTATGACTGGTACGGAGATATCGACAAAAGTACGGGTTCAACCGGTCCGGCTTCTGGAGCTGCCCGCGTCTATCGTGGTAGTGATATAACAGATAATGGGTCTGGTATTACTGTGAATGCTCGGCTATCCTATCAGCTGGAGCTTCGCGATAAGTATACTGGTATCCGTGTCGTGCGCACTGCAAATTAAGTAGTGCGTCGAGGTTTTTCGCTTGGCTCTCTTTTTTTCTAAAAAATAGAATCTTTCCTTGACGATAGATTATTTTTGCATTATATTTATAAATGTAATTGAAAGATTACATGGGCTGGTCGAAAGACCCGGGTCCACCGAAAGACGGGGATTTACCCCGTCATTTTTTTTGTTTGGGAGAGTTAATGGATCGAAAGATATTAAGTGTTTTTATCGACGAATCTGGTGATTTTGGTCCATATAATTTCCATTCGCCAAATTATTATGTTACACTTCTTTTTCACGAACAAGATAATGATATTTCAAAAAGAATTGAATTATTGGATGAACATTTAAGAAATTGTGGTATTGAACATCCTGTTTTACATGCTGGGCCCTTAATTAGAAGAGAGCAAGTTTATAAGTATGAAACTATGGAAAAAAGAAAATCTCTTTTTAATTCATTGTTTCATTTTATTCGTGGAGTACCAATTAAATATATCTGTCCAAAAGTAAACAAGGCTGAATGTCGTGATATGGAATTAGATTTCCTTCAAAAACTATCAAAGGCAATTTCTGATGAGCTAAAACGAAATTATGAATATCTAAATTCTTTTGATTTGCAAATAGTGTATTATGATTATGGACAGTCAGAATTATCAAAGATAATAACATCTATTTTTACAACACTTTTTATGAATGTTGAATTCAGAAAAGTAGAACCGGCAGATTACAAACTTTTTCAGGCTGCCGATTTAATCTGTACAATGGAATTGACCAAAGATAAAGCAGAAAAAAATTCTTTTTCAAAATCAGAATTAGAATTCTTTCATTCGTCGCACGATTTTATGAAGAACCTTTATAAGCAATTGATTAAAAAGAAATTATAAATCCATTATTTGAATATATTTAATTGATATTTTCTTGCTTGAAACAAACATACATCTCCATTATAATAATAAGACTATGAGTAGATGTTTTGTTATGTTAAAACCGGGCGTTGTAAATCGTCGTCTGGTAGGTGAGGTTATTGAACGCCTCGAGAAAAAAGGTTTTAAGCTTGTAGCAATGAAAATGGTTCATGTTTCTCAGGACCTGGCTAGCAAACATTATGCAGAACACGAAGGTAAGCCGTTTTATGAGGGTTTGGTGGATTACATTACTTCGGGTCCGGTTATTGCAATGGTATGGCAGGCAGATGATTGTGTTGCCTTGATCAGAAAATTTGTTGGCTCTACAAAGCCAAGCGAAGCAGCTCCAGGAACTATCCGCGGAGACTACTGTATTCATACAGAACGCAATATCATTCACGCTTCTGACAGCGACGAAAGTGCAGCAAGAGAAATTGCACTCTGGTTCAAAGACGAAGAAGTATTTGACTGGAAAGACTGCGAGGACGGCTGGTATTAGGCTACGATCGAAAATCCGTTAAAAAACGAGCCGTCAGGGTCGTTTTAGGATTATCGATAGAACGCCTCAGAGCGACAGCTGTGCTGGCGCGACTCGTTTACTTTGGGAGGCACTGAGTATATATGGATCAGAAAACAGTTGGAATAATCGGTGGTGGTGCCTGGGGAACTGGTATTGCTCAGGCGCTGGCTCGTGGTGGTCACAAGGTAGAAATCTGGGCTCTGGAAGATGATGTTGTTGCTTCAATAAATAATGAGCACGAAAACAAACGCTTTCTTCCCGGCTTTAAGCTTGACCCTTCAATTACCTGTTCAAATGATATATGGCAGGTAGCCTTTGGAAAAGAATTTATTTTTGTAGCGTCTCCATCAATCTTTCTGGCAAGCACGCTCGAAAAAATAAATACAGTTCCAAACATTGTTGATGGTTCTACAGTAATTGCCGCTCTTACCAAGGGTTTTGTTCCTTCTCCAACCGGTCCAAAGCTTATTCTTGAAACAATAGAATCGGCTCTCCCGGAAGTTTATAAGGACTGCACTGTTTATGTTGCAGGTCCTAGTCATGCAGAAGAGGTTGCAATGGGCAAAATCACTGGCCTTGTAGCCGCTTCTTTAAATCCAAAAAATTCTATCCGTGTCCGCGAGCTTTTAAAAGTTCCGGGCCTTATGGTTTTCTCAAGTTTTGATATTATTGGTACTCAGATTTGTGCCGCTGCTAAAAACGTAGTTGCTGCAGTTTATGGTGCAATGGATGCCATTTCTGAAACAAGCGATATAGTTGGAGACAACACAGAATCCCTTCTTCTTGCTGCCGGCCTGAATGAAATCCAGACACTCGGTTTTGCAATGGGCGCAACTCATGCCGAGACCTTTACTTCTGTAAGTGGAGTAGGTGACCTTGACGTAACATGTAAATCAAAATACGGACGTAACCGCCGCTTTGGACAGGATATTGTAAAAACAGATATGCTCACACGCTTTAAGGATATAGACGACCTTATTGCAAACGTAGGAAAAATCGGCTACTTGCCTGAAGGTGCAATTGCCTGTAAATATGTTCACGAAATTGCCCAGAAAAAAGATCTCAAGCTTCCTTTGTGTAACGCCTTGTACAGAGTTTTGAATAAAGAAAGCACCGTAGAGCAGATGGTAAAAGAATTGTTGAATTTGTAAAAAGCGCGTCATTCCGAACTTGTTTCGGAATCTCAACAAGAACAGATCCCGAAACAAGTTCGGGATGACGTAAAGCACGGAGTAAAAATATGCTTGAAAAAATCACCAGCACATTTAGTGGAATCTTTCAGAAAATCAGCGGTAAATCTACAATTACCGAAAAAAATATTGAGGACGCAGTAGAAGAAATTAAAATGGCCCTGCTTGAGGCCGATGTAAACCTTCGTGTTGTCCGCCGATTCGTTAATTCTACTATAGAAGAAGCCAAGGGAGAAAAGGTTCTTAAATCTGTAAATCCTGGTCAGCAGTTTACAAAGATCATCTATGACAAGATGGTCAGCATGCTTGGTGACACAAAAACAGATCTTCACCTTAAGGGCCCGGACACTCAGTCTGTAATCCTTATGCTCGGTCTTCAGGGTGCCGGTAAAACTACTGCTGCCCACAAGCTTGCAGCCCGCTTAAAGAAGGATGGACGCAAGGTTCTCCTTTCTGCCTGTGACCTGGTTCGTCCTGCTGCCGTAGAACAGCTGAGCCAGCTTGGTGAAAAAATCGGAGTTCCTGTTTATAAAGAAGAATCTAAAGATGCCGTAAAGAATGCCCGCGATTCAATTGACTTTGCCCGCAAGAACGGTTACGACACAATTATTATAGATACTGCCGGTCGTCTTCAGATTGACGAAGAAATGATGGCCGAGCTTGTAAAAATCAAAAAGGTAACTGATCCTGTAGAAGTTCTGCTTGTTGCAGATGCCATGACCGGTCAGAACGCCGTTGATATTGCAAAGAGCTTTGACGAGCAGCTTGGTTTAACAGGTGTAATCCTTACCAAGTTTGACTCAGATGCCCGTGGTGGTGCGGCTCTTTCTCTTAAGACAATCACAGGTAAGCCAATCTTGTTTATTGGTACCGGTGAAAAAACAGACGACTTTGAAGTATTCCATCCTGAGCGAATTGCAAGCCGCATTCTTGGCATGGGTGATGTTGTTTCCCTCGTAGAAAAAGCACAGGAAACAATGGACGAAGAAGCTGCTCTCAAAATGCAGAAAAAGCTTCAGCGCAATGAGTTTACACTTCAGGATTATCTTGAACAGTTCCAGCAGGTTAAAAAAATGGGCAACATGCAGTCTATCATGGATATGATTCCTGGTATGAGCGGCATGGACGCTTCGCAAATGGATATGAGCGGCATGAAAAAGAACGAAGCAATTATCCAGAGCATGACCTACAAGGAGCGCCTCAACCATCTTATCATTGGACCTAGCCGCCGTAAGCGCATAGCAAAGGGCAGCGGTACAACAGTTGCCGACGTAAACAAGCTTCTTAAACAGTTTGAAAAAACAAAGCTCATGATGAAAAAAATGTCCCGCAACAAAGGCATGCAAAACCGCATGATGAGCCAGATGGGCCTTGGTGGTATGGGCGGTGCCGGCGGAATGGGTGGACTTGGCGGTCTTGACCCAAGCGCCCTCAAAGGCATGGACATGAGCAAGCTTCAGGACCTGGCAAAAAGATTCCGATAAAACATTTCGTCAATATGAACAGTTTCCTCCCGTCATTGCGAGCCGCAGGCGAAGCAATCCATTTATAAAAAAAACTCTTGCAAAAAAACGAAACACTGAGTAAAATTACTTAATACACTGAGTAAAAATACTCAATGCTTTAAGTATTTTTACTCAGTATTTGGAGGTGTTTTTATGGAGCGAACTGTCTACATTTCAGAATTAAAAAAGAGACTTGCAGAAAAAAGAAAATTTATTCAGGTTGTAGCAGGTCCTCGTCAAGTTGGAAAAACAACAATCATAAATCAACTTCTGGAAAAAACAAAGTATAATTATATTTATGAAACAGGTGATGCCATAGAAGGTAATCCTTCTGCATGGATTGAGCAAATCTGGAATACTGCAAGGTTAAGAATAAAATCTGGAATTAAGGAAGTTATCCTCATTATTGACGAAATCCAAAAACTGAATAACTGGAGCGAAGTTGTTAAAAAACTTTGGGACGAAGATACTCGTAATAAAACAAATATAAAAGTTATCTTAAGCGGTTCTTCAAGACTTTTAATAAAAAAGGGTTTGTCAGAATCATTGCACGGTCGATTTGAATTAATTCAAATTCCTCACTGGTCTTTTGAAGAAATGAAAAAAGCTTTTGGTTTCTCGTTGGAGCAATATATATATTTTGGTGGTTATCCTGGTGCTGCACAGCTTATAAAAGATGAGAATCGTTGGAAAAACTATATGAGGGATTCAATCATCGAAACAAGTATATCTAAAGATATTTTAATGCTCACAACAATTACAAAACCAGCTCTTTTAAGACAGGTTTTTGATTTAGGAACTACATATACTTCGCAGATTCTTTCTTATAATAAAATGCTTGGAACATTAACAGATGCAGGTAATACAGTAACAATTGCACATTATCTGGAACTGCTTTCGCAAAGTGGATTACTTGGAGGATTACAAAAATATTCTGGTAGTGAACAGCATTCAAAATCATCTAGTCCAAAATTACAAGTCTTCAATAATGCTCTTTTTTCTGCTGTAAAAAATAAAACTTTTGAAGCTGTAAAATCAACTCCAGATCTTTGGGGACGGTTTGTAGAGTCTTGTATAGGCACACATTTAATAAACAATGCTCCTTTATGTAATTACAAGCTTCTTTATTGGCGTGATGGTAATGATGAAGTTGATTTTGTTATTACCCGCGGAGAAGAAATCTGTGGCATAGAAGTAAAAAGCGGACTTAGAACGACAAATCAAGGAATGTCTGTGTTTAAAACAAAATATCCAAAAGCAAAAATGTATGTAGTTAGCGCAATTCCTTCAGATAATTCCGGCTGCATCAAACTTGAAGAATTCTTAATGCTGTCTCCAGATGTGTTGTTTTAGAAAAAAAACTCCATGTTCTTTGCGAGCGTAGCGTGGCAATCCACGTTTTTTATTTGACAGAACTTTTCGGGGGGGGGTATAATAGAAGAAAACTATCTCTTTTGGAGCTCTTCTATGAAAAAAATTGCCCTGTTTATTATTTGTGCTCTTATTGGAACTGCGGTTTCTGCACAGAATGTTAAGCCTTATCAAATTGACTTAAGCAAAGTACCTTCTGTAAATGATGACAAAACAGTTACATTTGACAAGGCAACAAAGACCGTAACTGTAAAAAAAGATTATCCTGAACAGGCAGGTGTTCAATTAAGGCTTGGACAGGATATTTCGTCTTACAATATTCTCCGAATAAAATACAAGGTTTCTGGCTATGTAGGTTTTTATCTTTTCATGGAATATGAAAATGATAACCTTGATGATTATGAAAATCCCTGGATGGACAGAAATACTTACTGTCCTCCATATCTTACAGAAGTGATTATTCCGCTGAAAAAAGGAATGAAAAAGCTGAATGTGATTGGGTTATACAGCACGAATGGCGGAAGTGAGCAAAAGTTTGTTATAGAAAATATCACGCTTGAAAAAATTGAAAATCCTGTAAAAACAGATCTTTACTTTAATAACGAACCTGCTGTAATTGATACAGCCGTAAACACAACAATAGATGGTACTATTGACGCATGGGATTTTGTCAAACAATTGGGGGCAGGTTTGCAATATGGGGTTTTTGAAGATTCTCCCAAAGCCATGGATTTTGAAACAGACGTCTATGAGGATACTGCACTTTCAAAACCAAAAGAGCAGATAAAGTTAATAAAGCAGAGAGGATTCAAAACAATAAGGCTTCAGACAAATCCTAATATAGGACACCTTATGGATAAAAACTATACGATAAATCCTCAGTATATCAAGAACATCAAGCAGGTCGTTGACTGGTGTATTGAAGAAGATATGTATGTAATTATCTGCGGACCATATGCAGAATATATGGGTCTTGATGAATATAAAAAAAGAATAGAAGCAGGATATATTTCTTATGCCGGTTATTATGTGAATGAGAATAATAAGAAAGAATCCAAGAGATTTATAGAAGCTATCTGGAAACAGTATGCCCAGGCGTTTAATAATTCCTATGATGAACACTTGATTTTTGAAACTTTTAATGAACCTGTTGATGTGCTGCATGAACATGGGTGGCTTCCACAAGAGAATTGTGCTGTGTGTAAAAAAGATTTTACCATTTTGAATGAATATAACCAGCTTATTGTAGATACAATCCGTTCAACAGGCGGTAATAATGCAAACAGATTTATATTGATAGAAGGACTTGGATTTGCCCGATGGCAGTATATTACCTCTAAGTTTTTCAAGCTGCCAAAGGACAAGGCAAAAAACAAGCTAATCCCTACATATCATCATTACCCTATGTCTGGGGCTGACAGAAACTATTATACGGAGGGGATGAAAGCGCAGATTAAAGAGGCTTTTGTTGCCTTGGACAAGACGTATTTTTCAAAGCATATTCCGGTTTATGTTGGTGAAGTTGGGCATCATAAAAGTGCTCCAATTATTGAAAGAATAAACTGCATGAAAGATTTTATGAAAGAAGTTACAGCACCGAATCGTTCATGTGCAGCTTTATTACATATTGACAGTGATATTAATGGTCAGTGGGGGTATGGGAATTTCCGTTTTAGTTGGGATCAAAATACTTATTTAAAATGGAATGATAATGAATATCTTGATACTTTCATATATGGTGCGCAGGGTAAAGAGTATACATTGAGTGAAGACTTTATCAAAAAGAACGAAGTTAAGATTGAAAGCATCGTTGGAAAAAATCTTTTGAGCGAACCAATAGTGCTTAAAAACTGGGATAGCTCATTTAGAATGAATCCTGAAATTTTTGTCCGTTCTGTTCCTGCAAAATACAAGCTTGAATTCCAGATAGAAAAAACTGGCTCTGAACCTATATTACAATTTGGTCTTGACGGAAGAGAGCTTGGCAGATACCCGGATTTTTATGATATTTCTAAAAGAAGCGATGTAAAGGTAACAGGTGCCGTAAAAAATGGAGAAAGAGACTTTTTTGTAAAATCCGAGACCTTTACCATAAGCATAAGCAAAGAACTGGCTTCTATAATAGAATCCAGTGAAAGTCTTTGTTTCAACGGTCAGAACATGATTATCAAGTCTGTAAAGGTTGTAGAGTAAACCTCTGAATCCCTTTTAGTCTTTAATCAACCGCAGATCAAACAATACTTCTTCTGTTCTCAAAATTTTTACTTTTGAAAAATCCTTATGTCTTGGATTTATAATCACATTGTAATCTTTTGTATATGCTTCTGGCATCAATGCAGACGGAACTTTGATTGCAAGAGAGTTTGCTTCTTTTATCCAATTTGTTCCAATATTTAATGAATGTTCAAATGAAACCTGATTGAAATACTCTTCCGAAACACATTCATCAGGTATTTCAATTTCTGCGAAGTACATATTTACCGGAGGAATATCTTTGTCTGTATGAACCAGAGTTTCACATATGCACAAAGCAAGGGAAGATGAGGTATAAATAGCTGGCAGGCCTTTTAAATTCCAGCGACCACCGGCAAGCTCTGCACCTTTACCGGAGAGGTCATTTATAAACTGCTTTTTTGCAATTCTGTACACAAGCATTAAGAATAAACTCCGTATTCAATGCGTGTAAGAACATCCATTACTTCTTCTGCACCAAAGCGTGAACTGAGAAGTTCTAAAGGAGTATTTTGATTAAGGGCAGTATTTGGCCGCTTGAGCCATAGAACAGCCTTTTCCTGTGAACCGAATATTTCTTCTGCTTTTCGTAATACACGAACTACAGAAAGAGTAACTTCTGCTGCATGCTCTGGAATAAGCTGATCACCTTTTAGGCGGGAGAGTGTTCTTGTACTTGTTCCTGCCATCTTTGCAAAATCCTTTTCCGGGACCTGAATAATGGTGTGTATAATAACTGTGAAATCTTTCTTTTTTATTCCATCTGTTAAAATTTGTCTGCATACAGATGGGGTATAATTATCATACATTGCATATTTTAGCATGACAAGCCTCCTGGCTACTAATATAACGCCAAATGGCGTTTAAAGCAAGTCCTTTCTTTAATAACAAAAATTTAATACATATCCCTTATTGATTATATTCTCATTCCGCTATACCATTAACTTATGTCTAAACTCAAAAAACTGTTGACCGGCTTGGAGAAAAAGTACATTTTTAGTTCTATGATGTCGCCGGTTGTTATGATTGGCGAAGTTGTAATGGAAGTTATTATTCCTTTCATTATGGCAATGATTATTGATGATGGAATTGGCGGAAACGGGGGAGCAGGTGACCTTGGGTTTGTAGTTCGTTACGGACTTTTGATGATTGGCTGTGCCTGTGTTTCACTTTTGTGCGGTGTGCTTGGAACTTTCTGTTCTACTTATGGTGCCCAGGGCTTTGGCTGTACGCTTCGTAAACGCATTTTTACCAAAATCCAGGATTTTTCATTTGCAAATATCGACAAATTCAGTACTGCATCCCTTATCACACGTCTTACTACCGATGTAAATATGGCTCAGAACGTTTACCGCATGCTCATTCATATGTGCGTTCGTTCTCCGTTC
>JAFZXA010000150.1 GCA_017617115.1 Treponema sp.
GAAATTTGAAAAGCAGATTAAGGCTTTGAACTCTGGACTTCCTGGAAACTCTGCAGGTAAATACTATGGTATTCCTACAGAAATGATGGATACTTCTCCAACTTCATTCTCACAGGAAAGAATCTATTCTCTTCCACAGCTCCGCTGGGATTTGTATAACAAGATTGGTGCACCAGAACTTAACAATCTTGATGATCTTTTGAAAGCATTTGTAGAACTCCGCAAAGTTCACCCGACAAACGCTAACGGCGATCCAGCTTATCCACTTTCATTGTGGCCAGACTGGGATGGTGGTGACGGTATGATTGGTATTGCTAACGTAGTACAGCTTACAACATGGTACGGTGAAAAGATTAAAGGTTCTGCAATCCTTAAGTCAGACGGAAAAACATTCTACCCACTTACAGAAAAAACTGGTACATACTACAAGATGCTCAAGTTCTTGAACGACGCTTACAGACTCAAGGTAGTTGACCCAGATTCTGGTACACAGGACTGGAACTCAGTTTGTGCTAAGATTTCTAACGGTCAGGTAGACTTTATCTGGTACACATGGGAAATTGGTTTCTGGAATACATCTGACCGCCTTGCTGACGGAACTGCATTCTGCTTTATTCCTGTTAAGGATCAGAACTACTACACAGACTCAGATGCTTACTACGGAAGTGGACGTGTATTTGGTGTAGGTTCAAAGGTTGACGATGCTAAATATGCACGCATCATGAAATTCCTTGACTGGTATGCTTCTCCAGAAGGTGCTACAATCCAGCATTGTGGTCTTGAAGGCTTCAACTATAAGGTACTTTCTAACGGTAAGTTCGAACAGATGAACGATAACGCTCTTATGGACAACCTTCCTGTTCCAGCTGAATTTGGTGGCGGTGGATACAGCGACGGTTTCAACGCTATCAACCAGTGGATTGTTAACTCTATGTGTACAAACCCAATTACAGGCGAAATCTATTCTGCACAGTACTGGGCTTCTTACAAAGAGAAGAACATGACTCAGATGAGAAAAGACTGGGAAAAGAAGTTTGATGCTACAGATGCTACAAACTGGATGACAAAGAACGGAAAGATCGTTGTAAGTCCATCAGTTTCAGTTGCACTTCCATCTGACTCACCAGATATTTCTGTAATCCGCAACAGTGTTAACAAGTCTGTATGTGATGCTTCTTGGCGTATGATTTTTGCTAAGAGCGATGCAGAATTCGATAAGATGTGGGACGAAATGGCTACAGAAGTTAAGGGCTTCGGCTTCGACGATCTGTACAAGTTCGATGTTGAAAAACACACAATCGAAGTTAACGCTAAGTTAGCTGCTAAGTAATATTGCTGCTTAAGTAGTTTTTGTCACACGGATTCGATTTTGCTAACGCAAAATCACCAGAAAAATGGAAAATCGTTAGATTTTCCGAATCCGTGTGACATTTTTATTTTAAATATGTAAAAATCCATGTTATAATAAAGATAATGGATATAAAAAGTATCGAAGAGAAAAAGGAACAGGCTGCGCATAAACGACATCAGCGGGTTTGGAATTTTTTCTGGTATTTTACGGTTCCTTTTTTTAAGCTTGCATATTCCTATAATTGTAAAAAAGCTCCTCAAATAAATGGTCCATATCTTGTAATTTCAAATCATACAACTGTTCTTGACTGCGTTCTTGTTGGCATGAGCTTTCGTAAGCAGATGTATTTTGTGGCAAGCGAGCATGTTTACCGTAAGGGCTGGGTGTCGAAACTTTTGCTGTGGGCTTTTGAACCAATTGCAAAAATGAAAGGCTCTTCAGACACCCTTACTGTTATGAAAATAATCAGGCGGCTGCGTAATGGCTACAACGTTTGTCTTTTTGCCGAAGGAAACCGTTCTTTTGACGGACGAAATTATCCGGTTCCGGAAGCGACAGGAAAGCTTGCAAAAATCTGCGGGGCAAATCTTGTTACCTATCGCATAGAAGGCGGATATCTTACAAATCCACGCTGGGGTTTTGGAATTCGTCATGGAAAAGCCTTTGGTCAGGTAGTTAATGTTTATACACCCGAACAGCTTTCGCAAATGACCCCGGAACAGATAAACGAAATAATTACAAACGATATTCACGAAGATGCTTACGACCGCCAGGCTATAAAGCAGATTGCCTATAAAGGAAAAGACCGTGCCCTTGGAATTGAGTGTGCCTACTGTGTTTGTCCGCGCTGCCAAACGCTGGGAAAAATAACTTCAAGTGGAAATCGTATTAAGTGTACATCCTGCGGTAATGAAACAGAGTTTGATGTTTATGGTAATTTTGCTCCTGCTTTTGGGGTGACTAATACAAAGGAATGGGAAGATTTACAGGAAGAATATTTCAAAAAGCTTGCCCAGTCTGACCAGAGTGATTCCGTTCCATTTTTCAGTGATGGCGATGTTACTCTTAAAACTCTTGATTCAAATCATAATGAGTCGAATCTTGGAAGCGGAAAAATGGCTATGTATAAAAATCGCTTTGAATTTGTTCCACAGAACGGACAGACAATTTCTTTGCCGCTGACTAATATTCCCGATATGTCTGTTTACAGCCGGAACGGATTTGTCTTTAGCGATACAAATGGAAATCACTATGAAATAAAATCAGTGCTTGAAAAATCGCCGCTAAATGTGCGGAAATATATATCAATATGGAAAAACTTGAGAGGTAATTTATGAACTATTCAGCCGAAAACATTGCATTGTGGAGCCCGGTAGTGCAGTTAGGAATAATTGCGCTGCTCGTGCTTATTTCAAACATTTTAAGACTTAAGGTGCCGTTTGTAAAAAAGACGCTCATGCCAACTTCGGTTCTAGCTGGTTTTCTGCTGCTTGGTTTTAAATACACAGGGCTTCTCGAAATAAACGCCGGTCTTTTAGATGCGCTCACTTATCATGGAATTGCGCTCGGCTTTATAGCAATGTCGCTTAGAGTTTCAAAAGACGATTTTGCGCAGGGTGGGGGAGTAAGGACTGCCGTAAACAGTGGCGCCATGATTGTAAGCTCCTATACAATCCAGGGTATTGTTGGACTTCTTATTTCGATTGGAATTGCATATACCATTAAACCCGATATGTTTAAAGCTGCAGGAATTTTACTTCCAATGGGCTTTGGTCAGGGACCGGGACAGGCTAACAATATTGGTTCAAGTTACGAAGCACTTGGTTTTGCCGGTGGAAAATCGTATGCACTTGCTATTGCCGCTACCGGATTTTTAGTAGCCTGCATAATTGGTGTAATATATCTTAATGTTCAGGCAAAACGCGGAAAGTTTGAACGAAAGGATGCAGAAGAAGTATCTGGTTCCGTTACGCTCGACACATTCCAGGATGAAGGTGAAATGCCAATCTCTCAGTCAATCGACCGATTTTCTATACAGGTTGCGCTCATTGCCCTTGTTTATGTCTTTACCTTCTTTGTGCTTTGGGGAGTAACAAGTCTACTGGCAAAATTTGCACCTGGAGCTGCCAATGCGCTTAGTCCGATTTTCTGGGGCTTTAACTTTATTTTTGGATCCTTGTTTGCAGTTCTTACACAGAAGATTCTTTCACGCTTTAGAAAAATCCGTCTTATGAGAATGCAGTATCAGAACAACTATCTTTTGAGCCGCATTTCTGGTCTTTTCTTTGATGTTATGATTATTTGCGGAATTGCTTCAATTGATTTTGAAGATTTGAAAGGTTTGTGGATTCCATTTGCAATTACATGTGTTGCAGGCGGAATTGTTACGTTCTTCCATCTGAAGTTTTTCTGTAAACGCATTTTCAAAGGTTACGAAGAAGAAGGTTTCCTTTCAATGTTTGGTATGATGACTGGTACAATAAGCTCAGGAATCCTCCTTGTACGCGAAATTGACCCCGACTTCAAAACTCCGGCAGCCAACAACCTTGTTAGCGGAAGCGGTGTAGCCATTGCTTTTGGTGCACCAATGCTTATTCTGATTAGTATGGCACCAAAATCCACAGCATCAACGTTTATTGTTCTGGGATTGCTGGCAGTGTACTACCTGATTCTTGTTGGGGTAATGTGCATTAAGAAAAAGAAGAACGCTGAACCTTCAGAGGAATAAAAGAGTGTCACACGGATTCGAAAAACCTAACGGTTTTTCAATTTTAAAACATTTAAAAATCAGGAATTGCGTAGCAATTCCCAATCCGTGTGACAATTATTCGTTTCCTTAAAAATTTTGCGTCATTCTGATACAGAATTTACGTTAATACCTGAACATGTGTCAAAATGACCCTGCAAAATGAGAAAAATCCTTGTTTTGACCCGATTTTTGGTTGAAACAGGGATTTTTTATTGTAAAAATCCGTTTTTTGGTACTTGGCACGAAACTTGCTATATATGGTATGAGGAGTATAGTGCCATGAAACATGATGATGTTCTTTCAATGTATCTTAAAGAAATAAACAAGGTGCCTTTGCTTACCCGCGAAGAAGAAATTGAGCTTTGCGAAAAGGCAAAAAAAGGTGACAAGGCTGCAAAGAATAAGATTATTGAAGCTAACCTGCGTTTTGTTGTGAAAGTAGCAAAAAAATATCAGAATCATGGTCTTGACCTTACCGACCTCATCAGCGAAGGAAACATTGGTCTTATGACTGCCATTGAAAAATTTGAACCTTCACGCGGCTATCATTTTATTTCATACGCTGTCTGGTGGATTAATCAGTCAATCCTTAAAGCTTTAAGCGAAAAGAGCCGTGCAATCCGTCTGCCGCTGAACCGTGCAAATGAGCTTGTACGTATTGAATATGCAAGTAATCTTATAAACGGAACCTTGACCGAAGCCGAAGAAGTAGATCAGATTTCTCAGATGCTTAATATGCCTCAGTCTAGAGTACGCGAGCTTCTTTCAATAAGCAACGGAATGGTTTCTTTGGATGCAAAGGTTTCTTCAAAAGAAAACGACAATACTTCACTCAGTGATTGCTTTGAAGATCAGACATACGATGGTCCAGAAGCTTCTACTGTAAACAAGGCACTCAAAGCCGATATGAACAAGCTTCTTAAGACACTCAAACCAAATGAAGCAAAGGTTATTCGCTTGCGCTACGGCTTGAATGGACTTAAACCAATGTCGCTTCAGGAAATAGGCAAGGAATGTAATCTTACAAAAGAGCGCGTTCGCCAGATTGAAAAAAAGGCAATTTTCCGCCTGCAGAATCCTACAAGGATGAAGAGACTCGACGGATACCTTGCTGCTTAAATGATGAAAAGGCATCGGCTCGGGCCTGGAGTAAAAGTTCCTTGTCTTTGCCAATGTCTGCAATACCGAGCGTAAGCTCTCCGGCCTGGGCAGTTCCCTGTAATTCGCCCGGGCCTCGTGTTTTTAAATCCTGTTCTGCAATATAAAATCCATCGGTGCTCTGTCGCAGGGCTTTCATTCGTTCAATGCCTGTTGCACTAAGCTCCTTGTCGTAAATAAGGAAACAGTAAGACTGTTCGCTGCCTCGTCCAACGCGTCCACGTAACTGATGAAGCTGTGCCATTCCAAAATGGTCGGCCTGCTCTATAACCATGCAGGTTGCATTAGGTACATCAACTCCAACTTCAATAACTGTTGTTGCAACAAGAATCTGAATCTTTCCATCGTGAAAATCACTCAGCGCTTTAGCCTGTTCATCTTCGTCTATTTTACTGTGAACAAGAGCACATTTATATTCCGGGAATATTTTTTTAAGGTTTTCAAAGTTTCTTTCTGCCGACTTAAAATCGCCGTCTGCCTGTATTGCGGGGTAAACAAAATATGCCTGATGTCCTTTTGCAAGCTCTTTACGCACAGCCTCGTATGCGTTGCTTTCATTTCCTTCTTTTACAAGGTATGTTGTAATTGGCTTTCGTCCCTGCGGCAGAGTCTTAATTACAGAAACATCAAGGTCTCCGAACATTGTAAGGGCAAGGGTTTGAGGAATAGGGGTCGCACTCATCATAAGAACGTGCGGTTCACTTGTCATTCCGTTTTCTTCGCTAACACGACCTTTTGCAATAATTGCCTGACGCTGTAAAACTCCAAAGCGGTGCTGCTCATCAATTACTGCAAGCTGTAAATCTTTGTAAACAACCTGTGCACTGAACAAAGCGTGTGTTCCAATTAAAATATCAATTTCACCGGCTTTAAGTGCTTTTAAAAGCTGAGTGCGGCCGGCGGCTTTTACGTTGCCTGTTAAAAATGCAGTGCGTACACCAAGACTGTCGAGCATTCGCGAAGTAGTTTCGGCGTGCTGACGGGCAAGAATTTCTGTTGGTGCCATAAACGCACACTGTCCACCGTAGTTGATTACACGAAGACATATAAAAAGAGCAGTGAGGGTTTTGCCGGAACCAACGTCTCCCTGTAAAAGTCGTGCCATTGAAAAAGGAGGACGGTCAGGGTTTTCCTGAGGTTTATAGCGCTGAGTAAAGCCTGTATCAATTTCACAGTTCATCTGGTAAATAACCTTCTGCTGGTCTGGGGTTAAGTCAAAAGGAATTTTATCCATTAGCTGGCGTTGTAACGGCGAAAGGCTGGCACGGAACTGTGCAACAGAAACTGGTTCCTGTGGGGCTGCTCCTTCTGTTAAAGCGTCGCCCGGAACAAATCCCCTGTGCCTGAATGCGCGCTGTGCAATTGCATACTGCAGATGATAAAGCTCTTCGTAGGCAAGAGTTTTTCGTGCAAGCTCTGCCTGGTCCAGTGACTGTGGAAGATGAATTGTTGTAATAGCCTGCTGTTTATGTAAAAGTCCGCGTGCTTTAATAATATCGTCTGGCAGTTCGTCATCAATTCCGTGTGCATACTGTGTAACGGCAGCGGCAACAGTTTTTGCAAGTACTTTTTGAGTAACGCCTTCGGTAAGTGAATAAACTGGAAGAATGCCGGTATTTAACGGCTTGGTTTGTCGCAGCAATGCAGCTGTAACTTGTTGCATTGATTCAACACCAAGCTGGTTTACGCTCATTTTAGTTGCTTCAAACGAGGTGCTTTGAAGCTTGTTGTATTTTACATAAAACTCGCCGGTCACTGTTATTACAGAACCTTCTTCAAGCTGATTTTCTAAAAAGGCGCGGTTAAAGCAAATTAGTTCGGCAGGGGCAGTTCCATCGTTTATGATTATTTTTAATGTGCGCATTTTGCCGTAGCCAAACCATTCGTGGGCCATAACGCGTGCTACCGTGTGGATTTTTGGGTGAGTTTTATATTCTGCAAGCGTTACCTTTACAGAACGGTCTTCGTAGGTGCGGGGGTAATATTGCAACAGGTCGCCCACAGTAAAAATGTTGAGCTTAGCGAGATTTTTAGTAAGCTGCGGTCCAACCCCAGAAATTGCAGAAACTGGGGTTTTTATGTCACTGATTTTCAACTAGAATGGAATCCCATTACAAAGATTAATCAAAATACCAAACAGCACTCTTGCTACAAGCCAGATAATTCCAAGCGAAATCCAGCTTACGAGCAGGGCTTTCTGGTAGGTCAGATTGTTTCTAAAAAATGTATTACCTATTTTATAAACAATCTTTTGAAGCATAAGGTCAACCTGGTACCATGCCGAGTTTGTAGAAACCTGGCCTTTGTTTACAAGAAGTACAATCCAGCGGATCAAAATCAGAAGAATAAAAATTGTGAGCAGGGTAGAAATAAGGCTCCATATCATGCTCAAAATCATTGCAAGTATTCCGCCAAAATGAAGCCTGCCTGTTGTTGCAATGCCGCCGATTATCGAAGACAAAATTGAAAGGATTCCAATTGCAAGAATCGGGGAAAAATCTATGTTGCCAATGCGGAACCAGCCCTTTTTAGAAAAAAGATTCAGGTACGGGTCTGTGATTTTTGATATTATTTTGCCAAACTTTGTAAACTTTGCGCCCGGAATCCAGGTCATAAAAATGGAAATCAAACACAAAACTGTGTAAATTATAATGATTGCCGAAATTATTGATAAAACTGCGCCCATAATGATTCAACACTCCTATTCCAGCCATACATCCTTTACGAACGGGATGGTCTTTAGCTTTTCAATTGTTTCTTCCTCTGCGTTCATATGAAGCTGATTATTTGCCTTTATGACGAAAGGATTATTTTTTGCATCTATATGAAAATATACTGAACAATTACCCTTTTCGCCAATTAAAAAATTCTTTAATTCTGAAATTTGTGTTTCGCCGTTAAAGGAAGAATCAACTAAAATATGAACTTCCTGAACAGAATGTTTTTCCAGCTGTTTTGCATCTTCAATGGAATCTATAATAAAGCTTGGTGTGTCACGCGAAGCATCTACCTTGCCTTTAAGCGCATATATGCCGCCGTCTTCAAGCTGACTTCTTAAAACTCCCCAGGTCTTTGGAAAGAAAGTACAGTCAATTTCACCTTCATAGTCAACAAGCTTTGCAAAGGCCATTTCGTCGCCCTTTTTTGTGCGGATAGGGTGAAGGCCTGTAAGCATTCCAAGTGCAATGTAAGATTTTCCGGCATCACGGTGCGCCCACGGATTTGCTCCCTGAGCCTCAAGCTGTGCCTTTTCGGCTTTTGATTCTGCCGCCGCCCGTTCCATATAAGAAGACTTTAATGTAACTGCGCGTTCAATTGCTTTTTTATAATCATCAAGAGGGTTTCCGCTTACGTAACAGCCAATGCATTCCTTTTCCATATTAAGGATTTCCATTGTAGGAACATCATCAATTTTTTGGAATTCAAATTCTGTGTACGAAAGTTCTTCTTCGCTAAAGTCCCCGAACAAACTTTCCTGACCTTTTTTAGAATCAGAAAGAAGGTCGTCGGCATAGGCTACAGCGGCTTCCATATTTGCTAAAAGCGTTACGCGGTTCAAATAAGTTCCGTCTTCTTTTCCAACATTGTCAAAAGCACCTGTCTTAATAAGAACTTCAATTGCTTTTTTGTTTACTAGAACTTTTCCGTCGGCGTCTGTGCTAACTCCAACTCGTTTTAAAAAGTCCATAAAGTTTTTGTAAGGTCCGTTTGCTTTTCGTTCGGCAACAATTGACTGGGCAGCAGTATCTCCAATTCCCTTAATTCCTTTAAGTCCGAATACAATGCGGCCGTCTACAACATCAAAATAAATGTCGGAACGGTTGATATCAGGCGGGTCAACTGCAATTCCCATTTTGCGTGCTTCTTCAATATATTCAGGAAGCCCGTCGGTAGAGTTAATTTCGTTTGTAAGGTTGGCAGCCATAAACTCTGCAGGTTTGTTTGCCTTGAGCCAACCGGTGCGGTATGCCAAGACAGAATAAGCAGCTGCGTGCGACTTGTTAAAACCGTAGCCCGCAAAAGGAACCATTATTTCAAATATTTCACCGGCATGTTCTTCGGTGTGTCCATTCTTTACAGCGCCTGCAATGAACTCTTCCTTCTTTTTCATAAGAACGTCGAGCTTCTTTTTACCCATGGCACGGCGAAGCATATCGGCTCCACCAAGACTGAATCCAGAAATAATCTGGGCAACCTTCATAACCTGTTCCTGGTAAACCATTACACCGTAGGTTTCTTTAAGAAGGTCTTCAAGTGAAGGGTCCGGATATTTTATAGTTTCGGGCTTCCATTTTCCTTCAATATATTGAGGAATACAATCCATTGGACCCGGGCGGTAAAGCGCATTCAAGGCAACAAGGTCTTCAAGCTTTTCGGGCTTAAAGCGGCGCAGAATATCCTGCATACCGGGAGATTCAAACTGGAATACTGCAACAGAGTCGCCGCGCTGGAACAGCTCAAAGGTTTTTGCATCTGTTTCGCTGACTTTGTCTGTATGAAAGTCCGGTTCTCCGGGTTTTTTATGTCTGTTTATAATATCTTCTGCATAGCGTATAAGCGAAAGAGTTTTAAGACCAAGGTAGTCAAACTTTACAAGGCCGCATGGTTCAATAATATCCATTGTGTACTGAACGGCAACTTCACCTGTTTTTGCATCTTTAAATACAGGAGCCCAGTTAGGAAGGGCAGTTAGACCAACAACCATTCCCGAAGCATGAAGACCGGTGTTGCGGTTTACGTTTTCAAGCTTAAAGGCAAGTTCAAAAAGCTTCTGGTAGCGCGGGTCATCCTTGTAAGGAATAAGCTGGCCACCGTCCGGAAACTTTTCGCTAGGTGGTTCAAACGCACTTTTTAAGGTTGCCTTAGGGTTATCGGGAATGCATTTTTTGAGCATATTAACTTCGCCAAGCGGGATATTTAAAACTCGGCCAACATCGGCAATTACCTGCTTTGCCTTTAGAGTACCAAAGGTAACAATGTGTCCAACCTGCGGTTCCCCGTAAAGGTCGCGCGTGTGCTGGATAATATCCTGGCGAAAATCGAAATCCATATCAACGTCAAAATCGGGCATTGAAACGCGTTCAGGATTTAAGAATCTTTCAAAAATCAGACCAAAGCGGAACGGGTCAATATCGGTAATTTCAAGACAGTAGGCTACAAGAGAACCGGCACCCGAACCACGGCCCGGACCAATTGGAATATTATGTTCTTTTGACCAGTGAATAAATTCCCATACAATAAGAAAGTATCCGGAAAATCCCATCTTAAAAATAATTCCAAGCTCGTATTCGGCGCGGTCGCGAATTTCGGGAGTGATTTCTACATAGCGTTTACGCAAACCCTGTTCAACAAGGTGTCGCACAAAATCATCCTGGTTTGCAGCATAGTCATCGCCGTGCTTCTGGAATTCTTTAGGAAGTTCAAAGCGGGGAAGACAGCCTTTTAATTCTTCGGTCTTATACTGATGAATTGTAAGGTCGCACATGTTTGCAATCTTAATTGTGTTGTCGTACGCTTCGGGACACTGCGGGAAAAGCAGCTTCATTTCCTGCTCGGTTTTAAAATACCACGAGGTAAGATTCTGGTCGCCACCCATTTTCTGATGAGGCTCTGTAAGAATATCCTTAAAGCCAATACATCGCAGCGCATCCTGGGCTTCGGCATCTTCCTGTTCTACATAGTGAACGTCGTTTGTTACAACAAGCGGAATATCAAGTTTGTGGGCAAGTGCAATAAGTTTTTCGGCAACAATTTTCTGATCCGGGAGCCCGTGGTCCTGAATTTCTATATAATAATGGTCGGGTCCAAAAAGATTTTTATACTTTAATGCAAGTTCTTCTGCTTCTTTGTCCATTCCGGCAAGCAGCAGCTGCGGAAGCTCACCCATAATACAAGCCGAAAGACAAATTAAACCTTCGTGATATTTTTCGAGCAGTTCAAAATCTATGCGGGGTTTTCCGTAATAAAGTCCTTCGGTAAATGCAATTGAAGAAAGCCACGACATATTTTCGTAGCCCTTCTGATTTTCGCAAAGAAGAATAAGGTGAAAGTAGTGAGCATGATGTTCGCCGTCTTCGCCCTTATGGCTGTAAGGAACATCGTTTTTTTCAAGATGGCTTCCGTAGGCAACATAAAACTCTTCACCTACAATAGGATTTATTCCGTTTGCATGGCAGATATGCTCAAAATTGAGTACCCCAAACATGTTTCCGTGGTCAGTTAGTGCCAGCGCCGGCATATTAAGTCTTTTAGCCTTAGCAATGAGCGAGTCAAGCTTAGCACAACTGTCCAAAAGCGAGTAATCCGAATGTACATGGAGGTGAACAAAGTTAGAAACCGGTGTCCCCTCCGGCGCCGGCTCAAAAACATGTATGTCTGCCATAGTTCTAGTATGTTCTAAAATTGAGATTAGTTCAAGGTGTTGCACTGCGACTTTTGCGAAGCAAAACGTCGGTAAGTACGCGCAGCGTACGTCTCATTGCGAGCGCAGCGCGGCAATCCACTTTTTTAATGACACGCTCCTTTTCTTGTGGTAAAATGGAAGAATCTTTACTGAACGGAGACATTTATGAAACTTTCCAATTCTCTCTTAAAGCAAAATACTATACTGGGGGGGGCGCTAATTTGTATAGCATTTCTTTCAGTGGTTTTTCAATTCACCTCATGTGAAAACTTTCTTAAAGCTACACAAATTAAATCTGAAATTGAAGAAGCAATAGAAATTGCAAATTCAAGTCCTGTTACTTATTATGTAATTGCCGATAACAATTCTGGTACTGTAACTCCAACACAACTGAGACTTAAAAAGAAAGAAAAGTTTGATGTAATGTTTATTCCTGCAGATGGCTGGCAATTTGTTTGCTGGGAAGTTCTTGACCGTATAACTAACGAGCCCGTTACAGATAGTATAAAATTTAACGAACCAGAAAAACTTGAAACAAAAGGTTCTGTATTAGAGGCAAAAGAAAATCTTGTAATTCATCCAAAATGTCGCTTAGTACCAAAGGTTTCAAGTATCACTCCAATCTTTGAAAGTTATGGCTGTAATCAGGATACAACAATAGTAGTTAAGTTTAATAAGCCAATGGATCCAGCTACTTTTGGCGATTTCAGCTGTGTTACCATAACTTGTTCAGAAATGCCTTTATATACATCTACTCTTAAAAATGCTTATTTCCAAAAGCCTGTTTTTAGTCCAGATAAAACAGAGCTTCTTATTCCAACAGTGAAGGGTAAGTTTATATTGCCGGAATCTTCTACAAAAAGTTTACTTGATATTAATCTTGATATTGATTTATCTGCAGTAAAAGATATGGATGGTAATTCAATTTCTGAAAACATTTCTTATACTTATAGAATTAATAAAAATAAAGACGGTGATGCGCCTAGAGTTATGAAATTAAACTTGTTTAAGCCAATAATGAACAAGAGTGATGAAACAGGCGAGTATACGCCTCTCTCCGACATACCGATTTCTGAATTTTCAAACAGTAATAATTATGATGAAAATACTTATGTACAGAATCATGTAGGTTCAAAAATTTATTTTGATACTACTGTTATTGATGATGACTCTGGTTTTATGCAGCTTACAATTGAAGAAACACTTAAAGCTACAGTAGATGCTGCTAGCGCTTCTCTGCCTTCTAAAATTTCTAAACCTTATAAAAGTTCGTCTTTTAAAGATAATGAACTTTTAGGAGCTTCGTATGAATTTCAATCTGAATATGATGGGTTAATTAAACTTGATTTTATTTTTGTAGATTATGCAAATAATGAAACTAGATTAACTCGCTATGTTGTTAAAGATACAACTCTTGCAGCAGCACAGGTTATAAATCCTGATTCTGTCGATTTTTATGCCAAATCTGGTCAAACAATGAATAATACACAAGGAAATTCGCAAACTAATGGTTTTTATGTTCAATTACGTGATGACACAGTGCAGGCAATTACAGAGCATACTCCGGTAAATGGTATGATAACTGACACCTTAGATTTTTCAAAATCATATGATATTTTTTATTTTGGTAGTACCAACCAAAGAAAATCAATCGTAACTTATGATATTAAATATGGATATTCTGAATCCAGTATTGATATCCCTGCTACTAAAGTGTCCGATACAATATTTACAATTACACGAAATGCTTCTAAAGACTGTTATCTAAAAATGACGGCATGGGATGATGTTGGTAATTCAAATAGTATTTTAAGAATAATTCCAAGACAAGTTTCTATTGTTAGTATGGTCAAATCTCCTGAGGGAACTACAAATACATATTATACTTTTTCAATTTCAAATGAAGATGCACTGTCGTCTCTTGCAAGCCAATATTCTGCACAAAAAAGTACCTTTGTAGTGTTGTATAAATTCAAACCTAAAAATAGTTCTACTATTTCAGATTATTATTGTGCAACAATTGATAAAAGCCTGGCTACATTTATAATCCCAGATTCAACGAAGTTTTATCTTAAGACATCACAGTTTGCAGATGATACTTTAACACCAGATGGAACTTATTATTTTTATGTTCTTCCAGTTTTCAAGTATGGTAGAGACATTTGGTTCACAGGTGCAGTGTCAACAGAGGCTTATGTTTTTCATCATAATGATGGAACTGGTTCTTCATCACCCGGATATGCAAGTTTTGGGGATTTTACTGTTACTGAAGTTGCAAAAGAACAAAATACTGGAGTTCATGAATATTCTGTTACAAAAAACTGGACACAAACTTCTGGCTGGACTTATGGAATTTGTTACAATGAAACAGGTAAAACTGATTACAAATATGCAGATTTAAACTTTTCTGTTCCAAGTGGACATAATTATAAACTATGTATATACGCAAAGAATAATACTACAGGTACAATTCAATTAGGTAGTGTTACAAAAACTATTGATGCAACATATGATAATATTCCCCCGGTTATTATTCCAAGTTATGATGTCTCTACAGATTATGATGTACTTCAGTGTGCTCCAAATCAAATTCTTTTGGGACCCGGTTTTTATCCACAAGATATAGGTGGTGCAGGATTACCGGAAGAAGAAGAGGATTATGAATATTTCAGTTATTATATACTCAAAAAAGAAACAACTGGTGCTGTTCAATCCATTGCTAATACAATTACCTTGGACGATTTAGAGGACCTTGACCCTGAATGGGGATATGTTCATAATAAATGCATTAATCTGCCTTTTGAGAAATTTATAGAACACGCTTATACAATTGTATTTAATCTTGAAGACAATAACGAAAATTCTTCTTTGCATAGTTTTACAATATATAATAAAACTAATAATGAAATTCCTGTTCCTGATAAATACAATGGATATCTGTATTTTTCTAAATCATCTAATTCTAATCCCAAAAATACAATGACATATGCTTTTGGATATTATTATGATAATGATGGTTTGTGGAAAAAAATAAGAGGAACTTCCGATACATTCCCTAATTCGCCAACAAATTACTATTCATCGCTAACAGATAAATTTGTTAAATTTACAGAATTCGATGGACAAAACTATATATATAGTATGACTTGTTTTTATTCTTCAGATTATCTTAATAAGTTGACTTCTGCGTCACCATATACCTGCAATTCTAAAGGCGTGGTTCCTGGTTATGGTAATAATATTCAGATTTTCTATGACGCACCATATTTTGTTCATACTATGAAGTATCCAAAAAGCAAGGTTTCGGAATTAGAGACAAAAGCTCGAAATGTGTTTTGGTCTAATAATGTAACACTTGATGAGGCGTTAGCATATGTATGGGCAACAAAAGGTATTGAAATTGATTGTGAATATGTAAGCAAACCTTTTGATGGTGAATTAAAAAGCTCTACATATACAATCAAAAATCCATATGATAGTTTATATGCATATGCCGCAGTAGTCCACTTTGCCGACGGCACCACCATGATGAGCGATATAAAAAATAAAGAGTAATATAAAAAAAGAGCAGACTTCCCAAAATGAGTCTGCTCTTTCTTCTTAACAATACATCTGCCTGTCTTTACGCATTAACCGGAATGCTTTTCTGAAGCTCCAGCACTTTTTCAAGCGGGAGTTTAATGCACCTGGAAACCTTTTCGGGAGAGTCACCTTCTTGTAATAATGCAATGGCATCTTCTTCGGCTTTTTGTTGAGCTCCTTCTTCTTTGCCTTCTCGGAATTTTCTAGCCATCTCTCTTTCCCATTCCATAAACTGCTTCCTCCACTGCGTGTTGAGTTTGGCTTCTTCTACAAGTTTTGTCACTTTTTCTGTAAAGCTGTCTGTGCCTGTGGCTTTAAGAGACATAACCAGTTTTAAGAAAGCTTTTTGTCTTTCATCAAGTATTTTATCATAATTACTTGCAATGAAAAAGTACTTGTACGCCCTGTGCAATTCTTGAGGTCTTCAACAAATTTAAGTTTGTGGATTGTTTGAAGAATGAGCAATAAGGCTATATTTAATAAAATTGGCTATAATTTGTTGACTATATAAACATTATATACTATTATTGGATCTGGCATTTCGCAATTAATGGCGGTCTTGTCTCCTAAAATACGACTATATGCAGCAATGCTTATAGATTACTAATTTCAGGAGGCAGCTATATGACGTTGTATGAGATTTTCGATTTACTTTTACAAGTAATTGTAATTATCATCGACATTATTACGCGCCTCTTCAAAAAGAGAAAAAAACGTAATAAAAAATAGCCCCGCCACAATGCTCTAACCAACGTGACGGGGCAAATCCCAAACGGAGGCAAGACGCAAAATTGCGAAATGCCTTTCTTATTTAATAATAACACAACTCTCCAGGTATGGCAAGTTGTGAACCATAATCTTTGTTAATTGCATATTCCAAATTTCCTGTAAACCCGCTATAATCAATTTATGGCACGAGAAAAGATTGTTGTTTTGGATTTTGGGTCGCAGTATGCGCATTTGATTGCTAAACGGTTCCGTATGCTTGGGTATTATTCGGAAATTGCACTTCCTTCGGCAGGGCTTGAAGCTTTTGAAAATGCACGCGGAGTAGTTTTTTCGGGTGGACCTTCTTCTGTTTATGAAGAAAATGCGCCGGAGTTTAATTCTCAAATTCTTTCACTCGATATTCCGATTTTAGGTCTTTGCTACGGCCACTACATTGTACAGACCGGCTACAACGGCAGGGTAGAAAAGGCTCCTGTTGGCGAGTTTGGATACGCAACACTGAACTTTGCAGACGGCATGGGCGGTGACAATTCTAAGTGCCCTCTTTTCAAAGGAATTACAGGCTCCCAGCAGGTTTGGATGAGCCACCAGGATGGCGTTGTTCAAATGGGCGACGGTTTTGAAGTTGTAGGCTCTACCAAAGATTGTCCTTTTGCAGCAACTCAAAATCTTAGTAAAAAACGCTTTTCGCTCCAGTTCCATTGCGAAGTAAAAGACACTCCTTGCGGAAACCAGATTTTTCAGAACTTTGCCGATTTCTGCGGCATGAAAAAGAACTGGGACCAGGATACCGTATTAAATATCATTCTTGAAAATATCAAAAAAGAAGCCGAAGGGCGTAATGTTCTGCTTTTCCTTAGCGGTGGGGTAGACTCTACAATTACTTTTGCTCTTTTGAACAAGGCACTTGGTCAGGACCGCGTACTTGGACTTCATATAGATAACGGCTTTATGCGCAAGAACGAAAGTGCCAAGGTTGCCGAAGCTTACCGTAAGTTTGGATTTACCAACTTTATAGTAGAAGATGCAAGCGAAAGTTTTTTAAAGGCAATTGCGGGGCTCACAGATCCTCAGAAAAAGCGTATGGCTGTTGGTGAAAACTTTATCACTGTTCGCAACGAAGTAACTGCAAAGCAAAAACTTGATGATTCTTGGATGCTGGCTCAGGGAACTCTTTACCCCGATATTATTGAGTCGGGCGGTACAAAAAATTCCCACACAATTAAAACTCATCATAACAGAGTTCAGGGTATTCAGGAGCTTATTGCAAAAGGATTGATTATTGAACCTGTTCGCGATTTATATAAGGACGAAGTTCGTGCAATTGGTAAAAAGCTTGGGCTTCCTGATGAGCTTGTTATGCGTCATCCGTTCCCGGGCCCTGGACTTTCTATAAATGTTCTTTGTTCTAACGGCCAGCCCGACCCAAAAGACGCAGAAGAAATTGCACTTGCCCAAAAGGAACTTGATTCAATTCCGCTTGATATGTTCTGTGAAAAATGCCAGTCAACCTTAAAACGAAGCATTCTTCCTGTTCGTTCTGTAGGTGTTCAGGGAGATTTCCGCACCTACCGATTCCCAGCCTTGCTGACTTTTGAAAATTTCCACATGCCCGAAAAGCGCGAAAAGCTCGAAGCGGCTTCTTCTGCAATTACAAACAGTGCAAAATATATAAACCGTACCTGCGTAAAGCTTTACCAGAAGCCTGGCCTTGCTGACAGTGACCTTGAAATTCAGGAAGGCTACTGCGACCGCCGACGACTTGATCAGCTTCGCGAAGTAGATAATATCGTTCTTACAGAGCTTCATGCTGCCGGCTGGTATGAAAAAATCTTCCAGCATCTTACAATTGATCTTCCTTATGCAAGTTCACCGGAGCATGCAAGTTTTGTTCTGCGTCCTGTAATTTCGGAAGATGTAATGACAGCGCGTTTTGCAATGTTCCCGCCGGAACTTCTTGAAACAATTGTACACAAAATTGCACAGTTACCTTTTGTAGACGCCCTATATTTTGACGCTACAAACAAGCCTCCTGCAACATTTGGCTGGGAGTAGTAATATTATAGAACAAAATCCTCAAAATCCTCATTTTCGGTTTGACAGATAACCTTTTTTACTTTACAATTGAAAGTGAACTATTCTAAAAAATGTTATAATAGGAGTGAAGTATATGCCAACTTGGATTTGGTTTATAATTCTCCCTGTTGTTGGAATTGTTCTTGGATGGATTATTCGCTGGCTTTATGCCAGATTTCAATTATCTGCTTCAGAGCAAAAGGCAGAACGTGTAA
>JAFZXA010000151.1 GCA_017617115.1 Treponema sp.
ATTATTATGATTTTGATGCCTTGTCGTGAACGGCGGCCGCAATAGCAGCAATAATAGCCCCATCGTTTCCAGCAGGTGCCGGAGAAGAAGCCGCAGGTGTGTCTGCAGGTTTATCTTTGTCGAGCTTAAGTGCATGAATAACTGCTTTAAGAATAGTCATGCAGATAATCAGGATAATGATAAAACCGAATACAACACACATACCAAGCAATGTCAGAAGTCCGCTCTGACCAAGCATTTCGGTGATAGTCATATAAGTATCCTTAATAATAATTTCAGATTGTAAAAATCGAAAAACTTTCGCCCCGATTTTACTATTTTACATAATAATGAAAAAATGGATTTTATTCAATGCGATTAATTACGCGAAAAAGTTGAAATTTTTACTCCAAAAGAGAAACTACTAAGGCAGGAACTACCCCTCGGGAAGAAATATTAACATAATATTGCTCTCCGTTTGGAAAATAATAAGCTTGTCCCATCATATGAACCATAAATGCATATTCATATCCATCAGGACGTGGAGAACGAAGGAACCATGGACTTTCTTGTTTATTAACAACAGTAGAATCGTCAGGATATGCATCATAATTTGCAAAATTAGCTTTCGCATAGTCAGTTGGGTAACGCTGTCTCATTTTGCTTGAATTAGTAGGGCTATTCTCATAAAAACCACAATCAGGGGCTGTTACTTCATATACACTCAAACAAAAAATCTTATCAAGAGTGTTTTCGCAAATATATCTATTATTTGTAGGTTCTGATAAATAGGAAGTAACACTATCCTGAGAATTATCCACTAATGTATCTACAATTTTTTCTTGTGCCGATAAAGTAAATGCTGTCTGAAGAAAACCTTTTCCTGTCCAATCATTTGTATATTCATTTCGTGTACCACCATCAGTAACAAACTGATTTTCAATGCCATTCAAATAAGCTCGTATATTTGAATATTTATAATTATTAGGAAATATAGTTTTATTGTTTAACCTACGATCACCTAATGAACCATAATAAGGAATATTACTTGTAAGAACACTTTCTGCTAGAAGCAAAGTTTTATTAGTATCATTGTAATTAGTTGTAACAACACGCCACTTCAAAGGCTCAACTTTAAAATATTTAATACTGTTCTGACTTCTCGGAGAAACTCTAGTTCCATCACTATATTTATAATTAGCACCAATCATTCTCCCATTTTCAACGCATTTTACATAATAATTTTTATCGCTTCCTAAATAGTAGGTATTTGCACCTATCGTAATTTGTTGATATTCATCAACTTCAACACTTTCTGCTTTTATAGTCTGAGGCCAAACTCCAAAATATACATATGTCCAATCTACACCTGATTTACCATCAGTACCTTCCGGAAGTTTTACAGGTTCTTCGTAGAAATTATATTTATATTTTGCATAGAATGATTTATTTGTATCCTCAAAACAAGAATAAGAAGAATCATCCCAGTTATCAAATAAATACATTTGATGATTTGCTATAGGTATATCTGTATCCACGGTTGCTCCATATCGTCCATTAACAACCTTTATTGTTTCTCCATCTGAAAAAGTTCCTTCTTCTCCTGAATAAAAAGAATAAGTTATAATATTCCTGTCATAATAAACCTCTATAACAGTACTACCATCCGCAATTATTTTCTTCTGCGTAATTTCTTTTGGTGTAAAACCTTTGTATTCGTTAGGAGTTGCATTTGTAAGAGAACCATTTTTTCCTTTTAAAATCTGGGCGTCTTCTGAAACTTCTGTATAATCATCATCATCTAAATTTTGTTGAAAATGCTTTACTGTATAGGAACTAAAATTTGTTGCGTTTTCAAGCTTACCTATAAGACCACTACAGGAAACAAAAGCCAGTAACACACAGAATAATCCAGAATAAAAACAAATTTTCTTACTTACCATTTTTTTTCTCCTATTGTTTTATATCAAAATGCCAGATTGCACCAATATGAAATCCAGACTGAATAATAACTGCAGAATCTTCAAAAGCAAAAGTACTGATTTGTGCTAATTCAAACTCCAGATTATTCATTCTTGGGAAACTGAATCTTAAAGCCGGAGACACGCCTAGGGCTTGATCAAGATAAATACCATTTACTTTGCTTTCTTCTGTCGCATTTATGTTATGAATTACAATTCCATAGGAAATCTCTGGAACAAAAGCCATGTTAAAATTTCCCACTGTAAACGGGATTCGAACTATAAAGCCAGGTCGTACAGAAATATCACCTGCCTGCTCTATAATGTCTGTAACTTTTGGAATAAGAAAACCATATTCCAGACGCATATCAATACCTAAATCAAGTGCGTTTAAATTAAGCGGAAGCATATAGTCTGCATAAAAACCTCCGCCTAATGAAGTTTTAATAAACTTAGACCATTTTCCGGCTGGATATGTATTTGCAAAATAAAGACCTATGCCTGCAGTATTACTTTTACTGTTTTGATTTTCCTGAGCAGTTATTTTTGCAAACAAAAATGTTAAAGCACATATTAGAATTAAAACTTTTTTATTCATAATATGATTATAAACTAGGAATTCATAAAAAACAAACTTTTATTTTTTGCTGTTAAAGAGAAATTATGTTGAAAACCTTATTCAATTGTAGGAATGGTATGTTTTTGATACAATATAACATATGGCAGCAAAAAATAATGATTATACAACAATTTTCAGTGATGAAAGCCTGGTGGTTTTGAATAAGCGGTCGGGGATTTTGATTGCAGCAGACAGGTATGATGAAAATGCGCCTCGGCTGGATTTACTTGCGGAAAAAGAATTCGGTAAGCTTTATGCGGTTCATCGAATTGATAAAGATACTTCGGGGATTATTGTTTATGCACGAACCCCTGAGGCACACAAAAGTCTTTCGCAGCAGTTTGAAAAACGTCAGGTAACAAAAACTTATCATGCGCTTGTTTATGGACATCCTCTTTGGGAAAAACTTAATGTTGATCTTCCGCTTTTGCCGGATGGAGATGTTCGGCACAGAACTGTTGTAAATAAAAAGTTTGGAAAGCCTTCTGTTACCGATTTTTATAATGTCAGTTCATGCGGACCATATTCCTGGATAATTGCAATGCCAAAAACAGGACGCACTCACCAGATTCGAGCCCACTTAGCCGCCAATGGATTTTCTATTGTATGCGATCCTTTATATAGCGGAAACCAGAAGCCTGTTCGACTTAGTGAAATCAAAAGAAAATGGAACGGCGATGAATTTGAAGAACGCCCGCTTTTAAGCCGTCTTGCCCTTCACGCCTATAAAATTGAATTTGAACATCCCGTAACCGGCCAAAAAGTTAGTTTTACTGCTCCCTACCCTAAAGATATGGAAGCCACCAGAAATCAACTTGCAAAGATTTTTGGAGTTGACCCTTTTACATATTCTGTAGAATGAAAAAATTATATGCCCTGATTTTTTTGATTTTTCTCGCCTGTGGATTTTGCTTTGCGCAATTTAAGATTTCTTCAGAGACAGGATATATTTCAACTGATGTAAAAGAAATATTATGGAACAAAACAGGGAAAGATGCACAAATTACAAGTCTTTTAGACTGGCAGACTTATATTGCACCGGCAGCCAATGTCGATTTTGAGTATAAATTTGCACATCATTTTTTATTTGGAGCAGGGTGTTTTTATACGTCACCTTTTATATGCGGAACAATGGAAGATTCTGACTATATGAATGTTTTTACAACAGGTTCAAAGGAACGCACCCATTATTCTAAACATGATAACAAACTTGATATTTATTTTAGTACAAATGCATTTTTAGGAGCAGGCTGGAAACTTTTTGAACAACTTGATCTGTCAGCAATTATTTCATACAAATATACTTATTATAGTTTTACTGCGTGGAACGGCTACAAACAGTATGGTTCAAATCCTAAAACTCTAATGGAAGGAAAAATCATCACATTTGAGGCAGAAAAAAATTATCTTGGAGTCGGAATAAGAGCCGAATACTCACCTACACATAATCTATCCTTTACACTAATTCTTAATGTTTTACCTACAATTTTCTGCAAAGCTTTTGATACTCACTTCAAGCGAAGTACACCTTACACATACTTTGACCTTAAAAATGAACTTGCTTTTGACTCGTCACTTTTGTTAGAATATAGGGTAAGAAAAAATCTTGCATTATCTGCAGGCTTTGGTCTGTTTGTTTCTTCTGTAAAAAATGGAACCATTTTGCAAAGTAGCAATAAAAAAGAATGGGAAAAAGCTTCGAATCCCAGCGGTATTAAAGAGTGTACTGGAAAATTTCTTTTAGGATTTACGTTTGTTTATGAAAAATAAAAAAACGATTTCAACATTTCTTATAATTCTCCTTACAGCTTTTTCTGTTTTTGCAGAAGTGGAACTGACAGAATTTTCATTTGCACCGGAAGTCGGATTTTTAAATGGAAAGATTATTGAAAATGTATGGAATGTTCAAGTTTCAAGTACCGGTAATACATTAACATTTACACCAACAACAAAAATGAGCCGCCTTGACTGGCAGTTGGATAATTCACTTTTCTTTGGTGCCGCCACTGATTTTACCTTTAACGACAAATATACAGTTTCGTTTTCTTTTAAAAATGCAGTTTCGGGCGACAGTGGAATTATGGAAGATTATGACTGGCTTAAAGTCAGCAATCCAGATTATTTGTCCAGATATTCAAAACATACGAATCACATTAATGCCTTTACCCAAGTTGATTTTTACTTAAAACGACTTTTTTATTTAGGGCAAAAAAAATCAATTTCAATTGCACCTCGTCTTGGCTTTGAAACACAAACTGTTTCATTTTCTGGAATAGGCGGCTGGCGAACTTATGATTATGAAAACTGGGAAAAAATAAATTTTGAGGACTCTCCTGTTATTTCCTATTCGCATTCTTTTATTGCACCAGCGTTTGGCTTTGATTCTGATTTTAACTTCTTAAAATATTTTGAGGCTCAGGTAAATCTTTATGCTATGTGGGCAAAAAAACTTGACTGTTATGATCTTCACATTATACGAAATGCTTTATTCAACGACAGAATTGAAGATGCCTGGAAACTCAACGCAGAACTTGGATTGTTTTATAAATTGAACAAAAACAAAAGATTTGGTTTTAGAGGAACCGTCAGTTATACACCTGATTCTTACGGCTTTACTTATCCTTCGGCAGAATCAACTACACCCGACAAAACTTCCATAGGTGGAACAAGCCGCTTTCTTTGGACTTACAGCTTTGTGTATAAAATCATATTCTAATTCTAACACTTGTAATTCGCCGCTGAACTACATCTTCAACTGTAAATAAGACTTTATTTTTTACAACAACCATTCCGGCGGTTGGCAAGTATCCAAACTGTTCCAAAACCCAGCCGCCAAGCGTGTTCATTTCTTCGGATTTAAGGTTCAGGTGAAGAATTGAGTTTACTTCGTCTAACTTAAGGTCTCCGGGAACAACAAAGGTGTTGGCACTGACTAACTGGATTTTTTCTTCGGCAGGAATATTGTCATAAGAATTTTCATCGGTCATGCGGCCAAATACTACACGGATAATATCTTCAATTGTAACAATGCCCGCAGTCTGGCCCTGCTCGTTCAAAACTACAGCAAACCGGTTTTCGTCTTCGCGGAGTTTTTGCAGAAGTTCAAGTGCACTAAAAGTTCCGGGAACAAATAAAACATCATCCATCATGCGGCCTGCATAGCCAACACCTGGGTCGGCATTTTCGTTACCATACAAAACTTTTTTATAATTTATAATTCCAACAACATTTTCTGTTTCGCCTTTATAAACTGTCAGCGTAGAAAATCCTGATTCCAGAAATTCCTGAACAACCTCATCGTAAGTTGCGGTGGCACTAACCATACTTACAAACGAACGGTGCTTCATAATATCGGTTGCTTCAAGGTCATTGAACTTGATGATTTTATTGAGCATGCGGCTTTCATTTTTTTCGATTGTGCCTTCTTTTTCGCCAACATCAATAAGTGTTTTTAATTCTTCTTCGGTAATAAGATGCTCGCGCGGCTTAATGATTTTTTCTACAAGCCAAACTGCCCCATGCGAAAGTCGTTCAAACAAAAATACAACAGGAAAGAAAAGTTTTCCCAAAGCAAAAAGCGGTACCGCACTTGAAAGGCATTTTTTTTCGGGGAAACGTCCGGCAATTGTTTTTGGAATAATCTGTCCAAAGGTTGTAATAATAAATGCCGTCAAAAGTGTTGGAAGACCTACTCCGCCGCCACCCCATAGCTTTACAACAAGAGCAGTTGCAAGTGCCGAAATAAGAGCATTCAAAAAGTTAGTTCCAATTAACACAGTAGTCAAAAGCCGCGGCATATTTTCATGAAGCTTTGCAACAACACGGGCTTTCTTTTTGCCTTCTTCCTGCATACGGCGAAGCTTAATTTTCGAAAGAGAAATATAAGCAGTTTCGGACGAGGTAAAAAATCCTACGCAGAAAATCAACAGAACAATTACAGCAAAGGTGATGATGTCGTATAAATCAAGCGTCATTCTTCCACCTCCTTTGCTTCTTTATATATTCTCATGCGTTCAATTCTGTGTGCCTGAATTTTCTTTACCTCAAAGGTCCAGCCTTCGTATTCAAGAACATCTCCTGCAGCCGGCATGCGGTTTATCTGCTCTGTAAACCATCCGCCTATTGTTTCGTTAATATCAGAGTCCAGTGGAATTTTTAAATCATCCTTGAGTACACGCAAAAGAACAGAACCGTTTATTTCAAAATCATGTTTATCTTCAACATTATCAAAATCAAAAACTTTACCACGCAAAGAATCATCGCCGGGCATTGCAAAAATCTCGCGTGAAATATCTTTTTCGGTAACAATGCCGTCTGTACCAGAATACTCATCTACAATAATTGCAATTGACTGATGATTTTCAAACATGAGTTCCTGCACCTGCGACATTGTTTTAGTACCAAGTATAAAAAGTGGTGGACGCATTACCTGGGCAAGCTTAAAATCGTGCGGACAATTCTTATATTTAATCATGTCCTTAAGATAGATAATTCCAACAATATCATCCACAGACTTACGGCAAACAGGAAATCGTGTAAAACCAAGACGCTGCGAAAGTTCAATAATATCACGGTAAGTTGCATTATATGGAACAACTTTAATTCTTGTACGCGGAACCATTATGTCCTGAGCCTGTAAATCGGAAAACTTAAAAATCTGATTCATAAAACGGTTTTCGTCTTCTTCAATAATGCCGGACTCAGAACTCATTTCAAAAAAAGTTTTGATTTCTTCTTCGGTATAGGATTTTTTATGTTTGTCGGGTTTAATTCCAAAAAGGCGGAGCACAAGTTGTGCAAAGGCAGTAATTACAAAAACAAGCGGATGCATGAGCTTTACAAAAACATTTACAAAACCGCTAAGACCGTAAGCAATAGGATCCGGACAGCGGGTTGCAATTGTCTTTGGAGTAATTTCACCGAATATGAGCAGAAGAACTGTAGCCGTAAAGGTTGCAATTGTAACACCCTTCTGGCCGAACAACGAAAGCGCAATGCTTGTCAAAATTGCCGAAAGAAAAATATTTACAAGGTCGTTTGAAATGAGGATTGTATTTATAAGGTGTTCTTTTTTATCAAGAAGCTTACCGGCACGTAACGCACGCTTGTCTTTATTTTTTCTGAGGATTCGAAGGCGAAGCTTGTTCATTCCCAGGAATGCACTTTCCGAAATTGAAAACAACATGGAAAGTACAATCAGAGAAAAAGCAATTATAAAAAAATACGAGGGTATGTCGTCCAAAGCTTATCCTTTATTCTTCGTCACCATCGTAGTCAGCAGATTTTTCAAGCACTGTCTCAAAATATTCAATAGCGGCTTTAATTGATTCTGCTTTTGAAGATTGTGGTGCTATGTCGTAAGCTGTCTGAAGATAAGAAATAATTCCTTCATAATCATCTGTGTCGCTGTAGGCAATAAGATAAGCGGCATTAAAAAAGCATTCCTGTTTTTGTTCTGCTTTTACATACTGATTATTTGCAGCAACAAGATAAATCTTCACGGCATTTTCAACATCACCCTGAGAATATGCAAAGATTGCTTCAATTTCTGCCTGAGCAAAAATAAACTTTCCAAGAAGTCCGGATTCATTCTGAGGGTCAAGTTCACATGCATACTTAACAAGAGGATACAAAAATGATTTGTAATCAGAATCGGTTGCATTATAAAGTGTATCAATTGCTTCTATTTTTTTTACAGAAGAACCTTTGTTTGTTGCAGCAACATAAGAATTAAAACGATTCAGTTCCGATTTATTTGCAGCAAGTGATTTTTTAAAATCAGTAAGATTTGTAAAAATAGTATCGCTGTCAAGGCGAGTTACAACATATCCCTGCGAAGTACACAGGAAAATACCAGGCATTTGACTTATGTTAAAAAGAATTGCAAGCTTATAGTTATTCTGAAGAATGTTTGTGTAAGTGTTGGCCAATTCCTGTTCCTGGGCAGTTGCATCATCTGCTGCTACAGTTTTCTGAAAAGCATCCTGCGAAAAATCAACGTGAAGTACAACGTATTCAGAAGCAATTTCCTTTTTAAACGAAGCATTCTTCATTATAGAATTAACAAGAACAGTGCTTTCATCATCATCGCCGGCCGAAGTAAAAAACACTAACATAGGCTTGTTCTTTTTGCTTGCATAAGAAATTGCCTGATCATAATCTAAAAAGCAGCCGCAGTCATCGGTTATGGCTTTATTTCCACACGAAATGAGAAGTGCGCAGAGAGAAAGAGCAAAGAGCAGTTTTTTCATTTTTAATCCTTAAAATATGAAACACCGGCAGCGAAGATGTTTTCGCAGGTGGTTTCGTTTTCGTTTGTAAGAGGATTTCCTCCAACGTTCTTGAACAAATCCATGCTTGCACCGTTCATTGCCATACCAACACCGCGTTCAGAGTGGCCCATTTTTCCAAGTACGTGACCGTCCGGTGAAGTAATTCCTTCAATTGCAAATGCCGAACCATTCGGATTATCAGGTTCAGTAATTGCAGGACGTCCAAACTCGTCTACATACTGTGTGAATACCTGACCGTTTTCGAACAAGCGTTTTGCAGTTGCTTCGTCACATACAAAGCGACCTTCACCGTGGCTGATTGCAATAAGGTGATTTCTTGCATCTACAACACTTGGATGCATTGCCCAAGGGCTTGTTGCAGAAACAATGCGTGTGCGGACAATTCGTGAAATATGGCGGCCAATTCTGTTATATGTAAGAGTTGGCATATCCGGAGTCATGTCGCGGATATCGCCGTAAACAGCAAGACCAGTTTTTACAAGTGCCTGGAAACCGTTACAAATACCAATTACAAGACCGTCGCGCTTTTTAAGAAGGTTCATAACTTCGTCACTGATATTTCCTGCTTTCAAAACGTTTGCAATGAATTTTGCAGAACCATCAGGCTCATCACCGGCAGAGAATCCACCACTAAGGGCAAGAATCTGAGTATCACGGAGTTCTTTTGCAAGCTGTTCAAGCGATTCGTTGAGCATATCCTGAGTTTTATTTCTGAGTACTAAAACTTTTGTGTCTGCCCCTGCAAGATTAAAGGCACGCATCATATCAATTTCGCAGTTTGTACCAGGGAATACAGGGAGCAATACCTTTGGATGAGACTTAGATTGAACAAAAGCAGGAGCCTTGCGGACATCGCTCAAAGATTTATGAATATTTGTTGCCCATTCAGGAAGCTCCGGCTGAACTTCGGCACCACTAACGCGTGGGAATACTTCCTTAAGCTTGTCTTCCCAGTTATCAACACAATCATAAAGACTGATTGAAACTTCTGGATTTGTAACTCCGGCCAAAGTTGCATTTCTTACAACGATTCTTGGTTCGTCAATTGTTGCACCAAGCTGTGTCAAAGTGCCGGCGGCAAAACCTGCCTTTTCGATATCTGAAACATAGGCGCTTGGAACTTCTAGAATTATGTTTCCGTAGGTTGGAAGGAAGAGCGAGTGCACGTCGGTTGTTGCATCAATACGTGCTCCTACCATATTTCCCATAGACATTTTGGTAACTGCTTCGGCAATACCGCCAGGGCCTACAGGATACATAGAGCTTATATAGCCTTGTTTATTCAATTCATAAATAATGTCGCTGTTTTTAAGGAAGGTTTCGTAATCCGGTTCAAGCAAATCAGAATATGGAACGCTTACCATAAAGATTCTGTTTCCGTAAACTTTAAATGCACCGCTTGTTACGTTCTTTACATCATCATGATTTACTGCAAAGCTTACGAGTGTATGCGGAACATTGATATCTTCAAAAGTACCGCTCATTGAGTCCTTACCGCCGATTGAAGCACATCCGGCTTCTACCTGAGCATCAATAGAACCAAGCAAAGCGGCTGCAGGATAACCCCATGTCTTTTCACTAACTGCACGACCAAAGAATTCCTGGAAGCTCAAGCGGCTTGTTCTGGCCTTGCCACCAAGACAGGTGATTTTTGCAAGAGAGCTCAGAACTGCAGTTTTTGCACCATGCCAAGGAGACCACTGACCAACACGAGGATCAAAACCGTAAGCCATAATGCTTGCAGTGCTTGTTTCACGCGGAGTCATTACAGGAATTTTTGCAGCCATACCGGCTTCAGGAGTATTCTGATACTTTCCGCCATAAGGGAAAAGAACAGTACTAGCACCAATAGAACCGTCAAAGCGTTCTCCAAGTCCACGCTGAGAACAGCAGGCAAGGTCATTCATATTTTTAAGCCAGGCATCGCGCAGATGATTTTCTACACAGCCTTCACATTTAACCGGTTTGTTAAGTTCTGCAGCAACAGATTCGAGCGGATTAAGAAGCGGAGATTTGCTAGGCTCAGCAGGCTGTTCAATAAGGGCAGTTGCTTCGTGATGAGCACCGGCAGCATCAAGGAATTCACGTCCAATATCAACAATAGTTTTACCGCGCCATTTCATAACAAGGCGGTTTGTATCTGTAACTTCTGCAACAACTACAGCGTTCAAGTTTTCTTTCTGAGCTTCTGCAATAAAGCGGTCAACGTCACTCTTGCGAACAACAACAGCCATACGTTCCTGACTTTCGGAAATTGCAAGTTCTGTACCGTTCAAACCTTCGTACTTCTTTGGAACCTTGTCCAAATCAATTTCAAGACCAGGAGCAAGTTCACCAATTGCTACAGAAACACCACCTGCACCAAAGTCGTTACAGCGGCGGATCATAAGGCTAACTTCTTTATTGCGGAAGAGTCTCTGAATCTTACGCTCTTCTACTGCATTACCCTTTTGAACTTCGGCAGCAGCAGTTGTAACAGATTTAACTGTGTGAACCTTGCTGGAACCAGTTGCTCCACCAATACCGTCGCGGCCGGTTCCACCACCAAGCAGGATAATAATGTCACCCGGCTCTGGGCGTTCGCGGATAACTGTATCAACAGGAGCAGCGGCAATTACAGCACCAAGCTCCATTCGTTTTGCGGCATAACCAGGGTGATAGATTTCTTCTACCTGACCAGTTGTAAGACCAATCTGGTTTCCGTAGCTTGCAAAACCCTGAGCTGCTTCACGGCAAAGTTTAATTTGAGGAAGCTTACCCTTCATAGTAGCCGACAAAGGCACAGTTGGGTCTGCAGCACCTGTAATACGCATTGACTGGTAAACCCAAGAGCGGCCAGACAACGGGTCACGGATAGCACCACCAAGACAAGTTGCAGCGCCACCAAATGGTTCAATTTCTGTAGGATGGTTATGAGTTTCGTTTTTGAACATCATAAGCCAGCGTTCAGTAGCTTTTGGATCATCAGCAGCTAGAGGCTTTCCGTTTTCGTCTGCAGTGTAATGTACGTCTATATAAACAGAACATGCGTTGTTTTCTTCAGAAACTTCCATATCTTCAAGCTTTCCGTGCTTTTTAAGATACTTCATTCCAATTACAGCCATATCCATTAAGCAAACAGGCTTATCGGTGCGGCCGGCATACATTTCGGTACGCATGTTATTGTAGTTTTCAAGTGATTTTTTGAACAAAGGAGCATATGGG
>JAFZXA010000152.1 GCA_017617115.1 Treponema sp.
GAGTCTGGGCCGTATCTCAGTCCCAATGTGCCCGTTCACCCTCTTAGGCCGGGTAGCTATCGTCGTCTTGGTGGGCCGTTACCCCGCCAACTAACTAATAGCACGCGGGCCGCTCCTTTCGCGGTTCAAAAGAACCTTTCCTGACTTGCCTCTGACACAAGCCAGCTTATCCGGTATTACCCTGTGTTTCCACAGGCTATCCCCGTCAAAAGGGTACGTCACCCACGCGTTACTCACCAGTCCGCCGCTCTAGGAAAAAAGCAAGCTTTTTTCTTACCGCTCGACTTGCATGCTTAAGACGCGCCGCCAGCGTTCGTTCTGAGCCAGGATCAAACTCTCCATGATTATTTCAATACCCCGAAGGGTAATGATTTACCATAAATAAGTTCAACCCAGCTTTTTCTGTATTTGCTGAATTGATAGACTTAGGTTTTAGACCTAAAACTTAAAAAAACATTGTAGTCAATGTACAGAACAAAAACTAACGTCTTCGTTCATAGAACCTTACTTGTTCTATTCTTTCCTTCCCTATTCTGTCAAAAAACTGAAGATTTTTTACCGTATCGCAAACGTGTGATGCGACGGTGAGAACAAATATATTCCTATTTATTAATTATGTCAACAGTTAAATTGCAAATTTTTCAAAAAAAATGCAAAAAAGTGTATTTTTTTTCAAAATTCTATTATATAATGTAACGAAATACATGAAAAAAAATATTATTGTTCTTGCTAGTGAAATCGCAAATGATTATTCCTTTTCTATTTTGGATGGAATAAGTAATTATTTTGCTGACAAAAATGTCAATCTGATTATAATCTCTGCTCGTATGGGAAAAGATCTTCCCTCAATGCATTCTCAAATTGGATTAAAACTAACTGAATGTGAACAAATTGACGGAATCATTGTACTAACAGCTGTTTTTCTTTCAAGAATTTCAATTCCAAAACTTGCTGAACTTCTACAAAATGTACACACAAATAATATCCTTTCACTTTCAACACAACTTCCAATAAAAGGCTCTTCTTTTACCTATGTTAACTGCGACGAAGCTTACAACACCATAATAAAACATCTGATTGACGAACATAACTGTAAACGCTTTGCTTTTATGTCTGCAACAGCTACCGGTTCAGAAGAAGCAAAAGAACGTTTTGAATCTTTTAGAAAAGCTGTAATTAATAATGGTTTGGAATTTGATGAGAGTCTCAAATTTGAAGGCGGTTTCGTTTACGACAGAGCCCTTGCAGCACTTCAGAACAAATATAAGAAAAAAGAAGATGTAGATTTTGATGCAATTCTTGCTGCAAATGACATGATGGGTTTTGCCTGTATTCGTGCAATAGAATCCCTTGGTTTAAAAGTTCCGGACGATGTAAAAGTTGTTGGATATGATGATATTATTCAGGCACAAACAGCAGAACTCACGCTTTCTACTATTAATCAGCAGATGGAAGAACAAGGACGAATAGCTGCAGAACTTGTATGGGAACGCGCAAATGGAAAAGAAATTCCAGAAAAAAATCCGATAAGTATTCGGCCTATTTTCAGAAAATCATGCGGTTGTTCTGGTACTGAATCGGAATTTGTTGACAAAATGCTAAAACACACAGGAAACAGAAATATATCTGTATCGCTTCATCTTGAAAAAAATATGATTCAACAAAACATTTATTATCTTCTGGAAAATCTGCAAAGCGAAATGACTCTTGAAATGCTTTTTGATTCCATTGATTCAATTCTTCCAGACAGATACTTTTCTGGAATAGCAGTTTGTATGTATAAGCATCCGCTGCATGTTACCGAGAAAGAAATTCTTGAGCTTCCTGAAGAAGCAACTCTTCGAGTTCACATAGACAAGACCATGAACTTAAAGGAAACAACGCTCCACGAAACCTTTAATCCGCGAAAGTTCATTCTTCCAGAACAATACTTCAACGATAAACCCGGAACTTATCTTTTTCACCCTATCTTTTTTGGACACAAGCAGTACGGTTATATTATTTGCAAGAGTATTTCAAGTGAATATCTGTTTACGATGATTTACCTGAAAACATTTTCAACCATTATTTCACAGGCATATATTTACACAATGCAGCTTGAAGAAAATGCAAAACTGACCTCTGAAAATCTATTGCTTCAAATGGACAACTCTGAGCTTAATCAGATTTCTATGTATGACAGCCTCACAGGAGTTTTAAATCGTCGCGGACTAATGGTAATGGGTGTTGAATCGATAAACCTTTCTCTTAAAATGGGAACTACAGGTGTTGTATTCTTTGCCGACATGGATTTTCTTAAAAAAATAAACGATGAACACGGTCATGATATGGGTGATCTTGCAATAAAGCTTGAAGCAAAGGTTTTTAAAACTGTATTCCGTCAGAATGATATTATTGCCCGTCTTGGAGGCGATGAATTTGCAGGAATAATTCCAGGACTTCCAGTAACGCACATAGAAAAAATTAAAAACAAAATCAAGGATGCCTGCAAAAAGATTTCTGAGGAAAACAATCTTCCGTTTGAAATAAGCATAAGCTTTGGTGCTGTAGAATTTAATAAAGAAAATCATAATCTTGAATCATTAATAAAACTTGCGGATAAAGAACAGTACTCTTCAAAACGACGACACCACCTGGACCGCAAATAAAAAAATAAGGTGCAATATGAAAAACTCATTGGAAAATCTTTTAGGAAAAACTCCCCTCTTTTTTGATGGCGGAACAGGAACTATTTTACAAAGTAAAGGTCTAAAACCCGGAGAACTGCCCGAAACCTGGAATATCAAACACCCGGAAATTATTGAACAGCTTCATTATGATTATTTTATGGCTGGAGCAAACATCATAAAGTCAAATACGTTTGGTGCTTTTACAACAAAGTTCCCGCTTAATCTTAAATCTGTAATTTCTGCAGCGTTAGTCAATGCTAACAAGGCACGCACCCGTGCAAAAAAATCGGCAGCAGACAAAAATCTTTTTATTGCATTTGACATTTCTTCAACCGGAAAACTCCTCAAGCCAATGGGCGACCTTGATTTTGAAGACTGCATAACCTTGTACAAAAAAACTTTTCAGACAGCTTTCAAATGCGCACAGGAAAAATCACAGGCCTTTGACTGCATCCTCATAGAAACAATGAACGACGGCTACGAAACTAAAGCAGCCATTATTGCAGCTAAGGAATTAATGGAAAAAACAGGCACCTCCTACCCTATTCTTGTAACAAATGTTTACGATGCCGACTGTCGTACCTTAAGCGGTTCTACCCCTGAAACTATGATTGCGATGCTCGAAGGACTTGGTGTAGCAGCTGCTGGTGTAAACTGTAGTCTTGGACCAAAAGAAATGCTTCCGGCTGTTGAACGACTTTGTAAGGCAGCAAGCATTCCGGTAATAATAAACCCTAATGCAGGGCTTCCAAAAGTAATAGACGGGAAAACAGTTTTTGATGTAAACGCAAAAGAGTTTGTTCAGGCAATGAAAAAAATTGCGGCAGTTCCAAGTGCGCAGTATAAAATCTTAGGTGGCTGTTGCGGGACAAACCCTGAATATATTGGGCTTATGAAAAAAACTGTAAAACAACGAGCCCCAATTCCTGCAGAAAAAATTCCGCAAACCTGCATAATAAGCTCCAATACAAAAACAGTATGTTTTGGCCACGACACAGAAGGAAAAAGAGTTCCGTGTGTTTTAATCGGGGAGCGCATAAACCCAACAGGAAAGAAAAAGTTTAAAGAAGCCCTTCGCAACAACGATATTGACTATATTATTCACCAAGGCCTTGAACAGGAAACAGCAGACGCCCAGGTTCTTGATGTAAATGTAGGTCTGCCCGAAATTGACGAAAAAGAAATGATGGTGCGCGTAATGACAGAACTTCAGGCAGTTACAGACCTTCCGCTCCAGATAGATACTTCTTCTGCAAAAGTTATGGAAGCAGCCCTTAGACGCTACAACGGAAAACCTCTCATTAATTCTGTAAACGGCAAAAAAGAAATTATGGATGCAGTATTCCCGCTTGTAAAAAAATATGGCGGTGTTGTAATTGGCCTTACTCTGGACGAACGTGGCATTCCTTCAAAAGCTGCCGACCGTTTGAAAATTGCCCAGAAAATTTATAAAGAAGCCGCACGCTACGGAATTACAAAAAAAGATATTATAATAGACCCTCTTGCTATGGCAGTCAGTTCCGATTCACAGGCGGGGCTTGCAACACTCCAGACAGTCCGCGGCATTTTTGAAGCAGGTGGAAATACTTCGTTAGGTATATCTAACGTGTCGTTTGGTTTGCCTAACAGAGAGTTTGTTACTTCTTCATTTTTTACAATGGCAATGCAAAACGGGCTTAGTGCCGCAATAATGAATCCGCTGCAGCTGGAAATGAAAAAGGCGTGGTATACTACCAGTTTGCTGCTTGGGCTTGATGGAAATTGCGCGGGGTATATTGAATGGATTAATAATGAAGGGGGAAGTCTCCCCCTCGCTGCAGCCGTACCGGCTTCCGCTACCCCTTCTAACGGGGGACACCCCCGTAACACCCCCGAAACTGGAACATCTGGCGGTCCTTCGAGAGCCTCAGGAACCGCAAAAGCATCTGGGGTCCCTGAGGCTCTCGAAGGACCCCAAAATGATTCAGCTCTAAAAACTGCCATTATCAAAGGCCTTAAAAACGATGCAGCAAATACAACAAAGGAACTTTTAAAAACAGAAGAATCACTTTCTATAATAAACAATCACCTTATACCAGGGCTTGATTATGTTGGTAAGCAGTTTGAAGCAAAGAAGATGTACCTGCCACAATTACTTATGGCTGCAGATGCGGCAAAAACTGCTTTTGATGAGATCCGCGGCTTTATGGAAAAAAGTGGCAAAAAAGGTAAATCAAAAGGAAAGGTTATAATTGCCACAGTAAAAGGCGACATTCATGATATTGGCAAAAACATTGTGAAGATACTTTTACAGAATTATGATTTTGAAGTAATTGATCTTGGAAAAGACGTACCGCCAGAAACTGTAGTCGCAGCCTGCAAAAAAGATAAAGTTCAACTTGTAGGACTTTCGGCCCTTATGACAACAACTGTTGCGGCAATGGAAGATACAATAAAGCTTTTGCGAAAAGAATGTCCGTGGGCAAAAGTTTGCGTTGGCGGCGCTGTAATGACACAGGAATACTCAGACAAGATTGGTGCAGACTTTTACGGCAAAGACGCCATGGACACTGTACGCTATGCACTTGAATTATTTAAATAATTATTTTTGATAATTCAGCAACTGACTCAGCAATAAAATCTGCTCCAGATTCTTCCAGTTCGGAGCGTGTGCCATAGCCAAAGAGAACACCGCAGGATTTGAGGTTATTCTTTTTTGCACCTTCTATATCGTGAAAGCGGTCGCCTACCATTAAAACATTTTGCTTGTCGCCCTCACCTAAATCACAGCGCTCCAAGGCATACGCAATTACTTCGTCCTTTTTACTACGCGATTCATCCATAAGGCTTCCGCAGACAAAATCAAAATATTTCGCCAGGCCAAAATGTTCTATGATTTTAATTGAATATTCTTCTGGCTTTGACGTTGCAACGACAAGATGCTTACCCTTCTCTTTTAAGGTTTGTAAAAGTTCAGGAATTCCGTCGTAGACTTTGTTTTCAAAAAGTCCTTTTGTAGAAAAATATTCACGATATTTAGCAACTGCTTCCATTGCCTTTTCGTGGGAAAATCCAAAGGTTGTTTCAAAGCTGTATGGAAGCGGCGGACCAATAAGCTTACACAACTCTTCGTAAGACGGAATCTCCATACCATAAAACTTTAGCGCATGAATAAAAGAGTTAGTTATTCCTAACGCAGGATCTGTAAGAGTTCCGTCTAAATCAAAGAAGATGTGTGTAAACATAATTAGAACTTTCCGCCACCGAGGGTGAAAGTCAATTTAAGTGCTACATCTGGCTTTGAATCCCAGTCTGCAAAAGTCATATGTGGACCAATTCCAAGTGTGATTGAATTTGTTGGAGCATAATTTAACATTGCAGAGAATGTTCCTGAACCCATAAGACTTTCGGCACCATATTCCTTTAATAAGCTTGTGACAACCGGAGGCAAATCCTCTTTACCAAAATTCACAATTCCAAATACTGCGGCAGTTAATTTTGTAGTTCCAAAAATTCTTCCAAAACTCAGGGCAAGAGCAGCATTATGACCTTTTGTAAAACTGTCTTTTACATACATTGGATTTGAAGCAAGATACATCATTGTTTCATTATCAAATTCAAAATTATTTCCGTCATAATAATACTGACCTACAAGAGTGATTGAAGGATCTTTCCATGTATAGCTGAAGCCTGCAGTAGCTTTAAAAATCGCAGTTTTGTCTTTTTCGTTATCCCATTCAAGATCGCTTCCGTATTGGAATACGGCTTCACCGAACAGGTTGAATTTCTTCAAACTTCCAGAAGCTGTAAAGGTAACTTTAGGAGCTGCTTCATATTTCCAGTATCCGCCAAGACCAAGCTCCCAGCCGCCAAGTACTAAATCATATTTACCGGCAAATGCACAGTTCTTGGCATAATCAAAAGCAGGCATTACATAAACCCACAGACAATTTTGGGTATCTGGGAAAGTAATCTGTGTACGAAGATTAAAGCATCCGTCTACCTGGGCATCTGTATTTTCAGGATCAATCATTGATGTATTAATAATGTCGCTTACAGGGCTGAAGAAATATCCGGCTCCCCAGGTAACTGTATGAAGTCCAAAACGGAAAAACGCTGTGTCGGCAACAGAAAAATCGGTGAATAATTCCTTGAGGTAAATCCAGTCGGTTATAGATGTATCTACTTTTGTGTTATAAAAATCCTGACCGCCAAATGACATTTTGGTTGTTGTTGCAGTAGAAGTTGCCTTTGAACTAAACGGATACCTCAACCCGAACTTTGTATACATGCGCAGATCCTGAGTTGGACGTGCATCAACTGTAAGGTATGCACCAACATTCGGGCTGATTTTTGTATCTGAAAAATGCTCCATAAATGACTTATCATCATCGGAGTAAACAAGGAATGAAGTATTGAGTTCTGATGTAAAATTTCCACCAATCTTTACGGTACCGTTATCAAAAAGCACGCCCTTGCTCAAATCGCTTTTGGCAGAAACATCAGTAACCTCTTCGATGAGAAAATCATCATCACCAAAAAGGTCATCGTCGCCGTCAAAAAGATCGTCGTCAGATTGGGCAAAAATGCTGGTCAACAAAATAATCGAAACTGAGAATATAAACAATATTTTTTTCATTAGTTCAATCCCTCAAGATATGCTTTTGTAAAAATACGGTCAGGCAAAGCATCAAAAGTCAAGTCGGAAATAATCTGAGTTGTATTTTCGCCAGGGTTTAATTCATCGCGGACAATAACCTGAGTTGGAACATAACCCGATGGAACCTTTGCATATTTTGGAAGAAGTGTTGTACGCATAAGTCGATCTGAACCAGAAAAATCTTCATACTTTAAGATAAGGTTCATATCTTTACGAACATAAAATTTTGTTTTGGCATAAGAAGGCTCACTTGTTTTTGCAACAGCAGTGATTATATAAACCTCCTGCTTACCGAGCATTCCATTTTCAAAACCTTTTATATCGTAATTAATTCGCCAGGAATTTTCGTCCTGCTCAACATCATCAAGCTTGATATCTGAATTACCAAGAGACTCTTTTAACGAAGTATGACTGAACTTTCGGCTGATTGGATCATAAGCCCAGATATTGTCATCATCACGTAAAAAGCCGTTTCCCTTGTCTGCCTCTGGGAATAACTGAACAAGAGTCATAAGCTTTTTATCGGTACGTTCAAAAATTTTATACTGAACGCTTTCTTTTGGTTTGCCAGGCTTTTCAATAAGCAAAGAAATTGTTGCAGAATAATCTCCGTGATATGCAAGAACATCATCAGATGCTTCAAGAATTGTATATGCCTTTTCTACGTCTGCAGCGGCAACCTGTGCAAAAAGTCCTGCCACTAAAAAGAGAGACAGACACAAAGTAGTAATTATCTTTTTCATATAAACTCCTATTTTATAGTTCTCAAGGCTTCTGCAGGACTTAGCGAAGCGGCTTTTTTTGCACTGCCACGAACTGCAAGAGAAGTAAGAACAATAAGCAAAATATATTGCAATATTACTGTACCAACCGAAACTGTAAATGAAAAATGTCCTTTATTCAAAAACAGCGAAAGTGCTTCATTGCCAATTGGAATAAAATGAATTATTGCCATTGCAATTAAAGCAAGAATAAGACCAAGGATTGCTCCTATTACACAAAGAACAACTGCTTCTGTAGTGAATACTCTTTTTGTATCCCGTCCAGTCATTCCAAGTGCGCGCATAGTTCCAATTTCGCGGATGCGTTCATACAAAACCATGCGATATGTGTTAGCTACACCTATCATAACTATGAACAGAATTACAAGAAGAATTGTTGTTGCAACAATATGAACAATATTCATTACAGTTTTAATCTGAGGGATTTCATCATACAAAGTTTCAACACCATACTTTACACCCTTCCATTCATTTTCGGGCTTGTTAACATCAATCTGTTTTTCAATACCTTTACCAATGTTTGTTGGATGTGTCTGCATAGCAAGTGCACGGCTTGTTACATTGATTTCAGGATTGATTTCTGCATCCTTACGGATTCTTGCTTCAATCATGTCTGCGGCCTTTGTCTGCTTGTTTTTATCGCGAAGATAAATTGCATACATTGAGTAACCGCCTTCCGGCATTTCGATAATTTCGTTTAC
>JAFZXA010000153.1 GCA_017617115.1 Treponema sp.
GGGGTGCTACTAACAAATACAGACCGCCTGTTTTCAAAGTTAATTCAAGGTTCTCGTATTTTGCCAACGGCGAAGTTAAGATTGAGCTTTTGGATACTGTCCGCGGAAAGGATGTTTATATTTTCCAGGATGTTGAAAATCACGAAGTTCTTAGCTTGAACGGCGGTGCCAATAAGGTTGTAATGACCGTAAATGACCATGTTATGTCGCTACTTGTAACTATTGATGCAGTGCGCATGGCTGGGGCTGGAAAAATCACTCTGGTTGTTCCGGCTTATCCTTATGCACGCCAGCATAAACGTAAGGGCCGCGAAGGTTTGACTGCAAGTCTTCTTGGTCACATTTACGAAATGCAGGGTGTTTCCAGAATTATTACTCTTGATATTCACTCGCGCGAGATTCCAAATGCATTCTCACGCCTTAATCTTGATAATTTACATGCAAGTTATCAGGTTATCCGCGAGCTCAGCAAGATTGTTGACCTTACCGGAAAAACCGAAGACCTTGTTGTTGTTGCTCCGGACACTGGTGCAATTGACAGGAATAAATTTTATGCTTCCGGGCTTAAGCTTCCGCTTGCCTTGATTTACAAAGAGCGCGATTATTCTATTGTTACTCAGGATGCTCACTCGACTAACATTAAGTCTGTAAAGCTCCTTGGTGATGTTAAGGGAAAGGTTGCCTTCCTTGCTGATGATATGCTTGGTACTGGAGGAACGCTTCTTAAGGCCATGCAGTTCTTAAAGGAGCAGGGTGCTACAAAGGTTATTTGTGCCATTTCGCTTCCGTTCTTTACCGGCGATGCTATTAAGAATTTTGATGAAGCTTATGAGCAGGGCTTGTTCTACCGCATTATTGGTACAAACGCTGTTTACCATGAAGATTTGCTTAATCGCGAATGGTATATAAGCACAGACGTTAGCGGACTTTTTGCAAACGTAATTACACGCATTCACTATAATCAGTCGCTCAGCGAACTGCTCGACAACCGCTCGATTATTGAAAAGGTTGTAAAGCAGACTGCACCAGGAAAGACTGCGGCTCCTGAAACTGTCGAAGAGGCAGAAGAAGATAACGCCGAAAGCAAAAAAGAAAGCTGATTTTTTATATGAAAGACGTTGTCCTCGCAGTTGATATTGGTACTTCTTCGCTAAAAGCAGGATTAATCTGTCAGGATGGAACTGTTATTGCCATGACCTCAGTTCCATATTCAGCCCCAGAAAACCGCTTTGTAGCAGAAGGCTGGATCTGGGCCCTCAAGGCCGCAGTAGACAAGTTGAAATCTGCGGTTCCTGAGCCTGTCGAAGGGCCGCAAATAAAAGCCCTCGCAATTTCCGGCAACGGCCCAACTCTGGTAAGCGAAAGCGGCCTTACATTACGCTGGAACGAATATCCTGCCTGCGCACTTAATCTTGACGAAACCAGCCCGGACGAAGCTCACGAGTTTGCCCATTCAATTTTTTTACCACGCATTCTTTTATTCCGCGATTTAATCAGCGACGAATACGAACAGACAACTCATCTTTTTTCGGGGCCTGAATATTTAATCTGGCAGCTCACCGGAAACGCAGTGACTGTACTTCCAGAGCCTCGCTACGAAACAGCTTACTGGAACACCTCTGTTCTTGAAGGCTTTGGAGTTCCAACAGGAAAAATGCCAGGCTTTGTAGAACTGGGACACAATTGCGGAACTCTCCTTGATAATGCTCAGGAGCTGCTTGGTTTGCCTGCTGTGCCGGTTATTGGTGTTGGCCCGGACTTTATTGCGGGGCTCATCGGAACAGGCACAACAAAATACGGAACTCTCTGCGACCGCGCCGGCTCTTCAGAAGGAATTAATCTTTGTGTAAATAAAGAAATCAGGGCAGAAGGTGTAAGAACCTTGCCTTGTGTTACAGAAGGACTTTGGAACCTTTCTGTTTTGATTCCAAACAGTGCAGCTCTTCCGGAGGACGAAAGACTTGAAAAAGTTGTCAACGCCATCCAACTGCTCAAAAAACTTTCAGAAGAAAATGGAATTGAGTTTCCAAAAGAAATGACAACAACAGGCGGTCAGGCAAAAGACGAAACATATTTTGAAAAAAAGCATACCCGCCTTGCAGAGCTTGGACTTGAGCTTAAAGTTGGAACTTGTGTTGATGCGGAGCTTACTGGAGACGCTCTTGTTGCATGGAAAAAACTTTAATAAGGAATTGTCATTCCGAACTTGTTTCGGAATCTCACATATGTTTGCATTGAGATCCTGAAACAAGTTCAGGATGACGTAATAGAAATAGATGAAAACCTACAACCTTCCTTCCAACCCTAAAACCCTCATCTTCGACATAGACTCAACCCTATACACAAACGCTGCCTACGCCTTTGAACAGGTAGACTGTCAGGTACGCCAGTTTGCAAAAGACCGCGGAATTACTGCAGAAGAAGCACGCAAGATGGTTGCAGACTACCGTAGACAATTCGCCGCCGCTAACAATGGCAAAAAAATCAGCCTGGGCAACACACTGCTTGCTTTTGGAATCCCCATTGCCCAAAGCGTAGAATGGCGCAAAACCTTAATGGAACCGGCAGAGTTTCTTAAACGCGACGACCGCCTTATCCAGACGCTGCAGAAGCTTTCTCAACGCTTCAATCTCATCTGTGTAACAAACAATCCTGTTTTCACAGCCCGCAAAACCTTAGACGCAATTGGCATTTCAGAATTTTTCCCAGAAATTGTAGGCCTGGACACCTGCTTAAAATCAAAACCAGCAGTGGAACCCTTTATGAAAGCCTGCGAGATCACAAACACTCAGCCTCAAGACTGCATAGCCATAGGCGACCGCTACGACATGGACATAGCACTTCCGCTTGAGCTGGGCATGGGAGGCATTCTGGTTACAGGCGTGGAAGAGGTGTACAAAATTGAGGAATTATTGTAGCCTATGACGCTTCTTTAAGAATTTCGTCAAGTTCTTCCAGTGACAAGTTTAGAGATTTTGCGATTATTTCTTTTGAAACACCATTTTTGAAAAGATTGCGTGCATTTCTCTCAGTTGCTTCCTTTGCACCATCATTCTTCGCTAATTGTGTTATATCCCAATCATGCAAATTCATAGCGGCGTAATCACTCCTGAATTTCTCATTTGTTTTAATTCGCTTTACGGTTTCAGAAAGACGATTAGAAAAATCATCTTTGCCAGGGTCATTCGTATTTATAAAGTAAAGGAAATCTCTAATACTGCTGTCCTTTTCCTTTTTATACGCACTTGCATTATAAATTACTTTTACTGTTTTGTCATTTAAATCTACGTCAGGATTTTCTTCACATATGTTTCTAAAAGTATAGCAAGGTAAGTTATACGGATTTAAATCATAATCAAAAAAAGGATCTTCCTTACAGATGAAAAGAATATAACTATCTTTTAGAGAAGGATAGGGTTCTCCTTTCATTAATGCATCAATGTCTATCATGGATTGATAGTATCGTGTCCTTTTTCCTATTGATCTTTGAGGGTAAGATTGCATTTCAATGTCAATTATTTTATTCTGGTCTTTCAAATAAACATCTAACCTTACTCCTTTAGTACTAAAATATGGTGCAATCTGTTTTTCAATTTCAGGATATGCAACAAAATCGACCGCAACATGTAAAAGCCTTTCCACAAGTTCAGCACAAATATCTGGTTCGTGTAAAACAGCCTGAAACATACCATCATCTGTAAATGTAAGTTCATCTACAGGTTTCAATTTGTAATTATAAAGTGACATTGTAACTCCCACTTTGTGCCCAGCGGATGCACAAAGATTAATAATTGATTAATAAATGGATTATAAAATTCCCATACTATAGTTAACAAAAATTTTTGTTAAAAGAGGAAGTTTTTTTGTAAAAAAAAACAAAAAAAAATCAAAAGTTTTTCATTTTTCCCACTCTTTTCCATACAAAATCAACTTTCTATGGTAAAATGATTTTATATGTATACTGTCATCCTGAACTTGTTTCAGGATCTCAATATCAAACCATTTCTGAGGGCAAAAAATGAAAAGAAGTTTACATTCATTTATGTTGAGGGGGGGGGTATTCGTATGTATAGCAGTTTTATTGCTGACCTCCTGCGAAAACTTTCTTAAGGCTGGTGAGATAAAAGCCGAAATCGAAGAAGCAATTGAAATTGCAAATTCTAAACCCATTCTTTACCATATAATTGCCGACAAGGATTCGGGAACAGTTTCGCCAAGTCAGGTAACACTCAAGAAAAAAGAAAGTGTGAATCTGTTATTTACACCTGCAGACGGCTGGAGCTTTATCTGCTGGGAGGCCCTGGACCGAACAACTGGTGAACCCGTTCCAGATGCCATTCAATTTGAAAACCCTCAAAAGCTCGAAACAAAAGCAAAAATCCTTAAGCCAACTGAAAACCTTATGATTCATCCAAAATGTCAGTTAGTGCCTAAGGTAATAGAAATTACACCAAAGTTTGATAACTCGGGCTGCGACCAGGATAGGACTATAGAAATTATCTTTAATAAAGCTCTTGATACACAGACCTTTGATTTTTCAGCTATTTCAATCACAACACCAGAAGGAACAGAACTCTTTTCTACAGACCCTGATGCTTCCTTTTTTGATAGTCCATATTTCTCCAGTGATAATAAAGTTTTGAATATTCCAACCATCAAAGGAAAATTCCTTCTCTTGCCTGATGGTGCAGACGAAGACACAACACCTCATAATTCAAAAAAATCCACAGATGACATAACCATAAGAATAGACCTCTCAAGCGTAAAAGATATCGATGGATTACCGATTGAAGAGTTTGCCCCTTATACCTACCGTGTAAATAAGAATGTAGACAATGTAGCCCCTGTAATTACAGAAATCCATTTATATTCAACAAGCGATACAAGTGATTATTTTTATAAGGAATTGAACAATAAGCCATTCTATAAGGAGGATGGAACGACTTTTAACTGGTCGAGCGCTAAAACAACAAAGACTGATGGTACAACTGAATTCCAGAATGGGGATTACAGTCAGAATCATGTGAGTCAGCTATATATTGCATTGAAAGGTTATGATGAGCGTTCTGGCCTTAAAGGAGTTAAGATAAGAGAAACCTATAAAAAAGATACATCCGGAAACGATATCATTGGGAGTAATCCAAAGGTATCGGAATTATATACATCTGCAAACGGTGAGTTTGAAATTGATTACCTTTTTAATTCAGATTTTTCAAATGATGGTTTATATTTAATTGAAGTTATTGTGTTAGATAAAGCTGACCAGGAAACAAAGCTTGACTATTGGATAATCAAGGATACAATTTGTCAGTTGACACTTGGCTCTAACGAGACAGAAATTTCAAATACTCAAGGGGCAGAATTTATAAACAAATATCTTCCAGTTTATAATTCTGAAACAGGTGAATATAGTTCAAAACTTAATTTTACAGAATTTACTTTGAATACAGATGGTTATTATGACACCAAAAAATCATATAGAATATTAACTGCAGAATTCCGTTATAAAGGGGAAAACTCTTCTCAAACAATAATAACAAATCAAGGAATAGGAACAGAAAAAAATCTGCCAACTACAGTAACTAACGCTATAAAAAACTTTACATATAATCCTGAAAAAACAGGATATTTAAAACTTAAAATACAGGATGAAGCTGGAAATAGCGATGAATTAGAAATAACAATTCCTAAATTTGCTAAAATTTATAAAGTTGTTGATAAGAATGAAATAATATCTGATGCTGTTGATGGATTTCGTGATAGTAAAAATTTCGTGATCAACTATTACTATACATATCAGGAGTCTATAAACTCACCTCAGAGTGATATTATAAAAGTGGACAATAATTCAACTTTCGAAGAAAATGGTATTTATACTTTTTATGCGCAGCAAAATATTTATATAGTATATACTGACCCAAGTTTTAGAGTTCCTTTGGATATAGTTTCTTCTTTTGGACCAGCTTATAAGTATTCAAAAGAACAGTCAAGTCAAACAGTTGTTTTCCCAGATTTTGAATTACCAGATAACAATGAAATAACTTATGAAAAGAATACTGCAATGGCAAAGTTTTCAATTAATGTAACTTTACCAGACGATGATAAAGTATACAGAATTGTAATGAAGGGCAGGAATTACGGACGGTTTTATACTTTTGATAATCCTAATGAAATTGAAATTTACAATGGAACAAAATATGATGTATGGATAATTGCTTCCGATTCACAAGGTAAATTCATTGCAGAATCTGGAAAGAAAGAGTTAGATTTAACCAAGACTGATAATATCCCTCCTGCAGAATATGATCAATTTGTTTATGATTCTTTTAAAACAATAGATTCAAATAAAATAAGATCATCAACTTGTTATTTTAGGGATAAAACTTTTTATACAGAGCTAAGTAATAATAGCAATTTTTATCCTAAAAATCCTGTGGAGTTTTATTTTGTTCCAAAAAGCTATGGTAGCGATTTAAATTATGAAACAGCAAAAGATAAAGCAATTAGTGAGTATATAATAACAATAACAGCGGCCGATAAGCAGAATCAATATTATGAAATTCCATATGACATTGCAGGTGTAGAATGCTATTTGTATTTTAGGATTATTGATAATTCCTCTTTACAAAATGAAATATTTGCCTGTGCAAAAAAAGTTATATTACCAGTTTTATATACAAATATTTTCGATGTATCAGTTTCTGGTAATGATTTTAAAATTTCTACTGAATCAAAACAAAAAATAACTGTAAGTATTAAAAAATTGGAAAATGATAAATGGAAAGATTTCCAATTATTACAAACTATGACTAAAGATGGTCAAAACTCATCGTTACAAACTTATACAACAGAATATAATACAATTCCACAATCATTCTTAAAAATAACTTATGGTTATATGAGACCACTTTATGTTTATCCAGACTATCATAAATATTTGTCGGAGCATCAAGGACAAAATGTTCCTGCTTATTGTAAGAGTAAATCCTGGTTCAAAGTAGACAACGGACGACAGATTTACTGTGACAAACCTTGTTTTGTACACACTCTCTATTCTTCCAAAAATCTTACTCAGACTGGAAACTTTACAAAAGAAGAAGCTGCTTACGAATGGGAAACCCGTGCTCAGGAAACAGGTCTTGTTTACAACGACGGTACAGGCATAACCTTCAGCTACACCGACGACAATCTTGAAGGTATTCCAAGCGGCTACTACTACACCACAATCTGCCACTTCGCCGACGGCACCGTTGTCATGAGCGAGGTAAAGCAGAAACAGTAAAGTAAGGTTTATAGTCCACTTAATTTGATCAATTCCTGCAATTTTTTCTGCAATATCTCTTTACTTGGAAGTTTAAGTTGATATTCAGAAACCATCAGAGGAGAAAGTGTTCGACTAAGTGAATACTCAACAATTTCATTATCTTTACTGGCACAGAGGATAAGACCAACACTCGGATTTTCATATTCTTTTTTTATCTGCCTATCCAATGCTTCAAGATAAAAATCCATTTTTGAAATATACTCCGGCTTAAACTTTCCTATTTTCAATTCTATGGCTACAAGACATCTTAATTCACGGTGTGTAAACAGTAAATCAATAGAATAATCAGAATTACCAACTTGTACCTTATATTCTTCTCCAACAAATGTAAAATCTTTTCCAAGTTCAAGGACAAATCGTTTCATTTGGTTTATTAAGCTTTTTCTAAAACTATTTTCATCGAATTTTTCAGGTAAATCAAGAAATTCTATTATATATGAATCAAGAAAAGGATTTTGAGGTATTTTTTTAATTACTTCAGGTAATAATGGTGTTTTAGAAAGAATCGCTCGTTCATAATAAGAACTTTGAATCTGTCGTTCAAGTTCGCGTTTTGAATAGCGTTCTTTTATAGCAAGTTTTACATAAAATTCTCGTTCTTCTTTTGTTTTTGTTGAAGATATAATTATAAGATTATTTGTCCAGCTTAATTGTGTCACCAGCGGAGACACAATTTGATCATCTTTATAAACCTCATAAAACTGTTTCATTCTATAAAGGCCGCGACGGTTGAAGCCTTTTAATTCTGGATGTATGTTATGAATTAATTTTGCAATATTATCGAGGAAGTAAATTTGGAAAAAATCGTAAAAAATCTTAAAAAAAGTTCAATTTTTTCATCTTTTAATAAATTACTGACAAAACACAACTTATGTGCTATAATAGAACAAATGAGTTTAAACAATAGTTCTGCTTTGGAATTAAAAAACAGTGGCAGACTTTCGGTGCTGTTTGTGGGGACCGGGAGTGCGTTTTCAAAAAGATATTTTCAGACTAATGTCCTGGTTGTTAAGGGTGATGACCATCTGCTTATCGACTGTGGAACTTTGTGCCCTTATGCGCTTGAAAAAACTTACGGGCTTGAGCTTAAATCAATAGATAATCTTTTACTGACACATCCTCATGCAGATCATATTGGTGGCGTTGAAGAGCTTGCTTTGGTTGGACGCTATGTAAAAAAACAAAAATGCAACCTTGTAATTACCGACGAGTTTAAGCAGTTGCTTTGGGACGAATCGCTTAAGGGCGGGCTCAAGGTAAACGAAGAAGGCGCTCTTGATATAAACGATTATTTTAATCAGATAAAGCCTGAACTTTTGCAGTCTGAGCCTTTTGAACTTTTTGAAACAAATATTGGAAGCATAAATATCAAACTGTTCCGCACAAAGCATGTTACCTGCGAAGTTACCGGAGACTTTCAGATTTCGTACGGAATTCTTATTGATGACAAGGTGCTTTTTACAAGTGATACTCAGTTTAATCTTGAACAGCTCAACTTTCTTATTCAAAAATATCCTGTAAAAGTTGTTTTCCATGATTGTGATTTTTCGGGCTACAGCGAAAGTGTTCACGCTTCATATAATCAGCTTAAGACTTTGCCGGATGATATTAAAAAGATGACTTATCTTTGTCATTACAACGGACTTGCAGAAAAATTTGATGTAAAGGCTGACGGCTTTAGGAATCTTGCTCGCCCTGGTGTCTGGTACAGGTGCTAGAAAACTTACGCGGGCTGAATATAATTCTGGTTCCGTAGCTCATCTGGATAGAGCGGTTGCCTCCTAAGCAACAGGTAGTGCGTTCGAGTCGCATCGGAATCATAAAAATCAAAATAATATAGAAAGAGGAAAGCCGTATGAAAAAAATTCTGGTAGCTTCGACTAACAAAGAAGTTGCGTCTACTGTTCAAAAAGCAACAGACAAATATTCTGAAAACTTTGATGCTATTTATTGTCCCGATACTGATGAGGCTTTAAGTGTTATTGATTATGAACTGCCGGAAATCAAGGTACTTGATTACACATCTAAAGATATGGATGCCAACCGTATTCTTGCTGCTATTCACGCAGACCCGTGGCTTCATAATGGTGGAATAATTGCTGTTGTTCCAAATCCTTCTGTAATGCAGGAAATTGAAGACAAAAAAGATCCTAACATTCTTATTGTTCTTACTCTTTATACTTTTAAAGAAAACTTTGAACGATTGCTTCGTATTTTGCAGGGTAATCAGAAGTTCCTCTTTAACCGAGGTATTCAGGACCGCATGGGTGGTCAGGAAAAAGGAACTTTTATTTGCGATAATGATCCTCTTGATATTCGTCTTTATACCAGCTTTCTTGTAAATTATCTTTACTGTTCTAACCGCATTGATGATGATGGTCGTTATGCACTTCAGACAACTTTGATGGAGCTTTTGACAAATGCGCTCGAGCATGGAAACTGTAATATTTCTTGGGAAGAAAAAACTGAATTCCTTAAGAATGGTGGAAACATGCTTGAGCTTATAGACAAAAAGCGAAACCTGCCTGAAAATCTGAACAAGAAAATTAAGATTTCATATTTTATTGGAAAAGATAAATCGCATTTTTCTATTGAAGATGAAGGCGCTGGCTTTGACTGGAAGAGCCGCATGGTTTCGGGTGATATTCCTGATTTTGAACTTGAGCATGGTCGTGGAATTAGTCTTTCGCGAGGACTTGTTAGTGCACTTCATTACAACGAAAAGGGAAATGCTGTTTCTTTTGAAATTACAAACGTAAAGGATATGTCGAACAACGTTCCGGGCATTATGATTCCATTTGCAACTATTGAATACAAGCGCCACGAAATTGTATGCAAGCAGGACGAACCAAGCAACGATTTGTACTTTATTATTTCTGGACGCTACGGAGTTTATGCCGACGGAAAACTTGTTTCTGTTTTGACTCCTGATGATATGTTCATTGGCGAAATGGCATTTCTTTTGAATGACCGTCGTTCTGCTACAATTTTGAGTGCCGGCGAAGGAAAGCTTATTCGCATTCCAAAAGTTTCGTTCCTGAACCTTATTCGTAAGAATCCTCACTATGGTATATTCTTGTCAAAGCTTCTGGCACAGCGTGTTGTTCGACAGAATAATAAGACAGTAGAGTTGTCAGAGGAAATAAAGGATCTTAAAAACAGGTTAGAAGGAAGAGTGTGATAAGACCGTCATGCTGAACTTGTTTCAGCATCTGTAAGATGAAATCCCGAAACAAGTTCGGGATGACGTTGATGTGTGGTCCCTGAGGCTCTCGAAGGGCCACTAGAAGGAGGCATGAAATGACAGATATAGAAATTGCACAGAAAAACGTTATGGTGCCGGTGACAGAGGTTGCCGCTAAGATTGGTATTCCTGCCGACAAGCTTGAGCTTTACGGACCTTACAAGGCAAAGCTTACTTTTGACGAGCTGCGCGTGCTTCAGGAAAAGGCTGCCAAAACTCCCGGTAAGTTGATTCTTGTTACTGCCGTTACTCCAACTCCAGCGGGAGAGGGAAAATCTACAGTCAGCATTGGACTTGCCGACGGACTTAACCGAATTGGAAAAAAGACTGTTGTTGCTTTGCGCGAGCCTAGCCTTGGTCCTTGCTTTGGTGTAAAGGGCGGTGCGTGCGGCGGTGGTTATGCACAGATTGTCCCAATGGAAGATATAAACCTTCATTTTACAGGCGATATTCACGCCATAAGCATTGCAAATAATTTGATTGCCGCTTTGATTGATAACCACCTGCAGCAGGGAAACGAGCTTGGTCTTGACCCACGCACAATTTCATGGAAACGCTGCGTTGACTTGAATGACCGTGCTTTACGAAATATTACAATTGGTCTTGGTGGCCGCCTGCAGGGTGTTCCACGCGAAGATCATTTTACAATTGCAGTTGCCAGTGAAATTATGGCAATTGTCTGCTTGAGCCGCACAATAAGCGAACTTAAAGAACGAATTGACCGCATTGTAATTGGTCAGACTTATGCAAAAGAAAACGTGACCTTTGGTGCTCTTAAGTGCACTGGTGCTGTTGCCGCTTTGCTCAAGGATGTTATTAAACCAAACCTTGTTCAGACTCTGGAAAAGAATCCTGCTTTTGTTCACGGCGGACCTTTTGCAAATATTGCCCATGGCTGTAACAGTGTAAACGCAACCTTGTGTGCCCTTGCCAGCGGCGACTATGTTGTTACCGAAGCCGGTTTTGCAGCTGACCTTGGTGCAGAAAAGTTCCTTGATATTAAGTGTCGTGCAGCTGGACTTAAGCCAAGTGCTGTAGTTATTGTTGCAACAATTCGTGCGCTCAAAATGCATGGCGGTGTTGCAAAAGCTGATTTGTCTAAACCAGATTGTGCTGCCCTTGAAAAAGGTTTTGAAAACCTTAAGACTCATATTGAAAACGTTGCTAAGTTCGGGCTTCCAGCTGTTGTTGCAGTAAACAAGTTCATTACAGATACAGACGAAGAAATTGCTTTATTGGAGAAGCTTTGTGCGGGCGTTGGTTCAAAGGCTGTGCTTTCTGAAGGCTGGGGAAAAGGCGGTGAAGGTGCAGAAGACTTGGCCCGTGCAGTTGCCGAAATTGCCGACAGTGGAAAAGCCTCATACCATCCGTTGTACGAACTTGATTTACCACTTGCAGATAAAATCCGTAAGATTGCAACAGAAATCTACCGTGCCCGTGATGTTGAGTTTGATCCTGCTGCCCTTAAAAAATTAAAGGGCTTTGAAGAAGCAGGCTACGGAAAGCTTCCTGTCTGCATCGCTAAAACCCAGAATTCAATAAGCCACGACCCTAAGCTAATTGGCGCACCAAGAGACTTTATGTTCCCGGTACGCGATGTTCAGCTTTACGCAGGTGCAGGCTTTGTAGTTGCCCTTGCCGGCGACATTATGACAATGCCAGGTTTACCAAAGGCTCCTGCTGCGCTTGATATTGATGTTGATGACAATGGTGTGATTTCAGGGTTGTTCTAGGACGTCAATAAGGGCCCTTCGAGAGCCTCAGGGACCCCATTCATACTGAATAAGCTGGGGTTGCTGAGGCTCTCGAAGCACCCCTTATCGAAGCAACTCTATCTCTTTTTCAGTTAACAACCTGTACTCTCCAAGTTCCAATTTCGGGTCAAGTTTAAGTTCACCCATACTCATACGCTTAAGGTACGTAATTTTATTTCCCACAGCTGCAAACATTCTTTTAACCTGATGGTATTTGCCTTCGTAAATTGTCAGCAGGGCAGAGGATGCACTTTTCCATTGCAAAAAGGCCGGCTGGCAGGTAAAGCCTTCTTCGTTGTCTTCGGGGCCTACATCAATGCCATTTTCAAAAGCCTGGACAATTTCTTTCTGGTGTTCAGGTGTTTCTTCGTGTTCCAGTTCGCAGTAATAGGTTTTGCTTATATGAGTTTTAGGGGAAGTGATTCTATGTGTTAATTCGCCGTCTGTTGTAAAAAGAAGAAGGCCTTCTGTGTCCATGTCGAGTCTGCCAACAAGGTGAAGTTTTTCTATAAGATAAGGGGTTCGTAAACTGTCATCAAGCAAATCAAATACAGTCTGATGGTCACCTTCTTTTGTAGAAGAAACAACATGCTGCGGTTTGTTCATCATAATGTAAAGGTTTGTGTGAAGGTCTACAGTTTCGCCGTCAATCTGAATAAGGTCTTTTACAGCATCAACCTGAAAACCCGGGTCAAACACCTGCCTGCCATTTACAGTAACAACACACCTGTGAAGAATCTTTTTGATGTCTTTTCGTGAACCTATGCCTTCGTGTGCAAGAAGCTTGTCTATTCGTTCCATATAATTATTATACCATTCTCTTGGGGTTTGTGGTATAATATAACAGATTCTCGGGTCAAGCCCGGGAATGACAGGAGTCTCCTATGTATCTTGGTGGAATCGACATTTATTATTTAATTCTTGTTTTACCTGCAGCACTGCTCAGCCTGCTTGCCTCTGCTTTGGTAAAATCTCGCTATGCAAAGTTTGATAAGGTAATGGCCCAGCGCGGTGTTAGTGGTGCACAGGCAGCCCAGATTCTTTTAAAAGCCAACGGCATTACCGACGTACGCATTGCCCACATAAGCGGCAAACTCACAGATAATTATAATCCAAAAACAAAGACCTTAAGCCTTAGCGATTCCACTTTTGCAAGCCGTTCAATTGCCGCTGTAGGGGTTGCCGCTCACGAAACAGGTCACGCTATTCAGCATAATACAGGCTATGGTCCGCTCATTTTCCGACGTATGCTTGTTCCGGTTGCAAACTTTGGTTCACGCTTTGGACCGACTCTTGCAATTTTGGGAATCATTTTAGGAGCTGCTGCCAGCCTTGAACAGTATCTTTGGATTTTTCAGTTGATAACAGATATTGGGCTTTTGCTTTTTGGTGCTTCGATGATTTTTTACATCATCACGCTGCCGGTAGAGTTTAATGCATCGCGCAGGGCGCTGAAAATCCTTAAAGAAACAAATACACTTGTTTCAAAAGAAGAAATCCGCGCCGCACGCAAGGTTTTGTCTGCCGCAGCGCTAACTTATGTTGCAGCAGCGCTTACGGCAATCGGGTCATTTCTGCGGTTGTTACTGATAGCTAATAGTCGTCGCTCAAGAAGATAGCTTACTTCTTTCTTTCCAGAATCGGAACGTAGTCTCTTTCTTTTGAAACGTTCTTGTAAGCCGGACGATAGATTCTTCCGCCGCTAACAATTTCCTCAATGCGGTGGGCAGACCAACCGGCAATACGAGAGATTGCAAAAATTGGAGTAAAGAGTTCGCGCGGAATGTTTAGCATGCTGTAAACAAGACCTGAGTACATATCGACATTGGCACAAATCTTTTTGTCGGAATTGTGAACTTCCTGAATGATTGCAGGTGAAAGCTTTTCAATGAGCTCGTAAAGTGCAAGTTCTTCAAGAAATCCTTCGCCTTTTTCTTTTGCAAGCTTCTTTGCCTTTGCCTTAAGCAGAACTTCACGAGGATCACTGATTGTATAAATGGCATGACCCATTCCGTAAATTAAACCTGAACGGTCGCCTGCTTCTTTATGAGCAATTTTCATAAGGTAGTTACGAACTTCTTTTTCGCTTGTCCAGTCTTTTACGTTTGCCTTAATTTCGTCCATCATTTCCATAACCTTGATGTTGGCACCACCATGACGGCGTCCTTTAAGGGAACCAACAGCAGCGGCCATTGCAGAGTAGGTATCTGTGTCGGCAGAAGAAACAACGTGAACAGTAAGTGAAGAGTTATTACCACCACCATGCTCTGCGTGAAGAATAAGTGCAAGGTCAAGAGTTTCTGCTTCGAGTCTTGTGTATGATTTATCGGAACGAATAAGGCGCAAAAAGTTTTCGGCAGTAGAAAGCTCAGCCTTTGGATTATGAATGAACATACTCTTGTTATCATAATAGCGACGCTTTGCCTGGTAGCCGTAAGCAGCAAGAGTTGAAAAACGTGCAATAAGTTCAACACATTGTTTTACGACATTTCCAACACTGCGGTTTTCTGGGTCTTCATCATAAGAGTAGCTTGCCAGAACTCCGCGGGCAATTTTATTCATAATATCGTTTGAAGGAGCCTTCATAATCATGTCTTCGGTAAAGTGCTCTGGAAGGGCCCTGAACTCTCCAAGATATTCCTTAAAGGTATCAAGCTTTTCCTGAGTTGGCAGCTCTCCAAACAAAAGCAGATATGCACACTGCTCGTAACCAAACTGTTTGTTTTTTTCGGCATCGGCAATTAAATCTTCTACATTGTAGCCCCGGTAAACAAGGCGGCCTGGAATTGCAATTTTCTGTCCGTCTTTGATTTCGTAACCAACAACATCACCAATGCGGGTGAGTCCTACAAGTACACCTGTGCCGTTTGCATTTCTTAATCCGCGTTTTACATCGTAAGTTTTGTATAAATCGGGATTGATGGGATCATTGTGCACAGCAAGCTTTTCGAGTCGTTTTAAGATAGCGGCATCAGAAGTTTTTTTTGTCATAATGGTCCTCCTGTGATATTTATGCATAAAAAGTGCATAAATATGCAAAAAATCTTTATTAAAATTAAATAATTATACAAATATTAAAGATTTGTTGCAAGAAGATTATTTCTCAATAAATCGTTGTGCAGGAGAAACTACCCAGATTGCGGTTAGTTCTGTGTCGCCAACATTTTCTACCAGGTGCGGTGCTGCAGAAGAATAAGAAACACTGTCGCCTTCTTCAAGAATGTATTCGCGTGAGCCGTAGGTGAGTCGTGCCTTACCCTTTAAGATAATTCCAAACTCGCGACCAATGTGTCCGTAAGAACCGCGGTGTGTGTGCGAGCCGGCCGGAATTTTAAGCATATATGATTCAAACGAACTTTCCTTTGCAGAGTCAGCTGGGCGAGCAAGCTCTTCATAAAGAATATCATCTTCAAACATAGAAGGTCGCTCATCAGAACGGATAACTGTTACCGGGCGTTCCTTTCTGTATTCTTCAAACAAAAACTCAAGGTTAATATCAAGAACATCAGCAAGGGCCAGCAAAGTATCAATTGCAGGCGAAACATGATTTCGTTCAATTTGTGAAACAAGGCTTTCGCTGACTCCGGCCTTCTGGGCAACTACTTTAAGAGTGTAGCCTTTGTGTTCGCGTACGCTTCGGAGCTTTTCTCCAAAATGGTACGGTATTTTTTTATTATTTGTTTCTTCATTTTGTTTTTGCGAAGGTGTCATTGTTCTGTTTCTCCTTGTTCTGCACGGTTACAAACTGAATAAAGTAATCTTCAAGAGTTTTATGCGGTCCGTTTAATTTGAGCCTTGTGCGGGAACGTGCATTATCCCGTCGTATTGTATATTTTGCATAGAAGTCGCGATAGTCCAAACCGGCATCTGATTTTACATGTTCTCCTAAAAACTTAGAAACTTCATCACGACCAATTGCAGGAATACCTTTTTCTTTAAGGATTGTGCGCAGAGTATTAATCTGTTCGTAAGAAATACCAAAAAGAAATTCCTCCATTGCCTGCGAAACTCCAGGGTCTCCAAGTTTTTGCTTTATGAATGCAATCCACTGGTCGTCCATCTGCATGGAAATCTGAAGCAGCTCGCTTGTTCCCATCATTGTTCCAAAGGCAGGGGCTAAACGGCGGCGTGCAATCCATACCGATTCCAATACGGGTGCTACCTGTGCGCTTCCCTGATCGTTCCAGTGTTCCCATAGCAACAGTAAAGACATAGCCCATTCGCGGCGGAATTCCAGTGGCTGTGTATTATCACGGATTAAGTTCAAATAAACGTCTTCAATTAAAAGCGAATACATAGAACCTACAGTCTCTGTATCAAAAGCTTTTGAATATTTTTTTAAGTCTGGAATGTGATGTGTATATTTTGCAAAGCTTGAAAAGGTATGCATTTTTGCAACAAGAAGACCTTTGCCAAGCATAGCTTTAGACGGCAGCTGAAGGGTAGAGTCCCCGACATTCTGATGGTCTATAAGTGAATCAATTAAAGAATTTGGTGTACGTGTTCCGCCAATAAGTTCGTGACGTTCCAACAGTGACGGAAATCTTGAAACAGATTGAGCAAGCGACTCCAAAGCATCAAGACGTTCCTGAAAGCTCTGGGCTTTTTCGGGGTCTGTCTGTTTTATCAGAGGCATTACTTCCTGAATGAGTTGTTTTTGCTGTGTAGTAAGCATCTCAACTTTTTCGTTCTGTTCAGGGCCAGGGCTCTGTGAATCAAAAAAAGTACTAAGATCTACCTGTTCAAAATCATTCTGCTGCATAAGAGTAACTTATATTATATAGCATTTTTAGAGATTTTTAAATATAAAAATGTGTTGTTATTGTGCAAGTTCTTGTAATATTGGGGCCGAAAGTTCCTGCTGTTTTTTTATATTATACTGGTAAGTGTCTTTTTGTGCATTGTAAATGTTTCCCTGCATAAAGCGAATAAGCGGATTAAATTCAAGCAGCGAAAAAGTCCAGAAATCAAGAGTACAAAGCGACCACGCACTCACGGCTATAATTGAACCATTAAGTAAAAATGCATTTGCGGCATCTTTGTAGTCGTGAGCATATAACTGACCAAGTCCCGGAAAAAACGAAAGGTATCCGGCAAGCTTTTGATTTTTTGGTTTAAATGCACAAAGTTTTTCAAAGCCCGTGATAATATCGGCCTGTTGCTGCTCACTCCAGGCGTTGGGAAGAAGCTGTGTGGCCTGATTAAAAGTGTTCTGTGCATATTCAAATCTTCCGCTTGAAACTGCATTAGAAATTGCGGCTGAAAAGGCCTGCTTTTTTATAACATCAGAAAAATCACTCATATTCATATACGAAAAAATAAAAAGATTATCAGAAAGAAATGCGTTTGTTCCCTGAGCTTCCAGAGTCAGATATTTAATATGTAAAGAACGAAGCTTGTCTAACTGCTCACCTGTTGCCTCATTTTGTTCAAGTGTGTTTATTGCCATTTGAATTGATTGTGCTGCTAAAGAATGATTTCCTTTTAATTCGTAAAGCTGGGCTAGTGCACAAAAAGCATCGGCAAGTTTTTCATCCTGATTTTGAACATAATTTTGCATAAAAATATAACGCTTATATTCTACTTCGGCTTCTTCATAAGCACCTGCGTCATAGAGGGATTTTGCGTAGAGGAAAAGGTCGGTATATGGCCCTTCGAGAGCCTCAGGGACCCCGGGCGCTGCATTCAGGGAAGAAATCAGACAGAGAAATATAATTTGTGAAAGAATAAACTTAATACTCTTTTTCATATAGTTTTTCTGTTTCCTCGCAAAGAACACGGTAAAGGGCAGCATTGTAGCGTTTTGCACTTTGATAGGCACCGTATAATTCGGCAATATAAAGTACGGCGCCACATGCACCAAATACATAAGGCTGCCAGCTTTTCCATTCTGTTTGAATGCCTGTTATAACTGTTCCTGCTGCAAAAGAGCCTATTGTTAAAAATGATGAAAAAAAGGCTCCGAAAGAACCGGTGTACCATTTGCCGCTTCCTGGAATTATAGTAGAAAAAAACAAAGCAAGACCAGGACTTTTTAATTTGTAAGACTGACACAGTTCGTTCAATTTTTCATAATCGGGGTTTAAGGCGGCGGCTCCTTTGCAGAATGCTCCAAGTCCTCCAATGTCGTTGTTTAAAAGCAGCTCCGAAACGTCTATGAGTGTTTTAAACTTTGGCGAAAAATCCTTGCGCTCCGAAAGAATTGAAGTAGAAAATAAATTGAAGTTTTGTGTGTCACATTCCTTAAAAATAAATTCTGCCTGTACAAAATTTATTTTTTCTTTAACAGGAATCTGGGCCACCGAATAAAAATTATCTTTAAGCCAGGTAATACCACTGACACTGCTTTGCTTTTTATAGATGTTAGTCAGTGTTAACAAAGAATCTTGTGCAGCTGTACCTGTAAAATCCTGGTTTGGAAGTGCAAAAAGAAATCTTTTATATTCACCTTCGGCCTGAGTTAAAAATCCATCATTGTAAAGAGAGTCGGCAAATGCTTTTAAAACATCTGGTTCGTAAGGAGAAGGTGTGGTGCTTTGAGTGGTACCCTGAGCATAAATAAAAAAAGAGCCTGCTAAAAATGAAATTATTAAAAGAAACTTTCTCATCATTTTCCTCAATTGTTTTTTTGTTTTACAGGCACAGGGTCATAATGTTTGCCATTACTTAAAGTAGGGTACTGGTCGCGTTTGTGTTCTGTTGCAGTACATCGTTTTAGACGTTCCAGCCCTTGAAAAAATCCGAAAACTCCGTTTGCCGAAACTGCTTCGAGCATATACTGCGAGCATGAAGGATAAAACGGACAGTTAGACATATCCTGGCTTGTAATGAATTTTTTATAAAACTTAAACGACGCCCCAACAAGCACCGAAGGAATTGAAACCTTGTAAGATGCGGCTTGAGGAACTAAAGGCGTTATGAGAGCATTGCCGCTTGACAAATCTTTGACAGGATATTCACAAACAATGTCTTTGTCCTGTACAAGTTTTTCAACTGTCTGCAAATCATCTTTTGAAAGAATAAAACTGACATTTGAAAATACAAGCGTTGTTTCCAAAAAAGGTTCATCGTTATCATAAGAGTCAGAAAGAATTGTAGTAGGGTAGGAATATCCCTGAGAGGTTTTAAAATCATAAAGACTTGTGTCTGTAACAAGCGAGTCTGAATTAACATACATTTTTAATCTTTTAAAACGACCAGAAGCATCGGAGTAAACTATGATTTTATTAAGAGGCTGATTTTCAAAATTGTAGCAGTCCCATTGAGTAACAACATAGTTTTGTTCAAGCCATCTGTCGCCGGTTTTAAAAGACGATTCTTCAAGCCCGTAATCAGATTTAAACCAGTTTAAAAAATCGGTGCAGGTTTGTTCAAGAAAATCCTTGTTTTCTAAAGCATCATAAATTGTGTCGTTGTCAAAAATATAAGCGCTCTGTTCATTTATATAAAGAGTTTGCACTACAGGAGTTTTTACCTGAAAAATAAACACAAAAGGATTTTTATTATAGATAATAGTTCCTGTCATTGGAGATTGCTCGCCTGTAGAAAGTAATTCTTCTGTACGTAAAAAATCGAGCTTCAAGGAAGTAATATTCCTCGAAGCCGCAACAACCTTATTACAGGTAAGTGAAAAGAAAACTGCCGCAGTAAGAACTGCATAAAGTTTTTTATGGAACATAAATTGGGATTAACTGAATTCCGTTTGCAAACATATTACTGATTGAAGTTGTTGTACAAGTAGTAGAGTTTGCGCTTGAAGAACAGGCATCGTTCATAGAAGCACTACAAGCTTCGCTCATGGAATCGGCACATGCATCGGAACATTGTTTTCCACATTCTTCACCGCAGCCCTGAGCCATATTGTCTATTGAAGTAGCACAGCAGTTTGCAGTTTCATTTGTAAGATAATAGGCACCTAATGCAACTCCGGCAACTACTACAACACCCACAACAACATAAGTAACTATAAGACCTGCGCTTTTACCTTTTTTTACAGTAGGTTCATCAGAATAGTCATGGTTATAGTCATTAGTATCATCTTCGTCGTCTTCTATGATAATTCTTTGTTGAGTTGAACCATCGTCTGCTGCCAACGATAATCTTGCAGCCGAAGAAGGTAAACCACCACCAAAACTAGAGAAAGAATATTTTACAGGTTCTGCAAATAATGAGGCAGAAAAACCGAATAATGCTAAAATGATTGCAAAATATTTTAATTTCATGTACATATTTTACCCCCTTTAGGCTGATTTTGCAAGTTGCCCATTACTAATATAAAACCCACAAAAAGCCGATAAGTAACTATGTTATTGAAAAAAATTGTCAAAACTGGATTTTTCGCTTCTTTAATTCTTGCCGGTGTTATTGCCACTGCTCCTGTATTTGCACAGGAAACTTCAGAATCTCAAAAAATTGTATATACAGAAAAACAAAATGCCATGCGCATTACCGCAAATGACATAAAAATGGTAGAAGAAAAAAATGATGACGGCGAATTGCAGGGCTATCATCTTTATATAAGAAAAATTAAGGGTGTTGAGTCGGTACTTCTTACAGAAACTACACGTGACCCAAACGGTAAGGCCGACAATTATGCATACCGTGCTCTTGAATATAATCCAATTAATGGTGATGAAATGCGCATTCTTGACGGCAAGCCCCTTGTTTCCGAAGGTGCAAAATACAGCCTTATAGATTCAACTACCGAAAAGGTTGAAGGTCTTGGAGACGCTTTTCATATTTTTATTCCATTGACGTTACAGTTTGGATACGAATGGAGCCGTAACGGAATTGTAGAAATTGGACGCGGAACTTTTATAAATATCCGAACTTTTGAAAAGCCTTATGCCGATTACACCGGTGAATACATGGACAGCCCTTTTATGTTCAATCTTGAAACAAGACGTAGGGCTAAGCCTAATCCGCCCGAGCCTGAACCGGAACCTGTGCCAGAACCAGCAGTTGTTCTTACAGATGATTATAATCCTGCCGCAAGTCAAAAATTTGAAGAAATCTCTGATTTTATTGTTTACTCAAAAGGTCCCGAAACTATTGTAGAAGATATTCTTGAAGTTTTTGATGATATTGGAAACAAGGATAATCTTGATGTTGTGTTTGCAATTGATGCAACCGGCAGTATGAAAAACGATATTGAAACACTTAAAAAAGATCTGCTTCCGGCACTGCTTAAGGAATTTGAAAATGTCCGCGGCGCCCGCTTTGGACTTCTTTTTTACCGCGACTACGGGGACAATTTTAATTACAAAAATCTTCCGGTAAAGTTTTTTGCGTTTACAGATAATTTAACTACATTTAATAAAAACCTGAACTCTTTGAAAATAATCGGTAAAGAAGGCGGCGATATTCCGGAAGCTGTTTACGAAGCAATTTATGCTTCAAGTGAATTTTACGGTTGGCGTGCCGGTTCAACAAGACGCATAATTCTTATTGGAGACGCAGAGCCGCATCCAAAGCCACGCGGACTTGGAAAATATTCAAAAGATTATGTAATGGGTCTTGCCGAATCTAAAGATATTAAGGTAAAGGCTATTCTTCTTCCGAGCGACTAGGAAGCTTTTCCATATCCATTTGTGCAAGCTTTTTGTATGCAGCAGGCAGTGTTCCTACAGTAGCATAATCATAAAGCTCAAGAATCTCTTCCAGTATGGCACGTGCCTTCTCATATTTTCTTGTCTTTATATAAAGATGTGCAAGCTCGTATTTTGCTTCAATGTAAGTGTCTGTATTGTCGCCATAGCGGTCAATTGTTGCAAGGTAGCAGGCTTCGGCATTTTTGTAATCTGCATTGTCTGCATAACTTTGTCCTCTCTGCAAAAGCTGAGGAGCAGTTAAATCTTCCGGAATATCTTTAACACTCTGGCATGCAGTAAATGTAAATGCAGCGGCAACCAGAACAAAAATACAAATTAATGAAGTAATCTTTCTCATATCTCAATAATACAAAAAAAACAGTAGATAGGCAATTGATAAATGCTGTATAATATTATTGATGAAAAAAATTCTTTTTTTGCCAATGCTTTGTTTATTCATAACTGCCTGTGCAAGTACAGGTGCTGGTAAGAGCGCTCAAGATGATGTTTTTGAAGCGCCGCCGCTTTTTTTAGACTGGCAGTACAAGGGCTTTGGGCAGGAATATCCGCAATGGGCAGAGGATGCTTTAAAAGAAGGTGAGTCAGCAACAGTAACAATTCAGTTTGGTCAGAACCTTGATATGCTCATCCCACACGAACAGGAAGAAGCTGAAGAAGCAGAAGAAAATGCAGAGAATGTCGTAAAGCAGACATGGGTTTATATTGACCCTTATTATGAAGACTACGAAGAAAGATATGTATATATTAGGATAGTGGAGGAATAAAATGAAAGTTTTGGTTATTGGTGGCGCCGGCTACATTGGAAGTCATGTTGTAAAAGAAATGATGAAAGCAGGACACAAGGTTACTGTTTTTGATAATCTTTCGAGCGGATTGCGCTGTAATCTTTTTCCACAGAATGATTTTATATATGGAAATATTTTGATTCCTGCAGATTTAGATGCTGCTTTTTCTCAGGGCTTTGATGCTTTTGTTCATCTTGCGGCTTTTAAGGCTGCCGGTGAAAGTATGATTCTGCCTGAAAAATACAGCGTAAACAATATTACAGGAACCTTGAATATTATGAATGCGGCTGTAAAGTACAACTGCAAAAAAATGATTTTCAGTTCTTCTGCGGCTGTTTTTGGTGCACCTGAATATCTTCCGATTGATGAAGATCATCCAAAAAATCCTGAAAACTATTACGGTTTTACAAAACTTGAAATTGAACGCTTTATGGCCTGGTACGATAAGCTTAAGGGAATGCGTTTTGCAGCCCTGCGATATTTTAATGCGGCAGGCTATGACCCTGATGGAGAAATCCGCGGACTTGAACAGAATCCTGCAAACCTGTTGCCTCGTGTAATGGAAGTTGCAGCCGGTATGAAAGACGGAATGAAGGTTTTTGGGACAGACTACGACACCCGCGACGGAACTTGTATCCGCGATTATGTTCATGTAACAGACCTTGCCCGCGCACACGTTATGGCACTTGATTACATTGCAAAGAACGACAAGAGCCTTACAGTAAATCTTGGAACCGAAAAAGGCACAACAGTAAAAGAAATTATTGACGCTGCCCGAAAAATTACCGGTAAAGAAATTCCAAGCGAAGATGTAGAGCGACGTCCTGGTGACCCTGCCTGCCTTTATGCAACTTCAAAACGCGCAAAAGAATTACTCGGTTGGGAACCAAAATACAGCGACGTAGAAACTCTGGTGAAGACCACTTGGGAAGTGTATAGATAATGACACCACGCGACTTTTTGAACAACTCCCACCGCGACATCGTGGAACTCGAAACCCTGCTAACCAGCATTCCTGCCATTGCACCAGAAGGCGGCGGCGACGGCGAAACTAAAAAATGTGACGCCCTTGAAAACTGGCTTAAGAACAACGGCTTTGAAAATATAGAACGCTATGAGGCCCCAGACAGTCGTGTAAGCAGCGGAAAGCGACCAAGCCTTGTTGTAACAATTCCCGGAAAGGATGATTCACAGCGTGTTTGGGTAATGGCTCATATAGATGTTGTGCCTGTGGGTGACCTTAGTCTTTGGAATACTGACCCCTGGAAGGTTGTAGAAAAAGACGGAAAACTTTATGGCCGTGGAGTTGAAGATAATCAGCAGGGACTTTGTTCTGCAGTTTTTGCGGGGCTTTATTTTCTAAAAAATGGAATTGTACCTGCACACACAATAAAACTTCTTTTTGTTGCCGACGAAGAAAACGGCAGCGAATATGGTGCAATCTGGCTTATACGAAATACAGACTTGTTCCGCAAAAACGACCTTGTTTTAATTCCCGATGGCGGTGACAGTGAAGGCCGAACAATTGAAATTGCCGAAAAAAATCTTTTGTGGCTGCGCGTTCATGTAATGGGTAAACAGACTCACGGTTCACGCCCTGACAGTGGTGCAAATGCATGTCTTGCAGCATGCGCTCTTTCTTTAAAACTCAACGCACTTGAAAAGGTTTTTGATAAACGAGACCCGCTATTTGAACCTGACTATTCAACCTTCCAGCCGACTAAACGTGAAAAGAACGTAGACAGCATAAATATAATTCCCGGCGAAGACTGGTTTTGTATGGACTGTAGAATTCTTCCGTGCTATTCACTGGCACAGGTCTTGGCAAAGGTTGATGAAGCCTGCCGCGAAGTAGAAGCCCAGTACGGTGTAAAGGTTGAATATACAACACCACAAAAATCAGAAAGCCCTGCAACTTCTGTAGAGGCTCCTGTTGCACAAAAGCTTGCTGCTGCCATAAAAAAGGTTCACAACATAGACGCAAAGTTTATTGGAATAGGCGGTGGCACAGTAGGCGCAGAACTCAGACGCGAAGGAATAGACGCAGTTGTCTGGAGCACCCTGGATAATCAGGCACACCAGCCGAATGAGTATTGTGTAATAGAAAATCTTATTAAAGATGCAGAAACTTTGATAGAGCTTGTTAACGAATCTTAAAGAAGATTCCCAGAATGGCACAGGTTACGAGAATCTGCATAATCATAAACTTTATGAGAACCTGAGTAGGTGACCAGCCTCTGTTTTTACGCATGTGGTCGTGCAGAGGGAAACGGATATTTTCAAAAATCTTAATTTTAAAGAATCGGAGCAGTGCAACCTTTAAGAGGCCCATACCGCCGTTTATAAAAATGATTGAGCTTGTTGCAAGAATAAGGAACGGGTTTCCGCTTACCATTACGCAAACACCAATAAAAAATCCAAGGGCTCGGCTTCCGGCGTCTCCCATTAAACATCGGCTTGGGAATGCGTTGAGCCATAAATATCCCATTACAACTCCTGCCATTGCAAAAAGCATAATTGCCCAGTTGGCACCCGCTGGAATGTGTGGAAGCAACAGGTATGCAGAAATATCTTTATGACCAAGAACAAAATAGAAAACAGCACCAAGAGTTAGCAGAGCAATCAGAACCAGAGTTGCAGAAAGGCCATCAACTCCGTCGGTACAGTTTGTTGTATTAATGGAAGCCCACAGCATGATTGTACACACAATAATATAAACAACAGGATTTACTGCAATCAGGTTTGAAGTAAACGGAAGCCAGAATCGCACAACTCCGTCGGCAGAAGCATTTTTTAAACCAAAGTACAAAACAAAAGAAGCGGCCACGCTGAGCACAAGGTCCAGTGCGCCTTTTAGATATTCACCCCAGGAAGTAATGCTGCGGTCATCTAAGTATCCTGTGAGCATTGTAAGCCAGGTTAGAATAATGATTAAAGCACGCATCCAGTTCATTGGAACAAGCAGAAAACAAAGTACAACAAAAATCGTAATAAAAACTACGCCGGCTCCTGTAGGTTTTCCTTTGGCGGCTTCGGCATTATCTTTTAAGGTAAATTCGCGTCCACGGTCATGAGGAAGCTTGTCAAAAAATTTTGGAATTAATTTATATGCGGCAAAATATCCGGTGTAAAGTGCAATTGCAATAAGAACTGCATAAGATGAAAGGAGTCGGGCAGGACCCCAGAATTGTTGAAGATATTGTCCTAACTGAAAAATCATAAAAGCCTTCTTTTTATATGTTGAACACTAGTTTACCGTAAATCAAAAATAAAATCAGTAACTTATGTGCGGCATATTTGTAAAAATCATTGAAATAAGGTGGTCATTACAAAAATTTATAAATTCTTCATCGTTTTGAGAACCACCCGGTTGTATTATTGCTTTAAGTCCAAGGTCTGCCAGCTGCTTAATGGAATCGCAAAGTGGAGTAGGAGAGTCGCATACAAGAACATCGGCAAGATTCAACTGCGCATTTTCCGGATTCTGATCTTTGTGGAGAAGCGCCTCGCCTAAAGCAACATCAACGGCACGAACAGAAGATTTACAGGCCTGCGAAAGTCCAACAATAGCATTATCTTTTACAAGAACTGCCGAAAATGTTCTGGAGCCCATTGAAAGAATTGTTCCAAATGCCAGCTGGTCTGCAAGTACTTGACCCGGTCGTGTTTTAGTTTTTACATCCCAGTGATCAAATAAAACTTTATCCTTTGTCTGGAACAATAGTCCGCCGTTTATGAGTTCCATTTCGTAGTCAGAGGTAGAGATGCGCGATATTTGAATGAGCTCAAGTTTTTTTACGGAAGAAAGAATATCCTTTGCCTGCTGTGTAAAGCCAGGTGCAACAACCGCAACAAAATTTCCTTTTATAATTTCCTGTGCGGCAGCTTCGTCAATTACTGCACTGCTTGCAAGAGTTACGCGTTTTATATTTGCAGTATCGTAAGTATATGTATTTTTGAAGGAGTTTACAGCGTTCGAAGAAATGCAGGCGCCAAGAATAGATTTGTATTTTACTGCAATTGTAAAAACTGTTCCGGTGAGTGGAGTAAACTGGGTTTCAAAATGGTAGCCGTCGCAGTTTGTCGTTTTTACCGAAAACTGATTTTTAAGATTTTGTGAAAGCATACAGATTTGCTCCCACGCAAACGAAATATCAGAAATTGTGTTGTAGCTTAAATCTTTTCCCTGTTGTTTTTGAAGAGCACTTACAGTTCCAGTTCCTCCGGGGAATCGGTAAAGACAGGAGCTTTGATGCTGATTCGAACCTTTTTGAAGCATGTATTGTTTTTCAAAAGGATAAGTCAAATAGTTTAAGAAACTCTTTTGTACTTCGTCGGGATTATTCATAAGAATTGAGCTTGCAATTCCGCCGTCAAATGCCGAAACAAGATTGAGTGCTTTTGCTGCAAGATAGATTCTAAATTCCTTGCTAATACTGTCTGTTCTTAGCTGTACCATTGCTTCTTTATAGTCTGCCGGATCACAAAGAATCATTACGTTTTCATAATTTAAAAAAGCATTACGAAGAATTGTTGAAACAAAAAAATTGAATGGTCTGGTTACAGCTTTGAATTTTTTTTCGGAATTGATGTTGTGAAGGGTAGGGTACACATTCATGCAGATGAGCCCAATGTTTCCTCCGGTTTGATTTACAGGTGAATTAGGTTCATCTATAAAGGAAGAAGACATTATGCGCTGAATGAGTCCTGAGGTATCGTTTAAGTACAGATTATTTTCTACGAGTGCCGGTTCTTTTACAACAGGAATCTTTGCCTTTTTAAGAATTTCTTCAGTACGGTTTGCACTAAGAATAGTCCAGCCCATATCCGAAAGAAATTTCGCAAAATCAATAACACCTTCTGTATTATCAACATGAAAAATTGCTTGCTTTGTCATGAGTATATTTTAGCAGATTTTTTTAAGAAATACCATTATAATATTTGTAAGATAAAGTTAAGGAAGAAATATGAGAATTGTATTAATCCGCCACGGAGAACCAGATTACGAAAAAGATTGCCTTACCGATGTTGGTCACGAGCAGGCTAAAATTGCAGCACAAAGACTTTTAAAGGAAGATATAGAAGAGATTTATTGTTCACCGCTTGGAAGGGCCAAACAGACTGCTCAGCATTTTTCGGAAGTGTCTGGGATTAAAAAAATTGAAGTGCTTGATTTTATACAGGAAATCCGCTTTGGCCGTGAAGGAGAACTGTACGATAAAAAATGGAATCCGTGGCTTGGAGTTGATGCACTTGTAAAAAGCGGCAAAGATTTACAAACTCCAGCGTGGCGCGAATATCCTGTTTTTAAAGATACTTTTTCAACAACAGATACAGACAAAATTGCAGTAGAAGCAGACAAGTGGCTTGCAACCTTGGGCTATGAGCGCGAAGGCCTGTTCTACCGTTGTAAGCGCCAGGATGATAAAGAAAAAACAATTGCAATATTCTGCCACGGCGGTTCAAGCACAGCGTTCATGGCACATGTTTTGAATCAAACTTTTCCGTATATGTGTGCAGTTCTTTTGCGTTATCCGTTTACAACAATTTCCATTTTGAAGTTTGACAAAACTCCTGAAAATTTAACGTTGCCTGTAATTGAGCTTTTGAACGATAACGGGCATTTGAAACAATTAATTTGAATTTCTTAATTCCTCGAGTTTTGCAAGTCCTTGCTCTTCTGTAAGCGTTGTTTGTGTAATACCGGGTCCTTCAAAATTTGATGGTTGCGTTAGGTATTTTTCATCTTCAAAAGTATATAAAATCCCGTTAGAAGCCCAATATATGGATTTTAGATAGCCAGATGAATAGTAGGAAGTAAAGGAAGTAAGTATACCAGTATTATTGTTATATTGAATATTGGCTTTTGTTTGACCTTGTAGACCAGGACTTGTTCCCTGATAATAAAGAGATTCATAACACAAAATATTATGGTTATAATTCTTTGAAGATTTTTGACTTCCATTTTCATAATACTCCCATTCGTTTTGAAGATATCCATTCTGGTAATATCTACTTATCTTTTGCTTACCAGATTCATAATACTCTGTTTCGCTTTTAAGGATTCCATTTTCATACCTCTTATAAGTTTTTCTTGAGCCATTTGTATAATACTCGTATTCGTAACTGTATTCATTTTCAAGAACATTATTTACATAATATTTTTCAGAAATAAGATTTCCATTTGAATCATATTCTTTTTTAGTTTCTCTAGGTACACCATCCTTGTCATAATATTTTGAACCTATTTCATGGCCATTTAAATCATACTTACGTTCTTCTCCATATAGTTTACCATCTTCATAGAAATCATAGTAATATGATTCCTTTTTTCCATTTTCAAAATAAGTATATATTTCATGAATCGGTTCTTTTTCATCTTCTCTTCCATATCCACATAAATGTTCAACAAATTCAGTATATGTATAATCCATATCACATTGAAAACCATGATGATAAGAATAAACACGTCGTAATTTATTATTTAAATAGTAAAGTTTGTAATAGGTGTAAAAATACGGCGATTCAACATAAACATCAGCATATTTTTTTACCGTGTAACTTACAGAATCAATTTCTTCTGTTCCTTCACCAAGCGAAACAAGACTTCTTGCTCCTATTATAACAGTACCGTCATCTCCAATTGTAATAGGAAGACCGCCATCATTGGTGCCTGTCTCTGTGGAAGTATCCTCAGCTGGTGTTTCAGGTTCTTGGGTAATAGAATTTGAAGCATTCTGGCAACTAATAAATAAGAAAGCCATTACGGAAAACATAAAAATCAAAGTTTTTTTCATAATTTGCACTCCTATGTTCGCTTTATTGCACCTATATGCAGTAAGTGCAATATATTGCATTTAATAAATCTTAATACGAGATATTACATTTGTCAATCAATAAACTGCATAATGACGTTATTATATAGATATGAATTTTAGTACTCGCTTGAAGGAAGAAATTGAATATACAGGAATTCAATATAAAGAACTCGCTGCAAAATCAGATGTAAAACTTCGTGCTTTGTTTACTTATGTAGCGGCTAACCCTTCTATGCCGCCAGCAGACGTAGCAGTACGAATTGCAAATTCATTAAATGTTAGTGTTGAATATCTTGTTAATGGAAAAGAATCAGATTTATATGAAGTTCATATAAAATGCGCTATTTAGTCAACACAAAATTTTTACAGGTTTAAGGTGTAAAAATTTATGCAGCCTGTTTCCTTTCCAGTTCATTGTACTGGAAGCATTTATACATTTCATCAGGTACGTTGTAGTCCAGCGACTGATGAA
>JAFZXA010000154.1 GCA_017617115.1 Treponema sp.
CAGCGAGTTCTCTCGACGCTTTGCACTTCCTTCTGATGTTGATGAAGAAAGCATCAGCGCTAACTTCAAGAACGGCATTTTGTCTATCAACATGAAGAAAAAGGCTGTTGTTGCACCTAAAAAGATCCAGATTATGGCATCATAATTGAGATCAAATAGTCCGGGATTTTGCATGCACCCCGCGAACAGGACGAAAAGGAAGTTCGCGTGTTGCCTGCAAAGTCCCGGACATATTTATTTTAAAGTTACGAGTTTACATGGTTCTCCATAAAACTCGGAATTTTTCTGGATACGAGTCCAGCATAAGTCTGCGATTGTTTTGAACGGGCCGGGGCCTTGGAGCGGTTCGGGTTTTTGAATTAAGATGGTGTGCCTTGTGCCGCCATCTTTTTTGTTTAACTGGCATACTGCTTCAAAAGTTGTTCCGCTGCCGGCAAAAAAGTCCATTATGAGCGCATCTTTTGGCATACAGGTTATTTCTATGAGATGTTCAATAAGTTCCACTGGCTTGGGGTTGTCAAAAAGGCCTTTTGCGCCCAGAAGTTCGTCCAGATGGGCCTGTGCGTGGCGGGTGGAGTCTACACAATCAATAATATTTCGCGGAATGATTTTTTGTGTGTCTTGATTAAAGATTTTTATGCGGGGAACGCCCTTGTATTCAGGTGCCGGGCCAAAATAAATGCGGTTATCTGCAAGAAGCTCGTCCATTTCCTCTCTTGTGCGCTGCCACTGGCGGGTCCATTCCACGCCCGAAGGAGATTTTATTGTAAAAAAGTTTGGATGTTTTGGGTTGCTGCGTTTTTCTGTAAAAGAAACGCTTCCGCTGAACCAGTTGCCGCGAGGATCGTTGTCTTTATTCTGACTTGCCCACTGGGTTTGAGCAGTTTCTTCAAAAGGTGTCAACTTGCGTTTGTCTTTTGCATAACACAGAGTGTGCTGCTGCAGTGTGCGGCTCCAGGTGTCTTTTTTGCCCTTTCCGTGCAGCCACATAAAATCGTTTACATAATTGTTCTCGCCAAAAGTCTGGTCACAAAGGATTTTTAAGTAGTGAAGTTCCGACTGATCTATTGCAATAAAAATGCAGCCTGTTGGGGCAAGCAGCTCGCGGGCCAGACGCAAACGACGTGACATAAAACTCAGCCATTCGTCACGGGCAAAATTGTCTTTGTATGCAAAGTTATTTCCGGTGTTGTACGGGGGGTCAATATAAATAAGGTCAACCTTTTGATTTAGCGGGGCAGCCAGTTTTTGCAAGGCGGGATAATTGTCGGAGTCGATGAAGTAATTGGATGACAGTTGTTCGAAATCTATGTCTGGGGAAAACTTTGACTCTTGTGATATTGAGACGTCGTCATATTTTTCAGGATAATCTTTCCAACTTAGTTCTATCATATTTAAAAAAGAGCCGATTCTCAGACTTGAACTGAGTACCGCCGCATTACGAATGTAAAAAAAAGTAGACAGTTCAAACACTTCTAAGAACTTCTAGAGTTAAATATATCATATGTCTATTATTTGTTAAAGTGTTTTAGAGTTATTAAAACCCTTTTAGAATTGTGTATATCTTATTATTTTTGATACAGTTTATGTTACATTTTTTAATACTGCATTTCGTTATTTTCTTCTTGAATATTTGAACCTGTCGGCCTTTGCAATTTTATATATTCGGTTTGTAAATCGTCGCCAATATCATAACCCATAAGCCTGTTAAACTCTGCAATTCGTTCATCTGTCGTATATGGGATTTTATTATTTGTTGTATTTTCAATCTGTACGGATTCTGTAGTTTGTTGCAGTGGTTTTCCGTCTAATCGATTCATAATTAGATTTATTGCATCAATACGGATTTTCGGGGCGTTCTTTTCATCTGCCGCAATATCATATAAAACATTTGCGAGCAGTTCTTTTCCGTGTACCGTTCTTGATCCCTTTGCAGTTTTTATTTCTGCCGTTTTTTCTTTCAAGACTTTTTCCAAAACATCAGTAAAAGTTTTTCCCTTTTTCGGTCTGCCGTTCGGATTTCCCGATACACCTTTCTGGAACATACCGCGCCCCCCTTGTTATCAGATTGTTTTACAACGTTTTTAAAATAATAAAGGGAACATTATATTTCTACAAGTTCCCCAAAATCTGCCATGTAAAGCCCCCTAGAACGTTCTACAATGCATTTTTTCGTTTAATTCGACAATCAACCCATTTGTATCTGAAAAGGCGTAATTCTGCGAATTCTTCTTTTCCTGCGCCTTTATGCGTTTTAGATTCTGCCTTGAAAGATTCCCATTTTTTGACAGAAAGTTTAATAAATCATTTGTGAAATTCGGGTCTATTTGTCTTGCATATTCTGTCTGAATTTCAAAATATTCTGTCGGAGTGTATTGCCTGTTTTTGTCATAAAATACCCGACGCCCTGCCTTTGGTATTGATTTATAAAAATCTAAATACAGTTGATTCAGTATTTTATACTTTTCTTTTTCTGCAAGAACCCAAGGCGATATATTTATGCCATTCCCAAGTTTTTCTCTGATTCCGTTTGATTTTAAAATCCTGTATTCCATTCTCAAAATATTACAATTTTTGAAAAGTTCCGGCGCATCTTCTTTCCTGTCTTCAAGTTCCTGCATCTTGTCATAAATACAAAATGCGTAAGAACCTGTATTTGTAAAATATGTTACAGTCTGAATTCCTTTATTGCCGATTATCACATCTTTCTTGTATCTGGAGATATTACTGAAAAGACGTATATATTCCCCTGCATCTTTTTCAACAATTATTGACTCCCCAAAATCAACCCTTTTTAATTTTGCAAGATGCAGATTCAATCCTGTTATTTGCTCAAATTCTTTTAATGCATCAGTATAATTTTCTCTTGTGAAATTCTGAACATTGTTTCCGTAAAAGAACTTTGCAATACTACCCCGCACTGTTAGGCCGTTCATATTTTCAAATATCTGCATATTTCGGATATTTCCCTTGAACGTGTCCGCGCCTGTCTGCAAGATATTATGATCTGGAATGTTATATCGCCATATTCTTGCATCTGGATTTTCTACTGTATCGATCTTAAACATTATTGTATCAATCATTTGTTATTCCCCTTTTGTTCAAATTCTGTACCCCATATTCTGTTATTATTAGACTATGAGGAAAAAGAGTCCCGCAATAGATTTTGATTTCATACTGCGGGGATTCATTAAACATCAGATTTTCGTTATATTTTAATTGCGTTTAATAAACAAAAAATCTTTTGTTTATGCCGTCAGTCAAAAAAGATTGACGGCGTTTTCATTTCCTGCGGGTACTAGTTCAACCGTCATATTTAGATTACCCGCAATCCAACGGTTATATAAAGTTTCTGCATTTACGGCCTGTCCGAAAAAGAAGTTAATCTCTATGATTTTTCCCTCATTCTTGAACTCAATCAAAACTGCATCATTGCGATTTAAGCCTTTCGGATTTTTTGTATTTCCAAAAACCTTATTCTTGTTTTCTTCTTGTGTCGGAAAGTTTACACCTGTAAAAACTGAACCTGCAGCCAATTCAAATATATGCGTAAACTTATCTGAGTATGTTTCATTACGGCGAAAACCTATATATTTCTTGCCTTTGTCCGCGCCGCGTTTATACTCTGCCGGAAAATTTGGAACGTCTGCGCCCTCTTTTGATTTCAAAATATATCTTGTCGGCGCATCTTCTTTTTGTTCAAAAATGTATTTTGCATTATTCTTTGCATTTGTCATTTTGCACCCCCTGTAAATCTGGTTTTTCTTGTTTCTGTAAATTCCACTTTCTCAATACTGCCATTGTGAAAAGTGAAGTTTACGCCAATAGTGCCAAAATGCACATTTTCCGACATTGCGAGTAAATCCTTATAAATTGCAGTTGCAATTTCTTGTTTGTTTTCTTCAAACAGTTTTGAATTACTTTTCATTTGCCTTTCCCCCTATGGAGTTAGCAGCAATCCAAGCATCTAAAACCTGTTTTGAATAAACTGTACGTCTACCGATTTTTGTATGCGGAATGTTTGCACGGTCTAAAGTATTGACGTGTAAACCCAAGTAAAAGGCCGTTTCACTCCTGGATAACATTGCCTTTTCTTTGATTGTGTCGAGAGTAATTTTTGTTTTCACTTGAACACCTCCAATATAGATTTCAAGATTTTTGTTTCAATCTTGATAATTCTATAATGGCGTGAAAGTGTTTATAATGCGTGATACAAAAGTGATATAAAAGTGGAAAAATTAGTTATCAGATTTTGCATAGTTTACTGCATTGTATATTGCAGTTTTGCCGTATTTTTTCCCATTACCTTGTATGAAGTATTTTTTTAATATTTGCGAAAGTAGTTTATCATCAACATGACCACTATCATAAATATACTTTGCAATTTCATTTAATGACACTAAACTTGTACAATCTGTTTTTATATATCCCAATTCTATAAGTTCTTTTATAAACTTCGGCGTTTCAACTTGCACTTGAACCTGGGGCGCGGCCTGTAAAGTATTCTGTAAATCCTGCCGCCGTCTTTCATAACGTGATATTGCAATTTTTAATGCGTTTGCAGTTTCTTTTTTTTCAAGTTCAATAAAAACATCTGGAGAAAGTTCTGATAGTTCTTTCTTGTATTCTGGTTTAATCCCTATATCATACTTAAAATATATTTCTAAATCTGATAATTCACTTTGCAGAAAATCAATACATAAATCTGCATCATCAACCGACTGCAAGTTTTCCAAAGATAAACAATCAATTTTGACAAAAAAGAACCGTGTATTTAGATACAATTTTCCCTCAAAACTTCCTATCGGGTCTTTTTCCATTAGTGAAAGTTTCTGTACGATTTTTTCTAAATCTGCCATTTCCTCACCCCTTATATTCAACTTGTACATAGTTTCTCATTTTCTGATAATCAAAATTAAAGGATTGCGCATCATCAATGTACGCCCCGAAAGTCTGTACCTGCGCCCTCTCTAACATTTCAATATCTGCGTTAATTTCGTGTTCTGCATAATGTTCAAGCATTGAAATTGTTTTATGTCCTGTTTGTCTTTGTAATACTTTCTGGTTTACTTTTTCAAACATATATGTACTAAAGAAATGTCGCCAGGCGTGAAATGTATAGGTTTCTGCATCTTGAACCCCGATAGACTTTAGAACCTGCCGCAACTCAAAAAGCCACGTTTTGGATTCCATCGGTTTATTTGGAATTGTTGCCCAAAATACATAACCGTTCATTCCCTCGTTATACGGATTCGATTCTGCAAGATTTTTCAACGCCGCCACTATTTGAGGAAACGGCAAATATACTTTTCGTTCCTCACCGTTCTTTGTTGACTTCAAGCCGTCCGCCAGATTCCAAGAATGTCGTATATAAAGACGGTCTGCGCCTAAGTCCTGCAACCTCAACGCCTGTATTTCCCCCGCCCTCAAGCCTGTACACATCGAAAGCATATTTGCAAGTTTCGCCCTCTCATCGTTCCATTCTGCAAGAAATACGGCCTGCACCATTTCCGGCGTTAAAATTTTTCGTTCGTTATTCTTGCCACTAAAGAATATAATGTTTGAGTATAAATCCTCGTCTATTATGCCCTCACCTCTTGCCCACTTAAACGCCGTTGTTCCTGCACGGATAATGTCATTTTTACAACAAAATGATTTTTCCATTTCTGCCACTTGTTCGATAAATTGTTTTATATCAAGCCGTGTTAATTCGCCCAAAGCTCTGTCTTTTAAAAATGGTTTCCAATATTTCTTAACATAACCACTTTCTTTGTAACAATGTTTACGCCCGATAGAATGATTCTTGCGTTTCTTTTCTGCGATATATTCGGATTTGTCCCAATCCCAAAATTCCATTAGAAAATCTATTGCAGATACGGCATTCTTTTCGCCAGCAAAGACAACTTTTTTAATTATTCCCCGCCTTTGTAGTTCCTGGATTGCATAATTAAGATCGTTCGTATCGGCTTTTCTGATTTCATTTTGAAAAATGACACTATCAATTTTTTGTTTCTTTTCTGCGCCGATTTCCCCTTTCTTGTACCAATCCCAAGCCGTTTTTATGGCCTGCCGTTTTTCTGTTTGTTTCGTACTTTTCGCTGGTAGATAACCGCCCGCCGTTTCATTCTTGAACCGTACATAATAATACGGACTGTCTTTTCTTCTCGAAATAACAAAAGGAATATTTGACATAATGAACCCCCAAAATACTGCAAGTAAACCGTTTTTTGTTACAGTTTATGTTACAGTGAGTAAAGTTTTAGAATGTCTTTATCCCTTTTTTCGGGTCTAAAGTCCGTAAATCCTTATAATATAAAGAATTACGATAGAGCCGATTGTCGGACTTGAACCAACTACCGCCGCATTACGAATGCGGTGCTCTACCAGGTGAGCTAAATCGGCAAAAAATGTGAAAATTGTTTTTTTAAGTAAATATTTTTTTAGCGGTTTACGTTGCCGGACCTTGTTTCGTACATTCGGCGCATATCCACAATATTACTTACGATTACGTAGCTGTCGTACATTTCAATCTTGCGCTTTTCGATGAGCTTGTTAATTTCATCGTGGGTAACTTCCTGTGTAAGACCTGCCCAATGTGCAATATCAGAAAGTGTAACATTGAATCTGCGTGTTTTTTCTGCAGGATTGCTAACAGGATTCATTTCGTCGAGCATTAAGAATACATCGGCAAGACGTGCCTGCAAATCTTTAATACAAAGAATGCGGAATCGTCGCTTCTGGTCGTAAATTCGTTTACAGAAAAGCTTAAGCAGAACAAGTGCAGTCTGAGGGTTTCCGGTAATCAAAAGTTCAAAGTTTTCCTTGTTGAATTCAAGACACTTAACATGACCGGCTGCCATACAGGTTGCAGAACGAGGAGATTTATCAAGAATTGCCATTTCTCCAAAGAATTCACCAGGCTTAAGAATATCAAGATTTTTTAAAGTTCCGTTTACGCTCTTTACAAGCTGAACGCGTCCGCTTTGAATAAGGTAGAAGGAATCTCCAGGTTCATATTCAGCAATAATAACCTGTCCAGGTTCATATTCTTTTGCAAATCGTTCAAATGCAGGCAAAGAGAAAATCTTAAGTGAGCCTTCATCTGTTTCGACAGGTGTATCAAGAATACCGCGTCTTCCCTGTGCAGCCATACGTTCATGACGCATTTTACAGTCAGCATATTTTTTTGCAATTTCTTCTTTTCTTGGATTCTGTGGGAATCGGGTTAAGAACTTAAGGTAAACATCCATTGCCGAACGATACTGCTCATCATCATAGAAACACTGTGCAACCGAAAGCATTCCCGACTGCTGGTCTGCCGCAATATTATTCAAAATTGATTCTGTCTTTTTATGAATCTGCCTTAACTGATTTGAGAATACACGGAGCATTTTCATAATCAACTGTTTGTTGTTGCTGAAAAGAACTTCAAACTCCTGTACTGTTAAAGCAACTGCAATTGTAGGAACTAAAGCCGTAGCTGTTTCTTCACGCCCAAAGTGACCGAATGCTGATTTTACACCAAAAAATTCACCGGCCTTAACCTGTTCAATTACAGGTGCACCAGTTTCAATATCTGTACTCTGAAGAACGACAGCACCAGCCTGCATGATGAAAACTCTGTCATCATGATCGCCTTCAAAATAAATGACTGATCCTTTTGTATATTGCATCGCTTTAGGCATATCTTTTTTAATCTCCTGATTTGCAGATTATTCTACATTATATCACAACATTAAAAAAAATGCTATTATAATCGTATGATTGATTTACATGTTCATACAACAGCTTCCGACGGGCAATATACGCCTGCACAGATTATAGAAAAGGCTACCGAAAAAAATATCACCGCAATTGCAATTACAGACCACGACACTGTTGCGGGACTTGAAGAAGGCGCCGCTGCTGCAAAAGAACATGGAATCACTTTTGTTCCGGGGGTTGAACTTAATATAAGCTATCCTACAGGCGAATTTCACCTGCTTGGGCTTGGTTTTAAGCAAATTTCCCCTTCTTTAACCGAAATTCTTGATAATCTTGTAAAAAACCGTGAGCTTCGTAATGTTCAGATTATTGAAAAGATGCGCGAGGCTGGAGTTGATATTACGCTTGAAGAAATGATTGCCGATTTTCCCGATACTGTGCTTGGACGACCTCATTTTGCAGCAGAACTTGTAAAAAAGAAGGTTGTAAAGACACGTCAGCAGGCTTTTGACCGATATTTGGCAAAGGGGCGCCCGTGGTATGTGGCACGTGTGGGTTCAAATCTTGATGAAGCAATTGTTGCAATAAAAGAATCTGGTGGAGTGCCTGTAATTGCGCATCCAATGTCGCTTTATCTTTCGTGGGGGAAGCTGCCCGATGCTTTGCAGAATTTTTATGACCGTGGAGTTATGGGGTTGGAGGCTTTTCATCCCGGGGCACGAGTTACAGAATGCCTTCGATTGGAAGAGCTTGCCCATAAAATAGGATATTTTGTAACAGCCGGAAGTGATTTTCATGGAGAAAAAATCAGAGGGGACAGAAAGCTTGGGTATACTTGCGGCGGGCGTAAAATTGAAGATGATGTTTGGGAAAAGATAAAGGGGATTATTTTATAAGGATTTTGTATGCACCGCAACTTTCTTTTTGATTTAGACCAGACCTTGTTAAATTTTCACGCTTCGGAATATAAGGCGCTTGGGATTGTTTTGCGTGAGAATGGGCTGATTTTTTCTGATGATATTTATGACAAGTTTAAGGTCTGCAATAAAAGTCTGTGGCTGGAACTTGAAAAAGGCACGATTACCCGCACTGAACTTTTTACAAAACGCTTTAATTATGTTTTAGAGCTTGCCGGCGGCAACGTGTCAAAGCTTGAAGCACTTAAAATAAACAATGATTTTATAAACACAATGGCTGTGAACGGAGTTTTGATGGACGGTGCACTTGAGTTTGTAAAACGCCTTAAAAGTGAAATTGACGACTGCAGGATTTATATTATTACAAACGGTGCAACCGTAAATGCAAAAGGCCGAATTGAATCTACAGGCCTGAATCAGTTTATTGACGGATTATTTGTTAGCGAAGACATGGGTGTTTCAAAACCCGCGCGGGAATATGAAATTGATTATACAGCGCGGAATTTTGAAGAGCTTTTTACTGTTTTAAAAGCGTGGAAATAAGAAAAGATTATTCATCCAGAATAATGCTTCCTTTTTTTGTTTTTGCTCTGAGTCTGGCCATATGTTCTTTTTCAATCTGTTGAATACTTTTGTCCGGAGTTGGTAAATCTTCTGGCATAGTACCACCTATTTTCTTAATTGCAGCTCTAACTTCCTTTCCAACATTATAATGAACACTTGTAGCGGTACCTGCTCCCTGTACCTTATCTTTTCTAAGTTTTTCTTCCGTTTGTGATATTCTGAAAAGATTTGCAATTAATTCCGTGCTGCCCATATAGTCAAGAATCTTCTGACCAATTTCAAGCTGCTTTCTTTTATGAATATCATCTACATCAAGTCCGCCATATAATCCCATATATCCCGCATTTTGAAATATGGAAAACTCTTCATTGGTTATAACACCAGCATCATGAGCAGTTTCTGCTAAAAGCTGATTCCATTGTTTTATATCGCCGCGTACAACAAGTCTTCTTCGTCTTTAATTGATTTTGATGTAGCGCCAGCCTCCACGATTTTCCTGACCTCAGGAAAATCGTAGCAAATATTATGTCCACTATTCTCACACGCTATCATGGCTCGTGCTATTACCTTATCAAAATTTTCCCACTTGATATAATCAAGTGCCAAAGCCAACTCGCGTGCACTCCAAAATTCCGTGCCATCTTCCCTAACATGCTTTATATCTTCAAATTTTTTGTATTCCTTTGATTTTAATTCTTTCATATTATTCTCCCCCTTTTGCCATAATTCTAGTCATTTCTAAAACAGCATATTTTTCTGAGTCTTTTAGCTTTACAAAGTCTTTCGATAATTGTTCAATCATCTGTTCATCTTCAGATGTATTAGCGTCCGGTAGTTTGTTATCTATAAGGAACTCATAATTGACCGAGAAAAGTTTTGCGAGTCCACGAATTACAGAAAGCGGAGGTTCAAGCTCTAAACTCTCATATTTAATAAGTGCCTGCCGAGAAATCCCAAGTACTTCTGCAAGTTTAACCTGAGTGTATCTGTTTTGTTCGCGAAGAATTTTGATTACTGATTCCATGCTTGATATTATCACACTAAAGTCGTGTTAAGTCTATTTTTATAAACATATATGTTTAATTTTTTATACCAGCGAAAGAGAAATACAATTGATTATGCGGTAGGGTATGGAACACCTGCGTAGCAGCCGACCACAGGCTGAACTTGTTTCAGCCGAGGACGGTGAGCGGTAGCGAAGTGTGGAACACCCGACCTGAGTGAAACGAAGGGACCGCCCGAAATATTTAAAAAACTCCTGAAATTCCTCTTTTTTCTAAAAATTTTTCACTTTTTTTAAAGAATTTTCATTTTTTTTCTCGAATTTTTGTAAGAAGTCCATTTTTTTTTCAATATTAACTATGTAGAAATTTATTCTAAAAAAATGGACGAGGTATTATGAAGATTTATTCGTTTTCACCCTTTGGGTATGAAGGGGCGCTGGTTACGGTGGAGGTGGATTTGCGGCGGGGGATTCCTGCAGTGGATCTGGTTGGGCTTGCGGATAGTGCTGTAAAAGAGGCACGGGAACGCATGCATGCTGCTATACGAAACTCTGGTTTTATGTTCCCTCCTGAGCGGGTTTTGATTAGTCTTTCTCCGGCAGATTTGAAAAAGGAAGGTGCGGGGTTTGATTTACCAATTGCGCTTGGGGTGCTTGGCGCGAGTGCTGAACTTTCTAATACTGCAAGCTTTTTGCCCGACCCTATTCTTGTTATGGGAGAGCTGGAACTTTCGGGAAAGGTGCGTGCTGTAAAAGGAGTTCATGCAGCTGTTGCAACTGCGGCTTCTTGCGGGATTATGCGTTGCATTGTACCTGCCCAGAATGCTGATGAAGCCATGGAGGTTACAGGTGTTCGGGTTTATGGGGCTGACACTCTTGAAAATGCATTCCGTGCTTTGAGTGATCCGACTTTTTTTATGAACAGGAATATTGGAAAAGGGGCACAAGATATTCCTGCAGGCTGCGAAGAAAAAGACGGCATACTTTTCCCTAAAATGCAGGAAGGCTATGAGTATGGTGAAATTGTGGGACAGCGGGAATTGATTCGTGCGCTTCAGATTGCGGCTGCGGGAGGGCATAATATGCTTGCGGTTGGAGCTCCGGGTTGTGGTAAGACTATGGCTATTCAAAAGTTTCCGGCAATTAATCCGGTTTTGACTATGGAAGAAGCGCAGTCTGTTACAAGAATCTGGTCGCTTGCAGGGCTTATAAAACCGAATACTCCTTTGGTACGCATTCCGCCATTCAGGATTCCGCATCAGACGGCGTCGGTGGAAGGTATGTGCGGTGGTGGTGTGAACTGCAGGCCCGGGGAAATTTCACTGGCACACAACGGCGTTTTGTTTTTGGATGAAGCGGCAGAGTTCAGGAGCTCGGTTTTGCAGATGCTGCGCGTTCCTATTGAAAGTGAAACCATAACTCTTAGCCGCGCTGGAAGAAGCACTACGTATCCTGCAAGATTCCAGCTGCTTATGGCGGCAAATCCCTGCCCGTGTGGAAATTACGGTTCCAAAACAAAAATCTGTTTATGCAGCGGAAAGTCGATTGACCTGTACTGGAAGAAGTTTTCTGCTCCCCTTCTCGACCGAATTGATTTACGGGTGTTCGTAGAAAATCAGTCTGAAAGCAATGATGAAGTTCAGCAGCGTAAGGATTTACTTACGACCGAGGAAATTCGTGAAGGGGTTGCCCGGGCTGTCAAGGCACAGCGTAAAAGACAGGGAACTAAAAATGCAAGAATGACGCCCCAGGAAGTCCAGGATTTCTGCGTAATGGAAAAAGAAGTCCGTGAAGTTCTGGATAAGGCCATTATGCGCCACGGCTTTTCCCCACGAGCAATAAGCAGCTGCATAAAAGTAGCCCGCACTATTGCTGACATCGCCGGCTGTGAAAAGATCGAAGCCCCGCATTTAGCCGAAGCGGTAGAGTTCCATAAGCTTTGTGCAAATATGAGGCCGGAATTGTAGATGGATTGCCACGCTTCGCTCTCAATGACAAAGAAGGCATGAATTATACTTGATTACCGGAGAAGAGACTTGAACTAGCCGATAATCGAAAATCCGTTAAAAACAGAGCGCGCCAGCGGTCTGTTTAGGATTATCGATAAAACGGCTCGGAGCGAGATTTATCTCGCGACCCGAGTTCAAGTCGAGCCATTATCGCTAGGTTAAAACAAAAAGCTCCCCATTCAGGGAGCTCGGTATACCGGAGAAGAGACTTGAACTCTTACACGATTGCTCGCAACAGATTTTGAGTCTGTCGTGTCTACCATTCCACCACTCCGGCGTGAGTAGACAAAATATAACAAAAAAACGGGGGTTTTTCAAGTGTTTGATGCTTGTTA
>JAFZXA010000155.1 GCA_017617115.1 Treponema sp.
CAATATTTTCTATTATTTAGGAAATATGCTCATTACAGTTTATGGATTCTCAAGCATTCTGATTCCGACTTTCCTTTTGATTTCGGGTCTTTACTGCTTTGCTTCAATCTGGACGGCGCAAAAAACAATGCGTCTTATTACAGCAATCGTGCCGTTTTTTACGTGCGTTGTTACAGAAAAAATCTGTCGTGGCGCGCTTAGTAGTGGTACCGATGGAACTTCTGGAATTATAAAAGCAATTATTGCCGGTGTTACAGGCCTTATGCTTGTGATTATTGAAATTCTTGGAGCCGGTGTAATTGCAGAATCTGTTAACCGTAAGATTTTTTATAAAGGAAAAGAACCTCCAAAATATTCAGAAGATGATTTTGATGACGATTCTGACGATACAATTGAGTTTGTTGATGAAACTGAGAATAATGAAGAGGATTTTGACGACGACGAAGCTGAGGATTCTGATGATGAACCAGCTGATGATTCTGAAAAAGAAGATACTCAGTTTAAGTACAAAAAAATTGGTGCTAAGAAAACTGTTTTTGATAAAGCACTTGATAAACTCAAAAAGAAAAAGAAGGATGAATCTTTTGAAGCCCTAATGGAATCTGCAGAAGAATTGTACGAAGCAGATATTCCTAGCATAGACGATTATGAAAACATTCCGAACGAACCTGCAGCTGCTCCAGCTCAAGCTTCAACACCTGTTGCAGCTCCAGTGTCTACTCAAGCTCCAGCCCCTGCTCCAGCCGAAGAAGACGCTCAGCCAAAAAATCCTGCTTCTATTATTTCACAGGAAGAATATGCCGCTTTGCTTTCGGAAGACGCTCCCGCTGAAAATGCTGTAGACGAGCTTGAGTGGGATAACGTTCCTCCAGCCCCTGCAGAACTTCCGCCAGATTATGTAGAAGATTTTGATGAGAATGATCCGGCACTTTCTTTCTCTCCTGATGAACTTGAAGAAAAATCAGAAAAGCCTGCTGCAACAGAAGCCTCTCCTTACGATTCTGCAAAATTTGTCAATTCCGTTGTAACAAATAAATCGCTTCCTTATTCAATTTCTCTTAAAGACGAAGAGGCCGCAGCTGACGAACAGAAAAAATCAGACGAAAATGATCCGTATGCCGCTGCACAAAATATCAATTCTAAATATCCTCGAAAGATTTCTCTTGCAGGTGCCTCTGACGATACTTCAAAAAAAGCCGAAGCTCCTCAGGAACTTGACCCCGATTTCTTTGATGTTGACCCGAACAACATGCCGGTGGACGAAGATTTGTCAGATGACATTGAACCGGTTCCAGAAGAAATGGAAGTTGATAATACAGTTTTCAATCAGATTGCAAAGCAGGAAAAAAGCATAAACTTCTCAAATGTTTCAAATGCAGCCGAAAACGTTTTCTCTGATATGGAAGATGATATCCGCCGCGATGCCGATGGTGAAGTTGAAAGCGACTTGTCTGATGAGGACAAAACAGAAGATGAAGTTAGCGATGACGAACTGTTTGATGTAGACAGCGCTTTTGAAGAAACCTCAACAGATGAAACAGAATCTTCTACTGCCGACTTCGATGAAGACGATGAAGATGAACCTGCCGGTGAAAGCCTCGACGAAGATGATGAACTTTCTCCAGAATTAAATCCAAATGCCGGCCACGCAAACAATCTCACAGCAGACGAGCTTACAGATTTCTTCAACGCCCAGCAGGAAGAAAATACACCTCAGACAAAAGTGATTGAAGGCTCTGCTCCAAAATCGCACAAAGCTACAAAAAAAGGTCCTTATGTAATTCCGTCAAATCTTCTTACAGCATACAAAGATGACCAATACTGGATTATCGATGACGAAACAAAAGAAGCTTCAATCAGACTAAAGGAAACTCTTGCAGAATTCCACATCGACGCCGACATAATCGGAATTAAAAAAGGTCCGGTTGTAACAATGTTCGAAATCCTTCCGGCTCCTGGTGTAAAGCTCAGTAAGATTGTTGCTCTCCAGGATAACATTGCACTTAGTCTTGCAGCACAGTCAGTTCGTATTGTTGCACCAATTCCTGGTAAGCAGGCCGTTGGTATTGAAGTTCCAAACAAGCGCCGCAGTGTTGTAGGCTTCCGCGAAATTATCGAAATGGATCTACCTGAATGGAACAAGATGAAGGTTCCTGTAATTTTGGGAAAAGACATTCTTGGAAAAGCCCAGCTTGTTGACCTTGTAAAAACTCCGCATATGCTCATTGCCGGTGCAACAGGTTCAGGAAAATCGGTTTGTGTAAACAGCTTGATTTTGTCTATCCTTTACAAGCGTTCTTTCAAAGACGTAAAGATGATTCTTGTTGACCCTAAGGTTGTTGAGCTTAAGCTTTATAATAATATTCCACATTTGCTTACACCGGTTATCACTGAGCCAAAGAAAGCAATCCAGGCCTTGCAGTATTGTTTGTGCGAAATGGAACGCCGCTATGCCCTTCTCGACGGACTTGGTGTTCGCGATATTTCAAGCTACAACGAACGAATTAAGGAACGCAACATTGCTACAGAAAAGCTTCCTTACATCGTAGTAATTATTGATGAGTTTGCAGACCTTATGGCAACCAGCGGAAAGGAACTTGAAAATATTGTTGCCCGTCTTACAGCCATGAGCCGCGCCGTTGGTATTCACCTGGTACTTGCAACCCAGCGACCTTCTACAAATGTTATTACAGGTTTGATTAAAGCAAACATTCCAAGCCGAATTGCCTTCATGGTTGCTTCGCGCATCGACTCACAGATTATCATTGATGGAGTTGGAGCCGAAAAGCTTCTTGGTCGTGGTGATATGCTTTATGCTTCTGCCGTTGACCCAGCTCCAATTCGTATTCAGGGAACCTACCTTGACGACAATGAAGTAGAAAAGGTTGTTGATTACGTTAAGCAGTACGGTGAACCAGAATATATTGACGACCAGATTTTCGTAGAAGATGAAGAAGACGAAGAAGGCAACGTAGACCTTTTTGGAAACAACATGGACGAAGATCCTTTATATGATCAGGCCTTGGAAATTGTAGTTCAGTCAGGTAAGGCCAGTGCCAGCTACATCCAGCGCCGCCTCAAAATTGGCTACAACCGTGCCGCCCGCCTCGTAGAAGAAATGGAAGAACGAGGAATTGTAGGCCCCGCCAACGGCAGCAAGCCACGGGAGATTATTCATATTCCGGGATAGTTGCCAGGATAAACACGGGGTCCCTGAGGCTCTCGAAGGGCCACTTTTAGTTAATATCTTTCATCACAAAGCATTTCATAAAGAGGAACTCTTTCTTTATAGAGTTCCTCTATTTTATTATTCTGACTCAACGGCCTGTTAGAAGTGTCCTGTTTTAAAAGGAACTCCAGCGGGCGTTCAAGGTATATGATTTTTGAATTGGCGCGCAGATAAAACCAGTTTTCTTTGCGTGTTACAATGCCGCCGCCGGTTGCAATTACTAAGCCTGATTGCGGGAGGATTTTTTTTGCAATTTGAGTTTCCATTCGGCGGAACTCGTCTTCGCCTTTTTGGGTGATGCACTGAGCTGGGGTGATGCCATATTCTTTTTTGAAAGCGTCGTCCAAGTCTATGAACTTACGGTTTTGTTCTTTTGCGATTTTTTTACCAAGAGTTGTTTTGCCGCTGCCGGGCATTCCGATTAGGGTGATGTTGAGCATCTGGTTTTGTAGTTTTTCTATTACAGTGTTGATTTCTTCTTGTTGTGGCCCTTCGAGAGCCTCAGGGACCACGGTTTTCTCGACTTTGAAAATACGACTTGCCTGCCAGGCCTGTGCCACCAGCATACTCAATCCCCCAGCTGTTTTAAGCCCAAGCTCCTGTGCCTGCTGTAAAAACTTTGTGCGCGACGGGTTGTAAACTATGTCTGCGGCAGCCTCCAGATTTTTGAACTGCAACAAATCAATCGGCGAGTTATCAATTTCTGGGAACATTCCTACCGGGGTTGTGTTTATAATAATTTGTGTGCCGGCAGCAACCTGGTAAACATTTTCATAATTAATTTGTCCTGTACGTGAACAAAAGTTTATACTGCCTGCACCCATTTGTTTTAGTGCATAATTTACTGCAGCACTTGCTCCGCCTGTTCCAAGAATCAGGCAGTTTTTACCGGCAACATCAATCCCTGCATTTGTGAGCATAAAGGTAAATCCAAAAACATCTGTGTTGTCGCCGCTAAAACCTCCACCCGGAAGAGCAACAACAGTATTTACCGCACTAATTTCTTTTGCAGCAGGAGAAAGCTCTTTGCAAAGGCTGGCTGCCAGTTTTTTATACGGAATTGTTACATTAAAACCATCCAGATTTTCGGCACCTTCAAAAATGGCTCGCACCTGTTCTTCTGTGCGTTCAAGGATTGTGTATTCGTAATCCGCAAATTCCTTATGTATTTGAGGTGAGTATGTGTGAGGTAAACTTTTTCCTAAAACGCCAAATTTCATTTTTGCTGTCTACAACTTACTTTGAAGATCTCTTGATGCTTCAAACAATTTTTTATAAATATCCTTTATGTAAGGCTTTGTACGCTCGTCTGTTTTTTCGTAAATGGATTCAAGCTTTTGTGCTTCGCGACTAGTATCCAAAACAGCCTTGCCTTCCTGCTTCTTAAGCAAACCGATTTTTTCTGCTACTTCCATACGTTTTGCAAGTGCTGTAAGAAGCTGTTCGTCTGCCTGGTCTATTTGTGTGCGTAGAGAAGTAAGATCTTCTAGCGGACCTTCTTGATTAAGCCGCGGTCCCTGAGGCTCTCGAAGGGCCGCATCTGATGAAATTACATCCGCCAACGCCAGTGCAGCCACTGCTTCATAAACAGGCATTGCTCTTGGAACAATACACGGGTCGTGGCGGCCGCCAACAGTTATTGTTGTATTTTCTTTTGTTTCAAGATTTACGGTTGCCTGTTCTTTTGAAATTGTTGGGGTTGGTTTTACGGCTACATCAAAAACAATTGGTGCAACGGTTCCGCCAACACTTATACCACCAAGAATGCCACCACAGCGGTTGGTTTTTAAAGACGGCCCTTCGACAGGCTCAGGGACCGCGGTACGCTCATAAACAAAACAATCATTGTTTGTTGAGCCTGTCTTTTCTGCCGCCTCAAATCCATTTCCAAATTCAACACCTTTACAGGCGGGAACTGCAAAACATAGCTCGGCAATTCTGGCTTCTATACCTTCAAAAATCGGGCCGCCAATTCCACCTGGCATTCCTTGAACTACAACTTCAATTGTTCCGCCAACAGAGTTTCCCTGTTCTCTTGCCTGAGCAATTTTTTCTTTCATCTGTTCGCCGGCTGTGTCATCAATTACCGGGAATTCTTTTTTTGAAACTTCTTCAAGCTTCTTTAAAAAGTCTTCTTCGTTTGTGCGGTTATCAAAGTTATAGGTTTCATCTTTTACACCGGCAATTGATTTTATATGGGCGCTTATTTTGATTCCTTTATCTTCAAGGTATGACTTTGCCAGAAAGCCAGCGATACACAAAGGCGCCGTAAGTCTTCCAGAAAAAGCTCCACCACCGGAAGATTTGAAATCATCACCATATTTAAGTCTTGCTGTAAAATCTGCGTGACCCGGGCGTGGAGTTATTAAAAGATTACTGTAATCGTGAGGTTTGATATTTGTGTTATCAATATGCGCTTTGAACAAACCTTTTTGAAGAAGGTCAACAACAACTGCGTCTTCTTCCTTGCGGGGAGTAGACCAGGCATTCTGACCGGGAGCACGGCGCTTCATAAAAGCAGCAAGGGCTGTTGTGTCCAGTTTGTCGTAATCCAGACCTTCAAGGCAAACGCCAATGCTCGGGCTGTGAGATTCGCCGTAGATTCCAACGCGGATTTTGTTGCCTGTGAACCAGTTATATTCTTGCATTTTCAATTATCTCCCACAATCCCGGGAAGGATTTATTTACACATTCTTTATTATCTATCAAAACCGGGCAGCCTGTCCATGCGGCTACAAGGGCTGCAGTCATTGCAATGCGATGATCGCCAAAAGTTTTTATTTCTATTGCTTCTTCTGGTTTTTTATTCTGGCAATTCTGATTTTGAATTATGAGTGTACCGTCTTTTTCAACTGCGCAAACTCCAACAGCAGCAAGTGTTTGAATTATTGCCTCTACCCTGTCGCATTCCTTAAAATGAAGCCGGCTGATATTTTTGATTTTTGTTTCTTTTGAAAAAGCAGCGGCTACAATTGCTATGTATGGAACGATGTCGGGATAGTCGGTGGCATCAAGTTCCAGGGTTGAAGGTGCTTCAGAACGTTCTGATTTTAAAGAAACTGTGTCGTTGTTCCAACTTGAGTGTACTCCAAGCTGCTCTAAAATTTCCAAAATGATTTTGTCTTTTTGTGCAGAAGATTTGCTCAGGCCGTGTAAGATGACCTGGCTGTTTGGGGTAAGAGCGCCCAGACACAAGAGGAAAGCTGCGCTGGACCAGTCGCCTTCATTTGGAATACCGTTTTCTTCAACAACACGTTTTGTTAAATCAACATACCCTTTTGATTCAAGCTCACCTTTTAATTCAACAGAAAATCCTGGCAAAACAATCTGTGCCATCAAAAGTCCCGAAATATATTGCGATGAAACATTTCCTTCAATTTCAAAACATCCCGGAGTCAGAATGCCGCTAACTGTAACTGTTCCCGCTGACTTATCTACAACAACATCAACTCCGCGTTTGGTAAGACATACAACAAGCTGTTCAAGCGGGCGTTCTATCAAACGGCCTTTGGGCAAAAACACAAGCTTCTTTTTTTGAGCCAGTCCCATGTAATTCAAAAAAGCTGCACCCACGCTGATCATAAATCGCAGGGTTGAACCGCTTTCGTTGCAGGGCATGTAAATTATCTCTTCATCATTTTGAGAGCCTTCGTACAAGGCTTTAAGACAGGCACGGGTTGCACAAATATCATCGTTGTCATTTGGTTGCGGTCCTTCGAGAGCCTCAGGAACCGCGGATAGTCCATGCCCTCCAGATGTTTTTATTGCACGCAAAAACTGAACAATCAGATTTCTGTGCACAACAGATTTGGAAGGAGGAAGAGTAAAATCTAGTTTAAGACTGGGGATTTCTATTTTGTAATTCATAGATAATTTTTGAACTCCTGCAAATCCATTGTGCGAAGTTCGCCTGAACCGATTTTTGCAACATATGCAATCGTTATATTTCCGCCGCGCTTTTTCTTGTCGTTCATTACTCCCTGAATTATCTGGTCGGCAGAAATGTCATCATCACAAGGCAGGTCGTACAATTTCAAAAGCGACACAAGCTCTTCATGAATATCACTCTTGCGGCTTATTCTTTCCATTCCTTTTGCTACTGCAAATCCGTGTGAAACTTTAAAATTACTGCGCGCTTCAATTACATGACCAATTGTATGACCAAAGTTCAAAAGCTGACGCAAGCCGTTGTCGTGTTCATCCTGGCTGACAATGTCGGCTTTTATTTGAACACATCTTGCAACAACACTTTCCAGCTCCGGCGAATTTTTGTTCACCTTGTGTTGCAACTTTTCAAAAAGATTCTTATCGCAGATAAAGGCATACTTAATTACCTCTGCCATACCTTCTGTAAACAAAACATCACTAAGACTTGCAAGCAGCGAAGTATCAATAATCACAAGAGAAGGCTGCCAGAAAGCACCCACAAGATTTTTTCCCTGAGGTAAATCAACGCCGGTTTTTCCGCCAACAGAAGCATCAACCTGTGCAAGCAGCGAAGTTGGAATCTGAAAAACTTTTATTCCACGTAAAAAAATGGAAGCAGCAAAACCTGCAATGTCTGTGGTAACTCCACCACCCAAGGCAACAAGAGCATCGGTTCGGGTAAAGGCGTTTTGTGCAAGCTGACCCAAAATCTGACCAACTGTTTCAAGATTTTTATTCTGCTCGCCTGCTGCAAAAACAAAACTGAAAACTTCAAAACCGGCGGACTGCAAAACATCTCGTAATTTTTCCAAGTACAAAGGAGCAACGTTTGAATCACTTACTACGAACAATTTTTGAATACGGGAGTCGGCCTCGTGAATAAGTTTGCCACTCTGACTAAGTAATCCACTTCCTACGAGAACGTTATATGATTTTTGTACGTTTACATGTATTGTTTCCATTAACCATCCAGCTCTGCTTTGCGCTGACTGCCTTCTTCAAGCAGCTTCTGCAACTTTTCCTGGTCTTCATCAACCATGGCTTTTTTATATTTTGTCAGTTCCTTTATCAAACTGTCAATTTCATTTACAAGATTATCCTTGTTTTCCATAAAAAGCTCGGCCCACATTGGTGCGTTGAGCCAGGCAACACGAGTTAAATCCTTGTAGCTGCCGGCAGAAAATCCGTGATGCTCATCAGCCGTTGGGCTTTTTACATAAGCGTTCGAAACAACATGTGCCATCTGCGAAGTAAAAGCAATCATCTGGTCATGCTTGTCTGCGTGCGAAAGCATAAAACTTCCAAACTCGGCAGGAGCCATTGCTTCCTTTACACGGTCAATGAGCTTCATGTCATCAAAAGTCGGAGGAACAATTACAAGCGGAGCCCCCTTAAAAAGCGATGCTCTTGAATGCTTGAGTCCTGAATATTTGTTTCCTGCCATAGGGTGAGTTCCAACAAAAATAAAATCACTCTTTGCGGCAATCTTAAAACACTCTTTACAAACAACACGTTTAATACCGCCGGTATCCATTACAAGCGCATTCTTTGCAAAATTGGCTGCATTGGCTTTTACATAATCAATTGTTCCCTGCGGATAAATACAAATTAAAACAAGGCCGCAGCTCTTAAGATTTTCGGAAGTTAGCTCGCCATCAACAAAGCCTGCAATTTTTCCCATCAAAATGGCAGACGAATCTTTGTCATAAGCAAGTACCTTGTGACCGGCCTCTTTAAAAGCCTTTGCAAACGAAGCGCCAATAAGTCCAAGTCCAACAACGCCAACAGTTTTCATTTTTGCATCACTCACTTAAATCACCTCGCGAATCTTCATTACACGCTTTGCAACATCATCAAACTGAGCAGGAGTAAGCGACTGAGCACCATCGCACAAAGCCATA
>JAFZXA010000156.1 GCA_017617115.1 Treponema sp.
AATAGAAGAAAAATAAAAGTCTTTACAATTTACACCACGTATAATAATATTATTATATGAAAACTACATTCTTATCTTTCTTAAAAAAGACAGACGCAACCACTATACTGGGGGGGGCGTTTTTATGTATAGTCTTTTTATTTAGTTCCTGTGAAAACTTTTTAAAGTCGCAGGGAACCGCAGATGTTATTCAGCAAGCAATTGATTATGCTAATTCTACTAAATATAGCATTAAGGTAGATGCCCAAAAAGGCAGTGGCATTGTAACAAAGCCAGCCGCAGGCGAAGCACTTGTAAAAGTTACAGACACCTTTAATTTATCGTTCAGTTCAGAATCAGACTCTCAGTTCTTAAAATGGGAAGCTTATAACTTAAAAACAGGCGAAGTGTTTACAGACAATACTTACCTGCAGATTGAAAATCCTTTGATGATTGATACAACCTGCACCTTTGTAAAAGATCCCGAAGATGAAAATATTGTTCTTGCCATTCGTGCAGTTACTGCAAAACGACCTCGAATAGTTCTTTCAACCCCAACATTTCAGGAAACAGGTGCTCCAAGAAATTCAAATGTTCAGATTTTATTCGACAAATTTAATATGGAAACAAGCCTCATCTACTACACACCAGAAGAAATGCAGGAGCTTAAAAACAGATACAAAATAAAGGATGAAGATTTCTTAAAGGGTGATAGTGAAAAGTGTGGCGGTCAGTATTATGGTTATATAAAAAACAACATAAAATACTATAAGAATATTCAAATAGTCAGTTCGCCTGTTGAAGGTTCTTCTTTAACACAATATTACTATGACCCGTACTGGGAAAAAGACCCGAACGATATGGGGGGAAAAACACTTGTTCTTCAGGTAACAAATCCACCGCCACCAATGGGTGTAAAAATATACATTACGCTCGCCAAGGATTTTTGTTATTTTGAAGAAGGTGTTGCAGTTACGCTCCGTGAAGATGCAACCATAACTTATAAAACAAATATCAGCAAAGAAAATGTAAAACCTGTGATTATTTTTCCAAAGGATTCGCAGAATAATGATGACTATAATGTTATAAAAATTAAAAATTCTGAAAATGAATATATAAGTCTTCCGTATAATAAACACAAGACTCAGGTTCCAGCTAACATACCGTCTTTTAATGATATAAACAATATTACAATGTGTTTTAATTTTTCTGCTTTAGACGAGGGTGGAAGTGGAATTGCCAACCGTTTTAAACTTAGTTACGAAATATTACCAGATGAAAATGTAATTGAACTTCCATATTTATATACAACACCAGATACAGGTTATACCCAATGGTCCGAAGAATACATAATTCCAAGAAGTACATATTTTCGTGGGGCAGGAAACTGTTGTTTTACTATAATTGCAATAGATAATGATGGCAATGAAACAACTCTTAAAGATAAAAGAAATGAAACATTATATTTCTGGTTTAATCTGACACAAGGTGCACCAAATTATTAAGAGAGGGATACAATGAAAAAGCACGTTAATTCAATTATTATTACAGTTTTTTTAACAATAGCATTTATACTTTATGGATGTAATTCTTCAATTAATAATCCGGAAAAGGATAAAAAACAAAATACTAATACTTCCACAGGTTCTTCTTCAACTGATGTATCGGATGAGCCGGAGCTTGAATTAGCTTCAGACGAAATTCCTCTTACGCTTAAGGCAATTGAAGCCGGTAAAATTATTTTATCCGGAAGAAATTCTTTTGAAAAAATAAGCATTCAAAAAGGAAATGCTTTAATATTTGACCCTGCAGATATTATTATTGTACAAGCAGGTGATATAATTCATTTTTATGGAAAAAACTATAAGGGTAATGGTTCAGCAAATCTAAGAATTGAATGTACCGCCGACTGTTATGTATATGGCAATGCCATGAGCCTTATTTATTATACAGATTTTGCAGGTAAAACCCGAATCAACGAAAACTATGCCTTGCAAAAGCTTTTCCTGAATAATACTCATATTAAAAATCATGAAACTTTGGATATTGTTCTTCCTGCAACAACCTTGTCAGAAGGCTGTTATAAAATGATGTTTTATGGTTGTACAGGTTTAACAAGAGCTCCGGAATTACCGGCAGAAACACTTACAAAAGAATGTTATAACTATATGTTCTGCAATTGTAAAAATCTGAATTCTGTAAAATGTCTTGCCACAGATATTTCTGCAGCAGATTGTACAAAAAACTGGCTTGCAAATGTTTCTGAAACAGGTTCCTTTTTGTGTACTCAGGAAAGTAATATCTGGCTATGTAAAGACAAACATTCCGGAATACCTGTTGGCTGGGTTTCAGATCCTCCTTGCGCACGTGTTGATGCAAAAGAATTGCCTTTAACATTGGAAGCTATTGAAGATGGAACAATTATTATTACTACCTATATTCCACCTCAAACTCAGAATACTACTGCTTCGCCTTCTATTTCTTCTGGTTGTAAATTTCTTGAATTAAAATATTCAAAAAATGGTGAGGAACCACAAGCCGTTAATGGAGATATAACAGTTTCGGCAGGAGATAAGGTTTGTTTGTATGCTAAAGGACCTAACAGTACAGCCAACGATTTCTTGAATATAAATTCTTCCGGTGATTGTTACATATATGGAAATATTATGAGCCTTATAGATCCAGTAGACTATAAAGAGCTTACTACAATAGAGAAACAATACTGTTTTTCTAATTTATTCAGCCCAAGAAGTGGTAGCATGATGTATGGGCTGTTTTCTGGTAGCAGCGATACACATCTTAAAAATTGTGCAATAGAACTGGTGCTTCCGGCAACAACACTTTCAAATTACTGTTATTTTGGCATGTTCAATCATTGTTCAGGATTAACAGTTGCTTCAGAATTACCGGCAGAAACTCTTAAACAATACTGCTATAAAGCTATGTACCAGGATTGTGATGGATTAACAATTGCTCCGGAACTTCCGGCTACTACTTTAAGTGCATACTGCTATGAAAGTATGTTCCAAAATTGTGATGGATTAACAATTGCACCACAGTTACCCGCAAAAAAACTTTCAGGTTACTGTTATATGAACATGTTTTGTGAGTGTTCATCGTTGATTTCAGCACCAGAATTGCCGGCTACAACACTAGCTACTAGGTGTTATTACCAAATGTTTAAAGGATGTAAAAGTTTGTTAAATGCTCCAAAAGAACTGCCTGCAGAAACACTGACTTCAAGGTGTTATTTTGGTATGTTTCAATCATGTAAGTCTTTGAGTTCTGCTCCGGAAATAAAAGCAACTGCTTTGGCGGATAGTTGTTGTCGTTGTATGTTTATGTTATGCAATGAATTAGTATCTGCTCCTGAACTCCCGGTTAAGGTTCTGAAGGATAATTGTTACGCGGAAATGTTTTCACATTGTACGAAATTGAAAGTTGCTCCGGTTTTACAAGCAGAAGATTTAGCCACCGATTGTTATAAATACATGTTTCTTGATTGTCCTAATATACAAATTATAAAATGTCTTGCTAAAGAAGGTACAACCAGTTCTCAAGGTTTGTTTACTCATTCTACACAACAGAATTATAATAATATAGATGCTCAAAATGGATTGTTAGTCTGTGTAAATACAAGTAATTTTACTGATTGCCCATCGGGATGGAAAAAGGTAAAGGAATCGTTATTAACTCTGGAAGTAATTAAAGATGGAACTATAGAAATATCAAAAATTGATTCATTTAATGATATGCATTGGCTTATAAATAGTACAACATTCGCGGATATTTCTTCTGAAGATACTTTATCTATGTGTTTCGATGCCGGTGATACAATCAGCTTATTTGCTTCAGGACCCAAGAGTGAGGGTGCAAACAATTTGCAAATAAACTGTACCAGCGATTGTTATATTTATGGCGACCTTATGAGTCTGGATAATTATTCAGATACAATAAGTCAAGCAGGGGAATTTATAGGATTGTTCAAGGATAATACACATATTAAGAATCATCCTACAAAGAAAATAATTCTTTCGGCACAAACACTTTCTGACAATTGTTATCAAGAAATGTTTTATGGTTGTACAGGATTGACTTCTGCACCTGAACTGCCGGCAGGAACACTTGCTTCTTCTTGTTATGATTCGATGTTTTATGGTTGTACAGGATTAACTTCAGCTTCTGCACTACCGGCAGAAACACTTGCTGACTATTGTTATCAAAAGATGTTTTATGGTTGTACAGGATTGATTTCTGCACCGAAACTACTACCAGCAGGAACCCTTGCTAAAAATTGTTATGATTCGATGTTTTATGGTTGTACAGGATTGACTTCAGCTCCGGCACTACCGGCAGAAACTCTTGCTGACTATTGTTATAAAGAGATGTTTAAAGGTTGTACAGGATTAACTTCAGCTCCTGAATTGCCGGCAACAACTTTGGACTTTGCTTGTTATAGTTCTATGTTTTATGGTTGTACAGGATTGACTTCTGCTCCTGAATTACCGGCAACTACTTTGAATTTGTGTTGTTATTCTAGAATGTTTGATGGTTGTACAAAATTAACTTCGGCCCCAGAACTGCCGGCAACTAATTTAGCAAACTATTGCTATGAATATATGTTTCAAAATTGTAAATCATTAGAAACTGCTCCAGATTTGAATGCATCGAGTTTACAGTCTTATTGTTATCAATATATGTTTGCCGGATGTACTTCTTTAAAGAATATAAAATGTCTTGCACGTGGAACACTTACTGGTACAACTGGTAGTTATCTTTATACATCTAATTGGCTGGAAGATGTTCCTGATCGTGGTACTTTTGTATGTTCTTATAGGGGAAACTGGGGAACTAATAGTGCTAGTTCCATACCGAGCGGATGGACAGTTGTACAAACCCAGAACCAGTAATTTCTAACCCAAAAAAACACAAAGCCCGTGCATTTTAATTGTGCGCGGGCTTTTTTGTATGCGGTGGAATGGGCTATTGTTTCTGTGGTTTTTCTGCAGCAATTTCTTGTGCAAGTTTGTTTACTTCTTCTAAAGAAAGACCAATACAACGAGAAACTTTTTCGGGAGGGTCGCCTTCTCTTAAGAGGTTCTTAGCATCTTCAATAGCTTTTTTCTGGGCACCTTCAACTAATCCTTTCTCGCGGCCAGCTTCTTCAGCCCTTGTTGTTAAATCATAATCATGTAAATTCATAGCAGCGTAATCACTCCTAAATTCATCATTATCCTTTAATTTTGCAACAATGGCTTCAAGACGGTTTGTAAAATCATCTTCACCAGTTTGACCATTAAAGACATAGCTTAGAAAATCACGGACCCGTTTATCCTTTTCCTGCTCGTATGCACTTGCATTATAAACGACTTTGAGAGATTTGTCATTCAAATTCACAAGAGGATTTTCTTCACAGGTATTCCGGAAAGTATAACATGGTAGACCGTAGTAAATATCGTTACCTTTTTCATCCTTCTCGCCAGTTTTGAAAGGGTCTTCCTTGCAGATAAACAGAATATAACTTTCTTTCATTTGTGGATAAGGCTGTCCTTTCATAAGACTGTCCATATCAATCATAGACTGGTAATATCGGGTTCTTTTTCCTAAGGCTTTCTGTCTGTAGCATTGAATCTCGATATCTATGACTTTATCTTCATCTTTAAGATAGACATCAAGCCGCACCCCTTTTGTCGTGAAAAAAGGAGCTATCTGCTTTTCAAGCTCAGGATACTCAACCCGACTAACCTTTACATGAAGTAATCGCTCAATAAGATCTGCACAGACATTTTCCTGATGCAGAACCGCCTGGAACATACCGTCATCTGTAAAAGTAAGTTCCTCGACAGGTTTTGGATTAAAAAATTCATTAGACATAATTTCCTCCACTTTGCGCCCCAGGGGGTACATAAAGATTAATAATTTGTAATGTATAGAGAAATAAAAATCCTCACATATAGTATTAAAAAAAAAGTGGACTTCTTACAAAAATTTGAGGAAAATTCATAAAAAAATGAAAAATTTATTAAAAAAAGTGGATTGCTTCGCCTACGGCTCGCAATGACGAAGAGATTGCATTATTGAATTTAAACTAAAAAAACTATAAAATAATTCGCAAATATTTTTTTTAATATGGAGGAATGAAAAAATGACAAAATTTCGTGGTGCTTTTACAGCGTTAATCACACCGATGAATTCGGATGGAACTGTAGACTTTGAGGGCTTCCGCAAAAATGTCAAACATCAGCTCGAACAGGGCATCGATGGTCTTGTTCCTCTTGGAACCACTGCTGAAACT
>JAFZXA010000157.1 GCA_017617115.1 Treponema sp.
AATACTAATCTATCCTGGAAATGACTCGTTCAGCACGCGATGTGAACAGATTCGTAGTTTGTGCCAAAAGGCAGGATTATTAAAAGAATAATGATAAAATGGTTAAAAAATTTTTTAACTAAGTTTTTCTGTTTTTTAATTCGCGTCTATCAAAAATGTATTTCTCCTTTGTTTCCGCCAACCTGCAGGTATACACCTACTTGTTCGGCATACGCATTGGAAGCAATTCAAAAACACGGACCTGGCAAAGGTCTTATTCTGGCAATTCGACGAATCCTAAGATGTAATCCTTTTCACGAAGGCGGCTACGACCCGGTACCTGAGGAAGGCAGCTGTGCTGCCGTTGATGGATAGCAAAGCGTTAAGAAAAATGCGGCCAGCATTTTTTAGCTTTACCTTTTTAGGAGTTTTAAATGGACAAGAATTCAATCTGGGCCATTGTTCTTTCTACACTTGTAATTGTTGGTTCTTACTTTTTATTGCCAAAGTTTTTTGGAAATAAAAAAGCAAATACCACAGAACAAAATTCTGTAGAAATTGTAGCAGAAGATTCTGCAAATAATGGTCAATCAGGTCAGACAGAAGTTTTAACAGAAACAATGTTTGACGAAGAAACAAGCGCCCTTATTTCTGAAGTAGAGGCAGCTGAAGAAGAAAATTCTGTTCCTGCTGTTGAACAGAAAATCACAATCAACACCGGAGTTGCAGAAATTATTTTTACAACAAAGGGCGGCGATATTGTAAGCTATAAACTTATTGGTCATAACGATAAAGATACAAATGATTTTGTTCAGCTTTCAGACAGCATAAGTGAAACAAACAGAACCTGTGCACTTGCTATTGGTGGTGCCGAAAGCAAAATCATCAACGAGATTTTTAATTATGAAAAAATCGATGCTTACACAATTTTATTTAAGAAAACTTTTTCTATAAAAGATTCAAGCGGAAATGCTCATTCTTATACAATCGGAAAAAAATATTCGTTTAAGCCGAATGAATATATGTTCAAGCTTGATGTTATGATTCACGGTGCTGATGCAGCTGGTCTTAATTACAATGGAACAGCTTATACACTGCGAACTTCTCCACAGATTGGACCACACTATAATCAAAAGCAGAGCCGATACGAATACAGACAGTTCCTTGCATATAACGGCAAAAAGGTTAAAAAAGTAAATCTTGCAAATAACCTTGTCAAACAATACGACAAAGAATTTTTGTGGGGTGGTATAGCTAGTAAATATTTTATGGAGCTTGTTCTTCCTACAGATTATTCTGTTCTTGGTGTTCCAACTTATTCTGCAAAGGTTGAGCAAAACGATTATGCAAATGCTCAGGCAATGTTTGAACGAAAAGCATATTTTGGAACAGATGTTTCGGATAGTTATTATTTATATTTTGGACCTCGTGAAGAAAACAGCTTAAAGGTTTATAACACTGCCGAAAAAAATGCCTGGGGCTTTAGCGGATACAAAATTACAGAAGCACTTTCAACAAGCGGATGGCTCAGCTGGCTTGAAACAATCTTAAAATGGTGTCTTGAAATGCTTCATAAGGTTATTCCAAACTGGGGTATTTGTATTATTATTCTTACAATCATCCTTAAGATAATAATGTTCCCATTGTCAAAAAAGCAGTCAATGAGTTCTTTGAAGATGCAGCAGCTTCAGCCAAAGATTCAGGCTATTCAGAAAAAATATGCCGGAGACCAGCAGAAGCTTCAGCAGGAAACAAGCAAACTTTATCAGGAAGCAGGATATAATCCGGCAAGCGGATGTCTTCCAATGCTGTTCCAGTTCCTTGTAATTTTTGCAATGTATAATTTGTTCAACAACTACTTTGAATTCCGTGGAGCTATGTTTATTCCAAAATGGATTCCAGATTTGTCAGAAGGTGATGTTGTTTATACCTTTAAAAAGACAATTCCTATAATTGGCGGTGTATTTGGAAACACATTCAGAGTTCTGCCTATAATTTATGTAGCATCACAGATTCTTTCAGGAAAGATTTCTCAGAGTATGAATCCTCCGGGTGGACAAAATGAAAAGACAATGAAGTTCATGATGTATGGTATGCCTTTTATGTTCTTCTTTATTTTCTACAACGCTCCGTCTGGACTTTTACTTTACTGGCTTACAAGCAATATTTTGCAGTTAGGTCAGCAGGCTATAATAAACAAGATGATGGCAAAAAAACGCGCCGAAGTGGGAATTGAAAAAACACCAAACGTGCCAAAAAATCTTCCACCAAAGGCAAAGGCAAAACAGAAGAAATAGGAGAAATAGATATGACTTACGAATATGAAGGAAAAACAGAGAGAGAAGCAATTGAATTGGCAGCAGCTGAGCTTGGACTTGAAAGAGATCAGTTCGATGTTGAAATTCTTGAAACACAGAAAAACTCACTTTTCAAAAAAGGATACGTAAAGATTAAGGTTCACACACTTGATGATGTAAAACCTTCACATGCAATGTTTGAAGACCGCGACATGGAAGAAAAGCACACACGTCTTGTTGCAGATCCTCTTCCACAAGGTGAGTTTGAAGAAAAGCTTATTGCTTTCATTACTACAATTGTTGAAAAAATGGGCTACGATGTAAAGGTTCAGGTTTCGTACCGTGAAGATAAAAAAATAGGAATTAAGATGGATTCGGCTTATTCTTCAATTTTGATTGGACGCAAAGGAAAGAACCTTGATGCACTTCAGCTGCTTGCAAACATTTATGCAGGACGCCTTGGACACGAAGAAGTTCGCGTTATATTGGATACAGAAAACTACCGTATCCGCCGCGAGGAATCTCTTGTTCGTCTTGCTTACACAACTGCAGACAAGGTTCGTTCACGCCACAACTCAATTTTGCTTGAACCAATGAATCCTTTTGAACGCCGCCTTATTCATACAACACTCAACGAAATACCTGATGTTGAAACCAAAAGCGAAGGCGATGGTTTATATAAGCAGGTAAGAGTATTGTACAAGGGAATCAGATAAAAGATCCCGAAACAAGTTCGGGATGACGGAGATTGTGCAAGCTCTTAAGGAGTTGATGTGAAAAAGAAAATATTTTTTATAACAGCCGGCCTTTTTCTCGGAGTTTGTACAAGTATGTTTGCTCAGAATAAAACATCTGGTAAAGTGAAAGATATTGTTGATTCTAAATATCTTTCACAGCTTACAAAAGAAGGCAAAATAGTTGTTACGCATGAAGATCAGGTTGTAAATCTGGAGCTCATGCCTAAAACAGCTTATGCCTCAAATATCAAAAATAATCTTATAAAAAAGCAGCCAAAACATTTTTATTACACATACGAAGCACTTTATTATATACCAGAAACAATTTCCGTTCAAAAAGCTTCAGAAATAGCACGTTCTATTTCAAAAATGACAACAATTCAGTATTATTCAAATACAAGAAGAAAGGTTACTTCACTTTATAAAAAAGCTTATATGACTGATGGTGAAAATTCAAATGTTGCAATTGATGATGTAAATTATGGAAATTGCAACGGAAAAACCTTTAACTGTCTTATGGATGATGCAAGCTTTGGTGTAACACACTATCAGCTTGATTATATTCAAGTACAGAATGAACTTTTGACTGTATTCAGAAATACAGATGAAATGGGCCTTGGTCCAATAAAAGCCATTTTGCCTAAGGATCTTGTAATAAATCTTTTGATACAGGAATGCGATGACGGAATGGTTGTTTATCTTTGTGCTGATTTGGACAGTAAAAAAATGCCTGGAGTACGTGCAAAAATAACAGAATCAATGACAGCCAGAATGGATGCTATTAGCAGCTGGTTTGTCTCAATGATGTAAAAAGGAGGAGATTTTGAAAAAAGTTCAAATCTTAATGGTGGCATTAATGGCTTTAACAAGTCTTTGCTGCTGTGATACAAAAAAATCAAAAAAAAGCGAGGATGTAAAAATGAGTGCAGAAGCTCAGGCAGCATTAAACGGAAAGGAAGGCGTATTTGCCGTTCTTACAACAGAAAAAGGACAGATTGTTTTAGAGTTGTTCTATAAAGAAACACCAATGACAGTATCAAATTTTGTTGGTTTGGCAGAAGGAACACTTGATGCCGCAAAGGGAAAGCCATTTTATGACGGATTAACTTTCCACCGTGTAATTTCTGATTTTATGATTCAGGGTGGAGACCCTCAGGGAAACGGTACAGGTGGTCCTGGTTACAAGTTTGCCGATGAATTTGTTGACGGATATATTTTTGATAAACCTGGTAAACTTGCTATGGCAAACAGCGGAACAAATACAAACGGAAGCCAGTTCTTTATTACACATGTTCCAACAGACTGGCTCAACTACAAGCACACAATTTTTGGTCAGGTTGTAACAGGACAGGATGTTGTTGATTCTGTTGCTCAGGGCGACCATATTATTAGTCTTAAGATTATTCGTCAGGGTAAAGATGCTGAAAACTTTAAGGTAACACAGGAAAGCTTTAAAAAGCTTACGGCAGAAGGTGAAAAGAAAGCAGCTAAGTTTGCAGAAGAACAGGCTGCACGTGAAGCAAAAAAGGCAGAAGAGCAGCTTAAAGAAATTACTAAGGGCTACGAAAAATCAAAGGAAGGCATTTACTACAAAATTGAAGAACAGGGTAGTGGTGATAAATGCGGTAAAGGAAAAAATGTTTCTGTTGGATACATGGGCTATCTTGTAGACGGAACTTTGTTTGATGCTTCAAAGGAATTCCACCCACAGGGACACGATCCGCTTAGCTTTACAACTGGCGCCGGACAGATGATTCCTGGTTTTGATTACATGGTACAGGACATGAAAAAAGGCGAGGTTCGAAAGGTTGTTATTCCTCCGGCTCTCGCCTATGGTGAAACTGGTTACCCTGGAGTTATTCCGGGCAATGCCTATATCTGTTTTGATATAAAGTTAGTGGACTTCTAGTCCTATCATTCGGGCCAGAACAGGTCGTCCAGTTTCAGGCCCAAAGCCTTGCAGATAGCAATGCATAGATTAATGGAAGGATTATAATCGCCTTTTTCAATTGCATTGATTGTCTGCCGGCTTACGCCAACCAATTTGGCTAAATCATCCTGCGAGAGATCCTTGAGCGCCCTTGCAGATTTTAATTTTAAGTTTTTCATAAGCTACCTGCCTATTCAGAATCTTCTTCTTCAAGCTTCATAGCTTCTTTTTTATTAAGCGTCTGTTTAATTATAAGGCTTATCATAGCAATAATAATCATTATTCCGGCACTCAAAATAAGAACTTTGGTTTCTTTTTCTTTTGCAAGAATAAATTGAAGTACATAAGTTCCGCCAAGAAACAGCATAATGATGCACCAGCTTAATGAAAACTTTTGTGTTGCATAGTAATAAGCATCTGCAAAAATCGAGTATTCAACGAACACAAGCAGACTGAATAATGTTACAATCATTTGTAAATCACCTGGCTTGTAAAGAACAAGAGGTTCTTCTGTAAATAATTCTACGAAGAAAATAACAAGTTCACAAATTACAAAAGTTATAAAACCTGCTTTGTAAGCATTACCACGTGCTGCAATCTGGCGTTCATCAAATTTTGCATTTTTGTTTGCTTTTTTAGAAACAACTAAAATCAATGCTCCAATTGCAAGACCAATTAATAATCCAATTCCTGTCCAAAATGTCATAATATTTCTCCTGTGTGTTTTACTTAGCGTAGGATGTGCACTTTCCTTTGCTATATGTAAAATATACACGACATTTTGTAAGTTGTCAAGTTAATTTTACAAAAAAAGTGATAAATTATACAAAAAGTAATTGTCATTCCGAACTTGCTTCGGAATCTTTTTATTTAAGAGATCCTGAAACAAATTCAGGATGACATAATTTGTTCAGGATGACAGATTTTGATAAATCATCTATAATGTAATTATGTTAAACGAATCAGAACTTTCTAAAAAAACAATTTTTTCTTTTGAAGTTTTTCCTCCTAAAAAGGATATGCCTATAGATACAATTTTTTCTACGCTGGACGAGCTCAAAGGCCTGAACCCCGATTTTATTTCTGTTACATTTGGTGCCGGTGGTAGTGCTAACAGCGGTAACTCTATTGCTATTGCAAAAAGAATTAAAGAAGTTTGTAAGGTTGAACCTGTCATTCATATGCCTTGTATAAATATGTCAAAGGAAGATGCAACCAAAGTTCTGGAACAGTTTGATTCTGCGGGAATTGACAATATTCTTGCACTGCGTGGAGACAAAACTCCTGGTGTGGAACCTTACGGCGATTTTAAATATGCCAGCGACCTTATTTCGTTTATAAAGGCTTATGAAAACGGAACAAAAAAATTCAACATAATTGGAGCCTGCTATCCGGAGCTGCATCCAGAATCAAAATCGGTTTATGATGATATTGATTTTCTTAAGCTTAAAGTAGACGCCGGTGCAACACATCTTTTGTCGCAGTTATTTTTTGATAACAGCCAGTTTTACCGCTTCCTTGAGCGTTGCCAGATAAAGGGAATTAATGTGCCGATTGAAGCTGGAATTATGCCTGTAACAAATAAAAAATCGGTAGAGCGTATGGTTAGCATGACGAATGCAAAATTACCTAAAAAGTTTACAGATATGATGGAACGCTACGAAAACTGTCCTGAAGCAATCCGAGACGCAGGAATTGCCTATGCAATTGATCAGATTGTAGATTTGATAACCCATGGTGTTCAGGGAATACACCTTTACACCATGAATAATCCTCTGGTAGCCAGAAGAATTTATGAAGCTACCAGAAGTCTTTTTGAAGTGTCGCCACTTATATAATTCCAATACCAGTCAAAAGAATTACAAACAGCAGAATTGGGGCAACGAACTTTATCATAATTATATAAAGTGTCTTGCGGCCAAACTTTTCACCGTTCAAAGTAATTTCATCGATTGTGGTTTCTGGTTTTGCAACCCAACCAATAAGAATACAGGTAAGAATTCCAACAAGCGGCATAAGAATGTTGTTACTTGCGTAGTCGAGAATATCAAGAATCTGACCAATAGAACCATTTGGAAGCTTGAGGTCAAAGTAGAAGATATTATAGCCAAGGCAAACAATCAGCGAAACGATTCCGGCTGCTGCTGCCATAACAACTGTAGACTTTTTGCGGCTCCACTTAAACTTATCCATCATACTTGAAGTAATTGCTTCGAGCAAAGAAACGGCAGATGTAAGTGCTGCAAACAAAAGCATTACAAAGAAAATCAAGCCAAGGAATTCACCAAATTTTCCAAGTGATTCGAAAACTTTTGGAAGTGCAACGAATACAAGTCCTGGACCTGCAGACATTCCTTCGCGGCCAGAGAATGCAAATACTGCCGGAATAATCATAAGACCTGCAAGCATAGCAATTCCTGTATCGAAAATTTCAATCTGGTTTACAGATTTTCCAAGGTTAACATCCTTTTTCATGTATGAACCGTAAGCAACCATAATACCCATGGCAATTGAAAGTGAGTAGAAGAGCTGGCCCATTGCATCGAGACATACTGTAAGGAACTTTTTAATTGTTAGTCCGTGGAAGTCCGGAATAAAGTAAATTGCGGCTCCCTGAAGTCCTGTTCTTGTTACGCCTGTTGCAGGATCGGTGTATTTAATGAACAATGCATAAATTGCAATAAATACTACAATAATTGCAAGAATTGGCATAAGAACGCGAGAATATTTTTCGATTCCCTGTTCAACTCCCTTGTAAACAATTACAAAGCACAAAAGGGCAAAAATAACTGTGTATAAAATTGGCTGCCACTGAGCTGTAATGAATCCGCCAAAGAATCCGTCTTGTACGGCTGCCTGACCCTGGAATGCCAGGTAAGTTGCCATGTACTTAATAACCCATCCGCCGATTACACAATAGTAAGGGTAGATGATGAACGGAACAACAAACGAGAATATTCCAAGAAAACCCCATTTGCTGTTGATTTTTTTGTAAGCTGTAAGAGGGCTTTCCTGTGTTTTACGACCAATTGCAATTTCTGTAATCAAA
>JAFZXA010000158.1 GCA_017617115.1 Treponema sp.
ACCGCCACGTACTCATCGAAAAGAACTTCCCACACCACGGTGCCGTTGCATTCGGCCACTTTGGCAAGGAACTCTACGAAGTATTCAAGTACATCGGCGTAGCAGTTGACGAAATCGGCTACAACCAGCCAGCTGGAGTTCTGTATCCTACAGAAAATCCATGGCGCTAGTTTTTAGCCGCTAGGTAAATACAAAAGACTGTCGATTTATCGGCAGTCTTTTTTTTCTAAAATTTTGGAGGTTATTATTATGGCAGGTTTTGGATTCGATGCAGGAGCAATTAAGGCTTCTGGACAAGCTGGAGATATGTATGTAGTTATTCAGGTTGTATTAACTGAAAAATTTATTGGCACTGGTTCTGGAGTTTCAAGTTTAACAAATCTTCAGCGAACAATAAATGAACAGGCAGCCAAAGGATACAGATTACATACAATCACAACAACATCATCCGGTTCCAAAGGCTTTCTCGGAGGCGACAAAATCCAGGCAACAATGGTGTTTGAAAAGGTATTATGATGAAGAACAAATTATTTCTTACATTATTTTTACTCTGTGTTGGAATGGCAAATCTGGGTGCGGCTGAATTAAGCGGGACCTATGACAAGGACTTTAAGGTTACCACCGAGTTTAATACAGTTTCAAAAGGAAAAACCCTGCGGGTTACAAATAAATCGACCTTTGTAATGACCGATGCAATTGTTGAAGGAAACATCATTGTAGAAAAAGGTTCTAGTCTTATTGGACCAAAAGACGGTCAGGGTTATCTTGTTTTTGGAAAGGGAACTCATATTGAAGGAATAGACTTGTACTACAAGGTTCGTGTTTCAGACAATGTTGTATTTACCCGAAAAATGCCTATGACTCTTGATGAGGTTTGGAAAAGCGGCAACAAGGAGCTCATTGATTGGGTGAGCATTATTGAATTTTGTTACAGCACTTCTTTGAAAGGCTGGGTTTCAATAAATGAAATCCGCTTTCGCAACCCTTTTAATGAAAACTTATATGATGAATATGATATGGTGTTTACAAAATCTGCTTCACAAAAGTTTGAATTTGAATGCCGCTCTCTGACAGTTAAAAACAATTCAAAGGTTGTTGTTCAGCCGTGTCAGGATTACTGGTGCACAAAAATTGATAAATCTATAACTATTGAAGCCGGTTCTTCTCTAACATCAACAGAACCAGACGGACATAAACTTCAGTTAAAACCGGGAATTACAATAAAAGGTCTTCCTCTTTATGTAAGATTCAACAATGATTATATTCCGGTCGAAACAATTCTTTCTGATTTATGGAAGGAGCCAGCCTTTAGCAGCAAGGATTATCTTACAATTTATTATAAACCTGACCTGCAAGCCTGGGTTTTTGAAGAAGTCCTTTATGGCGACACCGTCACGGCTTCGCTTAAAAAGAAGCTTGAAGAACTAAATAAATAATTACTGAACGCTATACAGCAAATCTTCGTAACTTGGGAAAGGTTTGTATTCTTCGCCAAGCAGCGGCTCAATCTGGTCGGCAACGGCGCGAACCTGTTCCATGGCTGGTAAAATTACTTTTGCATAGGAATGGGCGCGCTTCATAAGGTCGGCAATTTTGTTTGTTTTGTCGTGCTCTACCGAAAGCTTGTTTGCTTTGTTTGAAAGATCGTTTATAAGTGTATTCAGTCTGCCCATGAGCTTGAGACCTGCGTCGCACAAAGAGAAAACTCTCTGCATCTTAAACTCTGTGTCGGCAAGCACATTCATATATTTAAACGCAGCCGGAATAATATCTTTTTGAACCATTTCGAGCATTGTGTTTACTTCAATGTTTACAACCTGACAGTATTTTTCAAGTTTGATGTCGTAGTGGCTCTTCATTTCTTCCGGTGTGTAAATGCCCATGCGGGTAAAGAGCTTTATATTTTTTTCGTCAATGTAGTGTTCGATTGCTTTTGGAGTTGTGCGATAGTTTTTAAGACCACGCTGCTCTGCTTCTGCAATCCATTCCTTACCGTAGCCGTTTCCATTGAACAGAATGCGCCAGTGAGCTGTAATTTCGCGTTTAATAAGTTTTTGTAAATCGGCATCAAAATCCTTTGACTTTTCAAGTTCTTCGGCAAAATCGCACAAAGAGTTTGCAAGGATAGCATTTAAGATTGTATTTGGTCCACTAATAGAAAGTGCACTACCAACTGAACGGAATTCAAAACGGTTACCTGTAAATGCAAACGGAGAAGTTCTGTTGCGGTCTGTTGAATCCTTTGGAATTGGAGGAAGTACATCAACCCCGATTGTCATTTTACCGCGTTTTTTTCCGTCGTAAGTTTTGCCGCTCTTGATTGCCTCTAAAATTGCCTGAAGCTCATCGCCAACATAAATTGACATAATTGCAGGAGGCGCTTCGTTAGCACCAAGACGGTGGTCGTTTCCGGCACTTGCAACAGAGTAGCGTAACAAATCCTGATTTTCATCTACCGCCTTAATAACTGCTGTTAAGAACAAAAGGAACTGTGCATTGTCGCGTGGAGTTTTTCCCGGTGCAAAAAGATTTTCACCGTCATCTGTTGCAATTGACCAGTTGTTGTGTTTACCGCTTCCGTTTACTCCTTCAAAAGGCTTTTCGTGAAGCAGACACAAAAGTCCGTGACGGCGCGCAACCTTTTTCATAATTTCCATTGTCAGCTGATTCTGATCTGCGGCAAGATTGCTAGTTGTAAAAATTGGAGCCATTTCGTGCTGGGCAGGAGCGGCTTCGTTGTGTTCTGTTTTTGCGTAAATGCCAAGCTTCCAGAGTTCAGTATTCAAATCTTCCATGTATTCAATTACACGAGGCTTAATTGCAGCAAAATACTGGTCATCCATTTCCTGACCTTTTACAGGGCGGGCACCAAACAAGGTTCGACCGCACATTTTAAGGTCCTTGCGTTTCTGGTAAAGCTTTTCATCAATTAAAAAATATTCCTGTTCAGGGCCCATTGTTGTTGTAACATGCTTTGGTTTTTTACCGAACAATTTAAGCACGCGAAGACTCTGTTCATTAAGCGCTTCCATAGAACGAAGAAGCGGTGTTTTTTTATCTAGCGCTTCACCGTTATAAGAACAGAAGGCTGTAGGAATACAAAGTGTGTGGTCTTTTACAAAAGGATAGCTTGTAGGATCCCAGACAGTATAACCGCGGGCTTCAAATGTTGAACGCTTACCGCCGTTTGGAAAACTTGAAGCATCCGGTTCACCTTTAATAAGTTCCTTTCCACTGAAACTCATTATGATTTTGCCTTCTTCGGCAGGGGTTAGGAAGGAGTCGTGTTTTTCGGCGGTAATACCTGTGAGCGGCTGGAACCAGTGTGAATAGTGGGTTGCCCCTTTAGAAATTGCCCAGTTTTTCATAGCCTCGGCAATCTGGTTTGCTGCATCTAAGTCGAGCGGAGTTCCCTCTTCCATTGTATGCTTAAGCGCACTGAAAGTTTTTGGCGGAAGCATCTGTTTCATAACTGTCTGATTAAATACAAGGCTTCCAAATAGTTCTGGTAAGTTGGTCATATGGGGCTCCTCTTTCTAATATCCCACATTTTAATGATTTAATATGAGTTGTGCAATTATTTATTTACAGAGTTATAATACTTCTCAATCTGTGGGCGGCACAAAATAAACAACTTTCCAATAATCGGGTCAAAGTGTTTGCCTAGATCCTGCTGAATAAGTTCAAAGGCTTCGTCAAAATCCATAGCATTTTTATAACAGCGTTGCGAAACAAGAGCATCAAATACATCGGCCAATGCCATTATGCGTGCTTCAAGAGGAATTTCTTCGCCTTTTAAATGATCAGGGTAACCTTCTCCATTCCAGCGCTCATGATGATAATGAGCAACATTTTCGGCAATTCGTTCAAAATCCTTGTCGGTAGATTCGCGCAAAACTTCCTGAACAATTACTGCTCCCTTTTCGGCATGAATTTTCATCTTTTCATATTCTTCAGGTTCATACCTTCCTGGCTTACGAAGAATAGAATCATCTACGGCAATTTTTCCAAGGTCGTGCATCGGGGCGGCTTTTATAAGAAGATCACAAAACTCCTGTGTAATTTCGGGAATCTCATTTTTATGCTTAAGCAGCTCCTGCGCAAAAATCCTTATACTGTCACTCGTACGGGCAACATGACCACCTGTAGAGTTATCGCGGCTTTCAACCATAATAGCCATGCCTCGGATAATAGATTCCTGCATGCTTGTAACCTGCGAAGTTTTTTCACGAACCATGCGCGAAAGCTCTTTGTTAAAATCGCTGATTGATTTTATGTAATTCTGCTGTTCGGTATCATCACGAAGCTCAAGCAAAAAACCTGTACGTTTCATGCGCGATGTCATAGGATGAATTGTACAAATAAAGGCTTTATCCTGATTGAGGATTTTGAAATCCTTGTTGCAGTTTTCGTTCCAGTTCCAGTTTTCATCGTTATAGTGAAGCTTTTCTATCATGCTTGTACAAATATCTGGAATCATAGAATCAAGCCGGATTTCTTTTAACTGCGGAAAAACTTCTGTTGCAAAATCATCATAACCAAGCAGTCGCTTTTTGTGATCAAATGCAATGTAACCGTAACCACCGCGCTGTTTATAAACATTCATCAGGTTGGCAACTAAATCATAAGAGTTCGCCTTAAATGCAAACCGCAAAAAATATGTCTGCAAAATGATATATGTAAAAGGCATAAGATTAAATTTTACACCAAACGAAACAGGAATAACATAAGCCAGTGTTCCAAAAACAATCATTCCAAGCAGAGAAAATAAAACGCGTTTAGATGCTTTCTTTCTTTGCAGGAGTGTAACAAGGATAATTATAATTGCAGAAATATTTATTATTGCAAGATAAGCAAGATAAAGAAACATTCCCGGACCATTTTTAGTTTTGATAATTGTAAGTCCGTAAAGCTTAGAAAGAGCAACTTCCTTATAAAAGAAATGGTTCATTTCTGTTGTTGCAACCATTACAGTTACTGCAATTGAATATCCAAAAAGTAAGAAACCCAGCGGCAGAGGCATTTTCTTTCCGCACATTTCTATTATTACATAAAACATAAAGAAAATTGTGCAGATACTTCCAAAATAAGAAAACACGTTTCCAATGAGCGCTGCTTCAAGTGTTGTTGTAAAAACCAGCAGCGAGTAACCGAAATTTGAAATGAGTGTTGTTACATAAAGAAGAAGAAAATTTTTGTTTAAATTTAATGGTGATGTCTCGTAAAAAATAATGAGCTCAAAAAGCGAAATAAAAGTTGCCACAAGATAGATGATTTTCATTACCATAGTTATATTATATATCAAAAATGCGAAATGCGCTATAATTGTCAAATCTATGAACAGCATCAGTGACATCAAGCTTTACGCAGCAAAAAACTCAATTCCTATTATGCGCGATGGTGGAGTTGAATTTATTTGCCAATACATAAAAGAACACAACATAAAACATATTCTCGAAATAGGAACTGCCATTGGATTTAGTGCAATTGAGTTTGCACGCGTTGCTCCAGATATTACTGTTACAACAATTGAGCTTGATATTGACCGCCATATCCGTGCCCTTCAAAATATTCATGACAGCGGTCTGGACAATCGAATAAAAGCAATAAACGCCGACGCCCTTCAGCTTGAACTTGACGACACCTTTGACATGATTTTTATAGACGCCGCAAAAGGCCAGTACATTAACTTTTTTGAAAAATATAAATCAAACCTTGCGCCAGACGGAGTTTTTATAAGCGACAATCTTTCGTTCCACGGCATGGTAAAAGACCTTACGCTAACCCACAACTACAGCACAATAAAACTGGTAAAGAAAATCCGCCGGTATATAAAATTTCTTGAAGATAATAAAGAATTCTCCACAGCTTTTTACGACTGTGGAGATGGTGTGAGTGTAAGTAAAAGAATTAGCAATTAAAATACTTATCAAACTCGGCAGGGTGCGGAATTGCATTAAACTGTGCAAGTTCGGCACGCTTTGTTTTAATAAAGTTCTTAAGCAGTTCCTCCGGGAATACTCCGCCTTCTGTTAAGAATGCGTGATCTTTTTCCAGAGCGTCAAGTGCGTCATCAAGACGAGTTGGCAGCTGCTTTAGCTTTTTCTTTTCCTTATCACTGAGTGTGTACAAGTTCACATCATAAGGACCCCAGCCGTTTTTGTGAGGGTCAATCTTGTTTTTAATTCCATCAAGACCAGCCATCAAAATTGCAGCATATGCAAAGTATGGGTTACAGGTTGCATCCGGGTTACGAAGCTCAAAGCGGCGCATGTTTGGAGTCTTAGCATAAGCCGGAATGCGGATTACGGCCGAACGGTTAGAAGTTGCATAACCAACAGTAACTGGTGCTTCAAAACCAGGAACAAGGCGTTTGAAAGAGTTTGTACTTGGATTTGTAAGGGCACACAAAGCGCTTATGTGTTTAAGAAGTCCGCCCATAAAGAAGTGAGCAGCTTCGCTAAGGTGAGAGTATCCGTTGTCATCGCTGAATACAGGCTGTCCGTTTTTGAGAAGCAGCATATGTACGTGCATACCGCTTCCGGCTTCGTTGTAAACAGGCTTTGGCATAAAGGTTGCAGTCTTTCCGTATTTTGCAGCAACGTTACGAATAATATATTTAATCATCATTGTGCCGTCTGCCATTTTGCTCATCTTTCCAAGCTTTGGTTCAATTTCAAACTGTCCAGCCGCTCCAACTTCAGGGTGATGATATTTTACAGGAATATCTGCCTTTTCAATTTCCATACACATTTCGCTTCGGCATTCAAAGCTTGTATCCAATGGCTTTGCAATGTGGTAAGCCTTCTGGTGACCAATTACGTTTCCGTAGCCTTCGTTGTTTGTGTTCCAAGGAGCCTGGGTGGCATCAATTTCTGCGCTAATCTGATTGTGACTTACATTCCATGCTACATCATCAAACAAGTAGAACTCAAACTCCGGAAGAATAAGCATTTCGTCTGCAATACCTGTGTCCTTCATGTACTGCTCTGCTGCAAGAACAATGTTGCGCGGATACTGTGCAAGCGGGCGGTTGTTCGGATAGTCAATAATCATTGCGTTTCCGGTCATAGAAAGAGTTGGGATTTCACAGAAAGGGTCAATGAGTGCTGTATCAGGATCTGGAATAAATACCATGTCAGACTTTTCTACTACAGCGTATCCATAGTTAGAAGCGTCAAAACCAACGCCATCCTTCATTGTGTCTTCATTGAAATTCTGTGCGGGAATAGTAACGTGACGGAACTGTCCGTTAATATCAACCATTTTAAAATCAACCATTTTGATGTCATTGTCTTTAATCATCTGCATGACATCTTTTGCTGTTTTTGCCATTTGAAACCTCGACTTTGTTTTTTATTTGGTGATTTTATTTTAAACCACGAATGCGCATAAGTCAAATATTACGTCATTGCGAGCGCAGCGCGGCAATCCATTAATTACTTTTGACTAGACCCTTTTGATATGATATTCTTAAGACTGAGGTAAATATGAAAAGATTTGACGGTTTTATACACGGAGTAAATTTAGGCGGCTGGTTCAGCCAATGTGATTATTCGCAGAACAGATTTGACACCTTTATTACAGAAAAAGATTTTAAAACAATAAGCGAATGGGGCCTTGATCATGTTCGTCTTCCAATTGATTACAATCTTGTAGAAACTGCAGACGGCACCCCTATAGAAGCAGGCTACAACAGAATTGCCCGCGCCTTTGACTGGTGCAAAAAATATAACCTGAACATAATCCTTGATTTACATAAAACCGCAGGCTTTAGCTTTGACGCAGCGCACAAAGAAACAGGATTTTTTGAAAACCCGGAATATCAGGAACGCTTTTATAAACTTTGGGAAGAATTTGCACGCCGCTTTGCCACATATTTTGATGACAGCAAAAACGAACTTTGTTTTGAACTTTTAAACGAGGTTACCGATCAGTCTTACTGCAAAACCTGGAATGCAATTGCAAAAACTTGCATTCAAAAAATCAGGGTATTTGCCCCTACAATAAAAATCCTTGTTGGAAGCTACTGGAACAATTGTCTTGCTGCTGTAAAAGACCTTGACCCACCTTTTGACGAAAACATTGTTTACAACTTCCACTGCTACGACCCGCTTCTTTTTACACATCAGGGTGCAAGCTGGATTGAAAAAATGGATACAAGCTTCCGCTTTAAACTCAACTCCACCTTCAAAGATTATACAGAACTAACCGAAAAATACTGCGGACAAAAAGGAACAGTTTTTGACGCCTTTGACCCAAATGCCATTCTTGATGAAAAATATTTTGAATCGATTTTTGCCGAGGCAATTCAAATTGCAGATGAACGAAACACTTATCTTTACTGCGGTGAATATGGTGTAATAGAAAAAGCAAATATACCAGATACAATTGCCTGGTATAAATATATTTCCGAAATCTTTAACCGTAACGGAATTGGCCGCGCCGCCTGGAGCTACAAGCAAATGGACTTTGGCTTAAGCGACACCCGCCTTGATGAAGTCAGAAGCGAGTTATTGAAATATTTATAGCTTACCGCTTTCAGCAGCTCCCGGCAAACCAATGTCTTTACGGTAGAAGCTGTTTTCAAACTTAACGCCACAAATTCCTTCGTAGGCATGCTCCCAGGCTTCTTTAAAAGTTGCCCCGTAAGCACTACAGGCAAGAACGCGTCCACCGCTTGTAAGAAGATTATCCTGACGACTATCTCCACGACGACCAGTCTGCGCACCTGCAATAAATACCTTTGCACCACTCTGTTTAAGGAGCATTTCATTAAAGGTAATTTCGCAGCCCTTCTTGTAAGCTTCAGGGTAACCGCCGCTAACAACAACCGGTGCTACCTGATAACCAGGCTTCCACTTAAATTCAAAATCCTTGAGTGTTCCGTTCAAAATTGCAGTACACATAGAAGCAAAATCAAAATCCATAAGAGGAAGAACAGCCTGAGTTTCAGGGTCTCCAAGACGAACATTATATTCAAGTAACTTTGGTCCGTTTTTTGTGAGCATTACACCAAAGAAAATAAATCCGCGGTAATCAAACTTTTCTTTAATAAGACCGTTGAGTGTAGGCTGTAAAATATCTGCATCAAACTGTTCCATCATTTTTGGAGTAACATCATCAAGCGGACAAACAGCACCCATACCGCCGGTGTTAGGACCCTTAGCTCCATCCAAAAGACGCTTGTGGTCACGGGCAGGCAGGAATCGAACAATTGTTGCATTACCAGCAAGAGCAGATTCCGGAGTAACAGAAACAGCGGCCAGAACAGAAATCTCAATACCTTCGAGGTACTCTTCCATTACAAGCTTTTTACCAGCATCGCCAACCTTGCCGTTACCCATCATATCTTCAACAGCCTGAATAGCCTGTTCAACAGTAGCGGCAACAACAACGCCTTTTCCGGCAGCTAATCCGTCTGCCTTTACAACAATCGGAGCGCCGTGCTTTTTTATATATTCAATGGCGGCATCTTTATTTACAAAAGTTTCACTGGAAGGACATGCAACACCATATTTTTTCATGAATGATTTTGAAAGGTCTTTACTTGCTTCAAGCTGGGCACCTGCTTTTTTAGGACCAACACAAGGAATGTCAGCTGCCCAAAAATCATCAGCAATTCCTTCGGCCAAAGGATCTTCCGGCCCAATTACAGCCATGCGGCAATTTTCGTGCTTAGCAATTGCAACACAAGGATTTTCACCCTCTGCAATATAATCACAATCTTTAGGATTTACATTAACGCATTTTGATTCTTTTGCAGTTCCACCGTTTCCAGGCACAACCACAATTTTATCAACCAAAGAACTTTGAGCAAGCTTCCAGCAAATGGTGTGCTCACGACCACCAC
>JAFZXA010000159.1 GCA_017617115.1 Treponema sp.
CCAAAGAGGCTTTTTTGAGTTTATTTCTTCTTTTTTAGTTTTGAAAAACTGTCCGTCATCCTGCTGCCAGTATGTAATCATTTTAAAATTCTCCTCTCATAGCCAAAAGAATTTCAAAATGTACAGGATTGGAAAATAATTAGAAATTGAAATTCAAGAGGCTGTTATTTGTGATTAAAATACGTATGGGATAACTACTCGACCCGCCGTCCATAAAACGCCTCCTGAATATAAAATTACTTTTTGTCAAACTGATATTTTATTTTATCTTATTTTAATCCTTGTTTCAATACATTTAAGTTTTCATTCATTATTTTTAAATACGAGGTACTTTGTGCCTGTTTTGCGGTTACAGATTGCATTGAATCCAAAATAAGCACCTGTGCATTCTTTTTGCTGCTGTTCTGTATGATTGTTTTTGCAAGTTTACTGTCGCCAGATTCAATTTTGAAGATGTAGTTTGAATCCAATTCATCCATCTTTTTAGCAAGAAAAATTACTGTCTTAAAACTTGCCTCGGTTTCTGCTGAACATCCAACAAAGGCGGCATAGTATTTCAAGCCATAATCATCAACTAAATATCTGAATGGAAATCGGTCTCCAAAAATCAGAGTGTTTTTTGAACTTGATTTTACTGCGGTAGAGTAGGCAGCGTCCAGGTCATCCAAATTTGCAATATATGTCGAAAGATTTGTTTTGTACTTTACTGCATTTTCACTGTCTTTCTGGCAGAGAGCGGCTGAAATTGCTTTGCAGATTACCTTTGCATTTTTAAGCGAAAGCCATACATGCTCATCGTATTCAATTTCTTCCTCTTCGTCCTCATCTTCGCATTCTTCTTCGGCTTCCATTCCTTCTACAATTTCTTCTTCTTTTACACTGTCGCCAAGAATTTCCATGAGGTTCAGAACTATCATATTTTTGTTCTTTTTGTTTTTGAGCGCATCCTTTACCCAGACATCACTTTCGCCGCCAACATAAATAAAAAGATCAGCAGTAGAAATTTTTGCAATATCCTGAATGCTTGGCTGATAGCTGTGAAGGTCTACGCCGTTTCCAACTAAAAGTGTAAGGTCAATATTGTCGTTCTGATTTCCAATAATTTCGCGTGTCCAGTCATACATCGGAAAAATTGTAGAAATAACTTTGATTTTTGATTTTGCATAACCACAAGCATTTGTTACAAAAATAAGAACGAGTGCCAGTAAAAGCGCCTTGCATGCATTGCATATTCCGTACAATACAGTCCTGAACGGATTTATTGCAAAGCCATGTTCCTTTTGAAGATGTTCACTAAGCTCCTGAATCTCGTCACACTCAACATGAAAAAGGTTCCCGCATTGTTCGCATTTAAGATGAAAATGAGGAACTTCTGCCTTACAGTTTTCACCGGAATACTCAAAGCACGCAGCCGAATGTTCGTCAATAAAATATTTTTGAAGCGTTCCCTCTGCCACAAGTTTTTCCAGCTGACGGTAAATTGTTGCAATGCCAATTGAAATCTGCTTGGTTTCAAAATGAGTGCGAACATCCTCTGCTGTAAAATGTTTTCCCTTCATCTCGTGTAAATACGAAATTAAAAAATCCTGTTGTTTAGTTTTATATGCTGATTTCTGCATATACACTCCAAAAATGATAATTTGAGAACGGTTATCAAATTAACGAAAATAATAAAAAATGTCAATATGATAATGATTATCAAATTGTTTTTTTTACCCAATCCCTGTTTTTATTATTATATTTATTTATATGACCGTATTACCAATTTACGAATTACCATTTAAGACTGTTTTTCTTATTTTCATAATCTTCAGTTTCGTTGGCTGGATTAGTGAAGTGCTTTATGTAGGCATTTTTTTTGAACATAAATTCGTAAACCGTGGCTTTTTGCATGGGCCTATTTGTCCTATTTATGGCTTTGGCGGTCTTACAATTTTGCTTTTACCGCAAGCTCTTTATTCAACCTGGATTCCGCTTTTTTGTGCCAGTATGCTTTTTTGTACAATCGTCGAATATCTTTCAAGCTGGATTCTGGAAAAGTTGTTCCACACCCGCTGGTGGGATTATTCTCATTATAAGTTTAATATCCGTGGGCGAGTCTGCCTTCTTAACTCACTTTTGTTTGGTGCACTTGGAGTTGTAATCATTCATTTTATTCAGCCGCTTGTTATGCAATTTCTTTCTTTGTTTTCTGATTTTACTCTTGCTCTTACTGCCGATATTCTTGCTGCAGCACTTACTGTTGATCTTTTAATAACAGTTCGCCGCCTTGTCGACTTCTCTGTTACTATGGAAAAAGTTCGTGCCCTTCACGAAAAACATGGCGCAGAATTCCTTGAAAAAATCGAACAGTTTAAGCCAAAACTTAAGAATGTCGAAAGCTTTATTCATCGATTCCCAACTCTTAAAAGCATAAATTACAAAGAAGAACTCGAACTTTTAAAAGAGCGTGTAAAAGATAGAAAAGCTCAGATGCTCAAAAAAATCAGAAAAAACTAGATTTTCACGCAAAATCCAAAAAAAAATTCAATTTTTCTCACTTTTTTTTTCAAATTTTTGTAGCAAGTCCACTTTTTTTTTAATACTAAGTATATAAAAAACTTTGAAATTAAGGGGGCTTAAGGTGAAGACACTTTTGCGGTACCTGGTGTGTATGCTTGTTTGGGGCGCGGTATTCTGTCTGCCTGTTTTGGCTGATGCTAAGAAATCTGCGGCGGGTAATGTGTACAGCTGGGATTTTTCGGATTGTTCAATTCGTGACATTCTGTATGTTGTTTCGCTCGATACCAGTATTTCGATTGTTAGTGATGATACTGTTAGTGGAAAAGCTGATTTTCGTTTTACAGGGAAAGATTTTGAAACGGCGTTCGATTCTTTTTTGGTGGCAGCACGATTGTATGTTAACAAAGAGAATGATGTGTGGACAGTCAGCAGAATCAGGATTGTGGAGCATGATGGCTTGTATTGTCTTGATGCCTGTGATTTGTGTGCCGAACAGATTGTTGAAAAGCTGTCGTTGTTTCTTGGGTGTGCGCTCACTTATGAAGTGCTGCCGGCTGGAACGATGAATGTGCATTTTAAAGATTTGGATGAATTTGGATTGCTGCAGGGGTTGTGTTTGAGGTTGAACGGTTTTGTGCTTGAGAAGTGGGAAACTGGATATCATTTTGCAAAGAGAACTGGTACTGCTTTGACTGTGGCTGGAACTTCTGGTTATGAAAATGTGAATGTGCATTTTGTGGAAGAAGGAAAGGTTTATGTTGATGTACGGGATTCAAAAGCTGGTGATGTTTTGGAAGCGCTGTTTGGTCTGGACGATGATGTGGATTTTTGTGTGTTAGCTGGATCTGATGTGAGAATTCAAAGAAGTTGTTTCACGGCAATAAATTTGGAAGACGCGTTGGAAAAGGTTTGTGCGCAGAGTGGATTAGGTATTGTTCGGTCTAATGGTGTTTACTATGTAGTTTCTGATTCGGGTACGCGTGACAGACTTACTGGTGGAAATAAAAACTGGTACAAGTTGAAGCTCGAGTATTCTAAGAGTGCTGAATTTGTTTCGATTTTGAAGAAGAGATTTGGGAATGTGGAATGTGTTGTTCTGCCTGATGGGGTATCGTTTCTTGTGTGTGCAGATGAACGCGACTTTAAAGAGATTTGTCTTTTAAAAGATGAAGTTGATTTGAAGATGGATACGTATCTTGTTGAGTTGAAGTACATTCGTCCTGAAGATTTGCTTAAGTATCTGCCGCCTGGTGTAGATAAGGAGTGCTTGTTTTTTGCAGATGATAATTCGTGTGTTTATTTTAAGGGTACTGAACCTGCGTATTTGAGTTTGCTTGAACATGTGAAAATGTGTGACCGACCCGTCGTTCGGGTAAGTTATGATTTGTTGATTTTGCAGTACGAAGAAGGAAGTGAGAATTCATGGAATCCGAGTTTTTCTGTCAGAAAAATGAATCTTGGTGACAAGAATGATTTTGGCATAAAGCTAGGAAACGTGTTGAATTTGAATCTGAATGTTATCAGCGCTTTTGGTCTTGATTTTGCGGCTCAGCTGCAGACTTCGATTGAACAGAATAAAACTTCGGTTTTTGCTGATACGACCCTTCATGGTGTTGCGGGAAAACAGATAAATTTTCAGAACACTAATACTTACAGGTACAGGGACAATAATCTTGACCCCGATACCGGTAAGCCTGTCTATTCTGGTGTGACAAAAGAGATTGTTTCTGGTTTGAAGCTTGATGTTGTTGGTTTTGTTAGTGGAGACGGAATGATTACAAGTACTGTAACTGCTTCTGTTACACGACAGGGAATTGACACTTCATCTTCAACCGGAAATCCTCCGCCTACAAGCGAAAAAGTTGTTACAACAGAGGTTTGCGGAAAAAGCGGAGAACCTATTGTCATAAGTGGTCTTGTTCAGAATTCAAGCTCACAAGGCTCTAGCGGAATACCCCTTATTTCAAAAGTTCCTTTATTGGGTTTGCTTTTTAAAAAGTCAGAAAAAATCAATGAAAAAAGCCAGATGGTAATTTATCTTGTACCTCATATTGAAGAGTACAGTTCAGCATATATTAAAAATCAGAATGATAACAACCAGAGTGAAATGCTGGCACAGTCGGCTCTGCTTGAACGCTGCGAAGCCTTTTACAAAAACATCGTAATGGAGGAAGAAAATGCGCAATTATGAATTCAGATTAACACCGGCTTACTGTCTTTACAACGGAATTGCAGTAAAAAATCAGCAGGGGTCAAAAATATGTTTTCTGGCAGAAAACCCGGATGATGCAATGCTTAGAGAAAGGGTTTCAAAAGCATTTAAGAATTATCTTGAATATGTGAACAGGCAGGAAGATTGTCCTGAAATTTTTAAATCTAAACCTGGTGTTTATTTTGTTGCGGGCAATCGCACTGAATTAAGGCTTCAGGTTTCAAGACTGTATTCACAAAATGAAAATACTCAAAGTCTTATGAAGGGGGTAGCGAATGAAACTAAAAACAATTCAAATGAAGAAGCTGCTGCCGTACTTTTGCTTGATACACTTTTGACACAAGCAAGAAAACAGAATGCTACAGATATCCATATTGAAAAGAATAGTATTCGCTTCAGGATTATGGGAAAGCTTGAATTCATAACAACCTTATCGGAGGACAAATGCAAAGAACTAATTCAACGTATAAAATTTCTGGCAGGAATGAACGTGCTCGAAAAAAGACGAAGCCAGGAAGGCCACTTTGTTTATGGAGAAACGGAGCCTATTTTTGTGCGAGTCTCAACTGTAGGGGTTGTAGGTTCGAAAAACAACGGATTGGAGGAATCTGTGGTAGTCCGGCTGCTAGATACAAAACGGCTTCCGCTTTGCTTGGAAAAGCTTGGTTTTAATATTCCTCAGCTTTCAGTTATAAATTCAATGAGTAAAAATCCTAACGGACTCATACTAATCTGTGGACCAACCGGTTCTGGAAAATCGACAACGGCCGCAGCTCTTTTACTGGACATAAAGCAGCAGCGGAAAGACGAAGTTAAAATTATAAGCCTTGAAGATCCCCCTGAATATATTATTCCAGGCATTACCCAGATTCAAATAGATGAAAAAGTAAATAATTCCTTTTCGGAAGCACTCATGCATATTTTCAGACAGGATCCTGATGTTCTTATGATTGGAGAAATCAGAGATGAAAATAGTGCAGCTGTTGCAATAAGAGCAGCACTCACTGGTCATCTGGTCATTGCCACTCTTCATACGGCTTCGGCAGCAGGCGCAGTTCTCAGACTTGAAAACCTTGGTATTCCTCGAAATCTGATTGTTTCTGTTCTTAAAGGAGTTATAGTTCAGGAATTGAATGATTTTATGGGGAATGTGAATCTTGTTGCAGACACGGCACTTCCTTCCAAAAAGCTTGAAACTGCAATGGAAAGCAGCTTAAGTGAAAATGAACTTGAAGCTTTGTTTGAGCATACGACTAATTATACAAATGTGCTGAATAAAACTATTCAAGTTCTTAAACAAAAGCATTCAGTAAAGGTCGAACAACCAGAAAGTAATACAAATAAAAGCAAAACATCAGAAAGTAAAAAGGCTGTAATACTTCCGTTAATTGTTCCTCCAAAGAAAAAACAGAATTCAAAAAAGGCGGTGGGTTAATGATAAATAACAGAAAAAATAAAAAACAATTCACTGTGCTTTTAGAAGAACTTGTCTGTCATAAATCCTGCGACTTACAGAGTGCGTTGTTGTTGATGAGTAAAAGCGAAAAGCATGGCAAAAAGAATGTTTCTATGGCGGCGCAAAATCTTTATAACTCACTTAATAAGGGAAATATGTTTTCGCTCGCCTTAAAGCAATGTTCTTTTATTGAATTTGATGAGCTTTATATTTCTTTTGTGAGCTTTGCCGAACGCTGTGGAGAACTTAAAAACACTCTGGGATTTTTAAAAAACAAATGTATTCGCGAAGAAGAAAATTATTCTGCAGTTCTGCAGGCATCTGTTTATCCAATGTTTGTAGTATTTGTTTCAGTTGCGGCAAGCATAGGTTTATTTGCATATTCTAATTCCCTTTTTGCATTTGAAGAATCTGGCATTTCATTTTCAAGCGGAATTTATACATCCTTTTATCTGTCGTTCTGCTTTTTAATTTTGTTTTGTGTCCTGGCATTTGTTTTATTAAAGAAAATCCTTGGAACAAATAAATTATACGAAGCTTTTCTTGCTGCAGGATTTTTAATAAAGGCAGGAGAAAGTCTTTCAAATGCAGTAAATGATGCAGTGAACATACTCGGTTACGAAAGTAAAGAAGGTCAACTTTTTGCTAAGGCGGGAAAAAAATTGTCTTATGGTGCAGGTCTAAAAAATGCGTTTGAACTTGATTCGTGGAATTCTTTATTGCGTCAGGAATTGGAAGAAGCTTTTTTCTATGCAGAAAATTCGGGAGGAGAAAATGATGTGTTTGAAAAAATTGCTTTATGGCTTAATGCACGAGATGAAAAGAGGAGAGCAATCTGCTTTAAGCTGCTCGAACCTTTTTTTATATGTGGAACAGGAATATTCCTGCTTATATTTTTAATGAATCTTGTACTGCCGGTTTTTACACAAGGTACAATGATTTTCTGATTTTTTTGGGAGGAAAAAATGATAATTAAGGAGAAAAACTATGGTAAAAAAGGGAAAAAGAACAAAAAGAGTTACCCGGCCTTTACTTTTGTTGAAACCCTCGCGGTTCTTGCAATTACAGCGGCTCTCACGGCAGGATGCACAATTTCGGTTGCAAAGCTTATTTCAAATGCCAAAAAAACATCGGCTAAAAACCAGATTGAACAATACAGTGCTGCCCTGCAAACCTATTTCCTTGACTGCGGACGCTTTCCAACAACAGAGCAGGGACTTGCCGCCTTATGGGAAAAACCAGTTTTGTATCCGGTACCAGAAGACTGGGACGGACCATACCTTGAGCGTAGACCAGCCAAAGATCCTTGGGGAACCGATTTTGAGTATCTCAGCGCTGAAAGCTCCGTTATGCCGGCAGAGGTTCCTGCGAATCTGCCCTATGTACTCATTTGCTACGGCGCAGATAAAGAAAAAGGAGGAAAAGCCAATGGAGCCGATATCGTTTCATGGGAGTAAAGCTGTAATTTCAATCACCGCTATTCTAGCCCTTTCTGTTTGTACAGTGGTTGGAACTTACCGACTGAAAAAATCTGCCCAAATAAAACACTGGCAAAAAGCTATAACTTCATACTCGCTTGAACTCGAAAAAGAAAATCAGCTTGCAAAAGGTGAATATAAAACGGAGGAAAAATGAGGCTTTTTTATGTTTCAATTATAGCATTCTTTTTGTGTATTATTTTTTCTTGTTTTAGAAATGCTGTATTTTTTGCCACCAGGCTTGAAGCACAGACCCAACAGGAATTTCTGTCATATTCTGCAAAAAAGTTTATTGCTCAAAGTTTTAAGAATACCTGTAAACAAAAAGGCTTTCAAAACTTTGAGCAATGGCAGCAGGCTTGTAAAGCTCTTTTTAATCTTGAGTCAATTTCTTATGAAACTTACAGCGTTGAAAAGAACATTGTTTATGCAGTATGGGAAGGGTCTGAAACATTAAAAAAATGTTCCGGCGAAGTTTATTACAGACTTACACAAAGGGGTATGCCATGAAAAATAATGCAATAAAATGTTCATATGAAGATTATGATTTTTATACAATTCCCATTTCTTTGAAAACTGTTTTACAAAGACAAAAAAAGCCTTATATCTATTCGCAGCTTGAAAAACTTCACCCGTGCTTTAATGATGACTGCAGTTTTGATTCACATCTGCACCTGGAAAAATCGGGAATAAAAGCAAACGTTGTTGTAATGCAAAAGCTCAAGCTTGCAGAATATAAATCAAATAATAAACATCTTTATATAGAAGAACAAAAGCATCATCAGGTTTTCGCAGGCAGACAAAAAATAACAGTGATTGCAGCAACAAGTCTTTTGCTCCTGATTATTGCTGTTGCAGCAAAACAGATTTTTTCTTCTCCGGATACGTTTGAAGCAGAACAGGATGCAGCAGAAGTGCCGGAACCTCAAACAGCCTTGTCCGCTACCACCATGAATTTTTGCTTTCCCGATTTTTTACAGAGGGTATGTGAACTTGGAGGAATAATTAAAACATTAAACTGGAATTATGACGGCTACAATGAAAAGTTTTCTGTAAATGTTAATGGAATATACCCCGAACAGCTTGAAGATTTTTCAAAGTCTATAAAGGTTTCTTCTGTAGTGTTTGATTCTTTTTTACCGGTTATGACAGTAAATTTCACAGAGCATAATGTGCAGTCGCCCGGGACATTTACAAATTATAATTCGTATAAAAATGATTTTAGAAAATTGATTGAAAAAAGCGAAGTGCAATTAATAGAAGAAACAGTCAAACCTTATGGAGTGAATTTTTCTGTTAAAGAAAATCAGCAGCAGGAGCTTGCAACTCTTTTGGAATATTTGAACGCGAATAATTTTAGCTTTAGTTCAATAATTATTAATTCGTCCGGGCAGTCAGTAAATGTTGAACTTGTTTTTTCGGAAGTTAAATTTGAAGGCCAGGCTTTCATAATGCAAACCCTGATAAACAATTTAAAATTATTTTTTCACGCCCAGGACAAAACACAAACGATACAAACAACAAAAACAACAGCGCTTGTGAAGGTCGGGCAGATTATAAAACCAGACGGTTCAGTTTCAATTTTTTATAAAGACGAAAATGGAAAAATAATAAAGAGGTAAAATATGAATAATACAAAAGGATTTTTTATAGTGATAATTTTTATTGCAGTTGCTTTCGCAGCCTGTAAATCAACAAAAGGTTTTGAAGGCAATGCAAATCTTACGATTCTGATTATTGATGAAAATGACAGGGCAGTGGATGATTTTGAAATTTCGTTATGCCAGAATAAAAAAGTAATTCCCGATTTTGAAAGTTGTGTCTCAACAAATAAAAACGGCCTTTGTGTTTTCTACAATATTGCAGGTGGTGAATATGTTCTTAAGGGACAAAAAAACGGATATTCAAAAATCGCTTTTGGGCAATTTGATTTTAACAATCGCAGCGACTTATATTGTTACCGTGTTTATTCTGCCGATTTTATTTTAGACCAGACGGAACAGCTTTATAAAAAAGGCGAATACCAGAAGGCACTGGAGCTTTTGGAAAAGCTTTGCACACAAGAAGGCACTCTCTTACAAAACACAGTTTCGTTTTATAAGGCGTACGGTTATGCCTGCCTTAATCAAAAAGAAAAAGCAGGACTTGAACTCCAGAATATTACGGAGCAGCAAAATCCTGCTTTTAATACCACAAAATATTGCGGGGCTATAGAACAAATTATAGAACAGCTGCCTAACGCTCAGCCAGATGTTTAGTCATCAAGACAGGCATCCAGGTCTTTGCAAATCTGTTCTTTATCAAGGTGGCGTCCAATGATAACCATTTTAATCATGCGGTCGCCAACCTTTTCGTCCCAGTCTTTTTTCATTTCTGGTTCTTCGGCAAGTACGCGTTTTTGTTCTGCAGGAGGACATGATGCAAGCCAGTTGCCTGAATAACCAGCCTGAATCTGGCGGCCACTAGTTTCAAGTACATATGCCATGTCGTCTTCGTCGCTGAACCATACAACCCCTTTTGAACGGATAATATTGCGAGGCCAGTTGTTTGCAAACTTGTCTAAGCGTTCACGGTTGAACGGACGGCGTCGGTAATATACAAACGAACCAATTCCATATTCATCTTCACTTTCGCCTTCGTGTTTGTGCTCGTGGTGATGGTGTTCGTGACCTTCGTGCTCGTGTTCTTCATGGTCATGGTCGTGATGATGTTCATGTTCCTCTTCGGTCCCTGAGCCTGTCGAAGGGTCATCGTCGTCATCCTCATGTTCATCATGTTCTTCCAGAGCCTTTACCCAGCCTGCACTTGCATAAACAGTTTCAAAATCAAAACGGTCAGTTCCAATTATTTCATCAATAGGAACCTCGCAGCGTGTAGTTTCAAAAACCTTAACTGTAGGCTGAATCTTGTTTATAACAGCGCGAACCATTTTCATCTGCTCATCAGTAACAAGGTCGCGCTTATTTACTATTAAAGTAGAACAGAATTCAATCTGCTGAATCAAAAGCGATTCAATATCTTCTTCATCAATGTCTTCTTTAAGAAGCGACTTTCCTTCGTCAAATTCTTCAACAAGGCGGCTTGCATCAACAACGCCAACAACATTATCAAGCTTACCAATTTCAATTGTCTCAATAGCCTGGGCAATAGGCATTGGCTCACAAACACCGCTGGCTTCAATCATAATGTAATCAAATTTTCCACTCTTCATAAGGTTTTCAATCTGATTAACCATATCGGTCTTGAGCGTACAGCAGATACAGCCGTTTGTAAGTGGAACAAGACTGCTTGAATCTTCGATTTTTGCTTCCTTAGAAATAAGGCGTTCGTCAACGTTTACTTCGCCAATATCATTTACAATAACTGCAACCTTATAGCCTTTTTGATTAGTCAAAACGCGGTTCAAAAGGGTAGTCTTACCGGCACCAAGATAACCGCACAAAAGTGTAATTGGAATTTTTTTAGCCATTTTATTTACCTCTGTATAATAGTAAATATAATAAAAAATCCCGCTAAAGTACACAAAATCATCAATATTTTCTTTTTTTTTCGTTAAAAAGGGTGTATAATCAAACGAAAGGAGTTTTTTTATGGCAATGAGACTTGTAACACGTTCCGATTTTGACGGTTTGGTTTGCGGCGCCCTTTTGCTTGAAGCAGGCGTAATCGATACCTGGAAATTTGCACATCCAAAAGACCTTCAGGATGGACTTGTAGAAATAAATGAAAACGACTGTCTGGCAAATGTACCTTTTGTACCAGGCTGCGGACTTTGGTTTGACCATCACTCTTCGGAGTTTGAACGCCAGGAGCTTGCAGGAAAATACAAAGGCGAAAGCCGTATTACACCTTCCTGCGCACGAATTATTTATGAATATTATGGCGGCAAAGAAAAGTTCCCTAACTTTGATGATATTATGACTGCCGTTGACAAGGTAGACTCTGGTAACCTTACAATAGATGAAATACAGAATCCTCAGGGCTGGATTTTAGTAGGATTCCTTATGGACCCACGTACAGGTCTTGGCCGCTGGCGTGAATTTACAGTTCCAAACTATGCACTTATGGAAAAACTCATGGTTGCCTGCCGCGACAAATCTACAGAAGAAATACTTGCCATGCCTGATGTTCAGGAGCGCATTGCCGTTTACAATGAACAGACCGAAAAATTCAAGGAAATGGTTAAGGCACACACCCGCACCGAAGGCAACCTTATAATTTCAGACCTTCGTGGAGTAGACCCAATCTACACCGGTAACCGCTTTATGATTTACAGTATGTATCCACAGCAGAATATTTCTGCCTGGATTGTAAGTGGTCGTGGCGGACAAGGCTGTTCTGCTGCCTGTGGTTACAGTATTCTTAATAAAACAAGCAAGGTTAATGTAGGAAGCCTTATGCTCAAGTATGGTGGCGGCGGTCACGAAAAAGTAGGAACCTGCCAGTTCACAAACGAGAACATGGAAACAGAACTTCCAAAAATGCTCAAGGAACTTTCTGAACTCGCTAATGCGTAAACGAATAGGCGTAATTATTGCCTGTCCCGAAAACGACTATCAGCATAATGTGCTGTCTGGAATTTTTGCTCAGGCAAATGCGTACAATTTTGATGTCTTTGTATTCTCTCCGCTTGCACATGTTACTTCAAATTCAAAAGAGCATGTGCAGGGTGAATTAAATATTTTTAACCTTATAAATTTTGAATTACTCGATGCCATTATTATTGTTCCAATTTCTCTAACCGAAAACAACGATACCTCTATTGTAAATGCCCTTTTAGAACGATTAAAATCAGAATGTAAAATACCGGTTGTTTCCATAGATATCCCGCTGCAAGATTATCCTGTAATCCGCACAGACGAAAAAACTCCTTTTGCACAAATAACCGACCACCTTATTGATGTTCATGGCTGTAAAAATATTTCGGTACTGAACGGCCCCGAAGGCTACGACGGCTCCCAAATCCGTTTGTCGGGAATTGAAGAGTCAATGCAAAAGCACGGACTCAACTTGAATAAGGAACAGGTTTATTACGGTGATTTCTGGTACACAAGCGGTGAAGCCCTTGCCCAAAAATATGTTAGTAAAAAACTTCCTTTGCCAGATGCAATAATTTGTACTTCGGACTACATGGCAATAGGATTAACAAATGCCCTTATACGAGGCGGAATAAAAATTCCTGAACAGGTGATTATTACGGGCTTTGATGCAGTTGCCGAAGCAAGTATGAATAATCCGCCGGTTACAACTTATAAACCATACCTTTATGATACAGCCGCAAAAGCAGTAACTTATATTCATAAACAGCTTTCTCCAAAAGAAGCAGAAAAACCGGTTCAGTTCCAGGAACAGGCATATTTGTGTTTAGGGCAAACCTGCGGATGTCCGCAAGATGAAGCATATACTCATGCAAGAATTCGTCAGAACCAGTATATGCTCCAGCAGAATTTCGGCGATAAAAAATTCTGGAACGGAATTGGAATTGGTACTCTTTTTGAGAGCTACACAAACGAAATTCTTACCGGCACTTCTTCAACCGGCGAATGTCTTTTAAAAATCTACGAATCAAAATATCTTATTCAGCCTTATGAATATCTTTACCTTTGTTTAAATCAAAACTGGACCGACTCTGATTTTGATTTTGAAAAAGGATATTCACAGCAGATGAACCTTTGTCTTTTTGCCGACAAGGACAAAGCAAATCCCGGAGATTCAAATCATATTTTTTACGGTAAGGGACACGAAAAATTATTCCCTTCAAAACAGATGCTTCCCGATTTTGCCCTTAATCAAAAAACATCTTCTCCACAGGTTTATTATTTCTTCCCGGTTCATTTTAATACAGTAAGTCTTGGCTACATGATTATTCAAAACAATCTTTCAGAAGAATATATCCCGGGGCTTGTAGTTCGTAATTACATAAGGATGATAAACAACGCGCTCGAAATGTCGCGTACTCGAAATAAAATCATTTCACTTTCTGAACACGACATGATGACAAATCTTTATAACCGCCGCGGTCTTGATCGTGCAATAAGAGTTATGAATGCGCGTGCCAAAAAAGGCGACAAGTGGCTTGCAATAGTTGCCGACATGGACGGATTGAAATTTCTTAATGATAATTTTGGCCACGCAAAAGGCGATGAAGGTCTGAATTTTATTGCAGACACAATGCGTAAAATTGCAGGTCAGGATGAAGCCTGTGTTCGTAACGGTGGTGATGAATTTGCCATTGTAGGTCTTGGCCGCTACACCGACAAAGAAATAAAAGAAAGAATCCGCCAGTTTAATGCACTCATAAACGCCTACAATACCGACAGCCCTGTTCCTTTCAACGCCAGCATAGGCTACTGTCTGAACCCTTGGGGCAAACCCGAAGCCTTTGACAAAACCATGGAACAAGCCGATGTTAATATGTACCTCGACAAGAGGCAGAAAAAGAATCGCCGCTAACGCGTCATTGCGAGCGAAGCGTGGCAATCCACTTTTCAACCTACAAGTATTGTAGGAATATTATATTTATGATACTATCAACCTCAAAATATAATTCGAGGTAATTTTATGAAACGCATTATTACAGTTCAAGATATTTCATGTGTAGGCAAGTGCTCTCTTACAGTTGCCCTTCCAATAATTTCGGCCATGGGCGTAGAAGCCTGTGTACTTCCAACCGCAGTACTTTCAACACACACTGCATTTAAAGGCTTTACTTTCCGCGATCTTACAGCCGACATCCAGCCAATCTGCGACCACTGGAAAAACGAAAAAATACATTTTGACGCAATTTATACAGGCTACCTTGGTTCTTTTGAACAGCTTGACCTTATGCACAAACTCATTGCCGATTTTGGCGGCGGAGACACTCTTGCAATTGTAGACCCATGTATGGCCGACAACGGAAAGCTTTACCCTGGTTTTACACAGGAATTTGCTTTTGCAATGGCTAAACTCTGCGGAAAAGCCGATGTAATTGTTCCAAACCTTACCGAAGCAAGTTATATGCTTGGAGTTCCGTATGTAGAATCGGGTTATGACGAAGCTTATATAAAGGATATGTTAAAGAAACTTGCTGCTCTTGGTGCAAAAAAGATTGTTCTTAAAGGAATAGAGTTTGCACAGGACCAGGAAGACCTTACCGGAGTTGCCGGAAAAATTGGTATTGTTTCTTATGATGCCGAAACCGACACTTTTGACTGGTATTTCCACAAAAAAATGCCACAGAGCTTCCACGGAACAGGCGACATTTTTGCAAGCGTTCTCACCGGTGCTCTTATGCGTGGTTTAAGCTTACAAAAATCATATTCACTCGCAGCCGATTTTGTAGTAGAATCAATTAAGGAAACCTTGAGCCACGAAGACTACAACTGGTACGGTGTAGATTTTGAGGCTGCGTTCCCATATTTGATAAAACGACTTGGAGCGTAAATGAAAAAAATCACAATTCTGGATTCCACTCTCCGCGACGGTGCACAAGGCGAGGGTATAAGCTTTTCGGTAAAAGATAAAATACACATCTGCCAGGCTCTTGATGAATTAGGAATTCAGTATATAGAAGCAGGAAATCCCGGAAGCAATCCAAAAGATATGGAATTCTTTCAGGAAATAAAAAAGGTTCCGCTCAAAAATGCCCGCGTGTGTGCCTTTGGTGCAACCCGCCGTAAAGACACAACCTGCGAGCAGGATTCCCAACTTCAGAGCCTGCTTCAAGCCGGAACAGATACAGTTGTTATTTTTGGTAAATCCTGGGATTTTCAGGTAAAAGAAATAATCAAGACAACACTCACACAAAATCTTGATATGATAAAAGAAACCTGCGCCTACCTTAAAGCTCAGGGCCGCACAGTTTTTTACGATGCCGAACATTTTTTTACCGCCTGGGAACAGAACAAGGAATATGCGCTTAAAACCTTAAACGCAGCAGTAGAGGGTGGGGCACAAGTTATCTGCCTGTGCGAAACAAAAGGCGGCTTTATGCTTGACCAGTGCCGCACCGCCGTTGCCGAAGTTGTTAAAAAGTTTGGCAGTAAAGTTCAAATTGGTATTCACACCCACAACGATTGCGGACTTGCCGTAGCAAATTCACTTGTTGCAGTAACAGAAGGTGCAACTCATGTTCAGGGAGTTTTGCTTGGTTTTGGCGAACGCACCGGAAACGCAAATCTTTCTACTATTATACCAGACCTTCAATTAAAAATGGGCTATGAATGTATTCCTCAAAAGAATATGAAAAAGCTCACCGCAATTTGCAATCAGATTGCCGAAATTACAAATATCAGCATGAACCAGCAGTCGCCTTATGTAGGAAAGTCTGCTTTTGCACACAAGGCAGGCATGCACATAGATGCAGTCTTAAAAAATCCTTTTGCCTACGAGCACATTGAGCCCGAAACTGTAGGAAATACCCGCGTATTCCTTATGAGCGAAGTTGCCGGCCGTGCTACTATAATAGAAAAGATTAATCGTTTTGCACCACAAATCAAAAAAGACGACAAAATTGTAGAAAAAATCATTGCCCGCATGAAGGAACTCGAAAAACAGGGGTATCAGTTTGAAGGTGCCGACGGAAGCTTTGAACTTATGGTACGAAAGGTGCTTGGTCAGTATCAGCCGTTCTTTAAGCTTCATTATTACACAACAAACGGTTCCAACCCGCGCCCCGAAGAAGGTGTATGCTGCTGCGCCCAGGTAAAAGTAGAAGTCGAAGGCCAGATAGAAATTACCGCCGGAGAAGGGGATGGTCCTGTAAATGCACTCGATATTGCGCTTAGAAAGGCTTTGGAAAAGTTTTATCCTCTTGTTTCGCAGATCCGCCTTGTCGATTTTAAGGTTCGTGTACTCGATGGTCAGGCCGCCACAGCCGCAAAAGTTCGTGTAATCATAGAAAGTACCGACGGCCAGATGAACTGGACTACAGTAGGTGTTTCTGCCGACCTTATTGAAGCCTCATGGATTGCACTTTCCGACTCTTTTGAGTATAAGCTTATCCGCGACATCGAAAAACACTATAAAAAGATAATTTAAATGCAAAATTCTGCCGATAATGTTACATACCAATGTAGTTTTGTCATAAAAGAATAACATTTTGTTGTTTTTTTTTGTTGACTTCTAAAACATTGCGTGTTAAGATATTAAAAAAGGGTTTATACATTAAAGGTCGTTGACCTGTATAAACTTTTTAAAAAAAAAGGAGGATTTTTTTAAATGAAAAAAATCGTAGGAATTATAGCAGCTCTTGCTTTGGTAAGCGCTGTATTTGCTGATGAACCAGATGTAACTCCAACAGTATCTTCTTTCAAAGGTGACGCTAGCCTCGAATGGCAGTTCGACCTTGACAAAGAAGCTCACGGTATGAAGAACTCTGAAACATCAGAATTTAAAATCGTTTTCGTTCCAGAAACAACAAAAGCTACTGAAGGCTCAGATATGTGGGGCGAATTGGAAATCAAAGTTGCTAAAGTTGAAGTAACTGGTGGTTCTACATTCAAGTGGGATGAAGAAGGATATGATAAGGCTTACGCTGCTGCTGAAGAAAAGATTGCAGCTGGTGAAGAAGCAGATTTACCAAATCCATGGGATTTCTTCTCATTTGGTGCATTGTTCTATGTTCCATCTGTATCAGTTGAAAAGGCTAAGATTCACTTCTCTGATGATGATTTCTATGTTCGCATGAACATTAAGGCTCCTGGTCTTTCACTCGGTGGTGGAAAATATGTACTTGCTACACGCAGTGATGATGATGGAAAAGCTAACCCAACACAGAAAGTAACTCTTACAGGTGCTCAGGGATTCACACTTGAATTCGGTCTTACAGACACTGTAGAATTCAACTTGCAGTTCGCTGACAATGGCGTTGCAAAAGACAAGAAATACGCTTTCGTATTCGATGCTTCTGTAAAAGCTGTTGAAAACCTCGAATTCGTAGCAGGTGCCGGATACTCAACAGAAGAAGAAAAATTCGCTGTTGCAGCTAAGGCTTCTTACAAAGTTGAACTTTCTGACACAATGTACTTGAAACCATCTGTAGGTTTCGCTCTTAAGGATAAGGCTAAGGCTCTTGGAGCTGCTGTATTCTTCGGATGGGGTGCAGAAAACACAGAACCAGGATTTGCTAAGTTCAATGACGCAATTGACAACATTCCTAACAAGTGTTCAGACGGAGTTTCTTTCTGGTTGAACTCTGACCTCGACAAATCTTACGGATTCTTGTTCAGCGTTTACGATTCAACATTCGTTCCAGGTTTGAAAGCTGGCTTGGATTTCCAGGGCGACTTGAAGACAATCAGCGATGCATTCGAATTGAACGCTGCTGCTAAGTACAGCAACACATTCGATATCTGGACAATCGATGCTAACTTCGGTCTCCAGGTTAAGAAGGGTGCAGATACAAATACTGGATTCCTCTATGGATTCGGAGTATCTACAGACAACAGCATTATCCAGAACACAAAGCTCTATGCTAAGTATGCAGGTGAACAGTCTGCAAAGATTGGTGGAGCTGACAAGAAGGGTACAATCACTGTTGGAACACAGATCCACTTCTAATCTTGGTTAGAAAACTAATCTGTTAAATAAAAAAGGACTGTCTTTCTGGCAGTCCTTTTTTTTAGTGGTCACTGAGCATATCAAAGGGCCATAAAGAGAATTATCATGAAAAAATCAATATTATTAATATCAGCAATTTTACTTTTAATTACAACCATAACTTCCTGTGCGTCAAAAGAAAAGCCGCCTCGTGAACGTGATGAAAACTTTGTAGCAGACATTGGACCTTATTCAATTGGTGAATTTCATATTTACACTGCTTATGGTATATCAAAACCAAAAATCAGCGACTTTAAAGCAACCTTTTATCCAAGGTCCAATTATATTTATTTTCAGACAAAAATAGGCATAGACAATGTAGAATTCTGTCTTTCTTACAATGAACGAAAAAGCCTGGTACAAGCAAAAGACCAGTATCTTGAGTTATATAAAACAAAAAAAATAAAGAACGAAAAACCAACAAAGAAAAATGCTTTTTCCAAAGGAAATGTTTACATAAACTGGGGTACATTAGGTCCTTCACATTCAGCCTATGCACCATATTACACAAACATAGAATATATTCTTGATAACAAACCGTATTTCAGAATACTTTGTGAACAGGCAAAAGAATTAGATGACAGCGGAAATTCATCCCCACGCGTAAAAATCTATATAAGCCCAAAACAATGGGAAGAAATCTGCGAAATGTGCGAACAGGCCAAACTCGAAGCCCGTGCCGACGAAATCATAGCGCAGGCCAACGAATTCGACACCGACTACGGTTTTGATGAAGAATCGGACGAAGTTGAACAAATTGACCAGGGCGATGACGAACCAGAATTGTTCTAATTAATATTTTATTCCGTTTCGCCGCATGTAGCTGTAGAGCGTAGCAGAACTTATACTAAAATAGTTTATAATATCTATTTTCTTATAACCTTCATTAAGCATGCGGCGAAGCTCTTCTTCGTGTTCGCTAAGTTTATATTTATTGTTTTTTCTTCCTTTGGGGCGGCCAAGAGCAACACCTTCTGCTTTGCAGCGTTTAAGTGCTTCTGCTGTTCGTTCTGCAATGAGTGTCCTTTCAATTTCGGCCGAAATACTGAATGCAAAGGCCAGCACCTTGCTTTGTAAATCCTGTCCCAGCCTGTAGCCTTCTTTTACTGTATGAACTTCAACATTGTTTTCCATCAAATCATTTAATATTGACATTATCATAAACATAGAACGCCCAAGCCTAGAAAGCTCCGAACAGATTATTGAATCGCCTGGTTTTACGCATTTAATTAGTTTTCCAAGATTCCTTTTGTCTGGCGCAATTGTCCCGCTTATTTGTTCAGAAATCCAGCGGTCAATTATAATATTTTTATTCAGTGCATAATTCGTAATTTCGAACCTTTGATTTTCTACTGTCTGTTTGTCTGTGCTAACGCGAATGTATCCGTATGTCATAAAAAAATCCTCCAGATATTTGTTTCTGAAGGATTTTAGCACAATAAATTATTGCCAGCAGTTAATGCTTTTATTCCGCTTTCTTCTGGTAATTAGCTTTAATTGCTTCAATGAAAAGCTTGTTCTGGTCGTTTCTGAGCGGTACTGTGAATAGTGGCTTTCCGTCACTTGGAGAAATGCGGTAAATGTGCATTGGGTCTGTTGTGTAGGCCGGGCTTCCAGGATTATTAATCCACCAGTCAAGAACTGCAATAAAGCACAAGGTGTATTTCAAAAGATTTGCATTGTTTGCATTTGTATTTGCAGTTTTGTTCTGTGCTCCTAAAAGTACATCGAGCCGTTTAGAAACTTCGTTCTGAATTCCAAACTTATAGTGTTCCCAAGGATTTTCTATCATGCCAATAGGGCCTTTTGCTGCAGCCTGTTTGTCACATTCATTAATAACAAGTGTAAGATATTTTCGAGCATAGTCTGTTCTGTGGAAAAGCGGGCGGTATTTGCTTTCGTCACTCGGGTGCTCAAGAATAAGCTGGTCAAACTTAAAGTTAGGCATAAAGTGGTAAGTTACCTGCCACAAAAGTGAAGTGATTGTTCGTTTACCAATATGTGATTTGTCAAAGTCCGGTTGTGAATAAACTGAGTTTACAAGGTCAAGTAATGGTTCACAATAAAGACGTTCAAAGTTTTCTTCGCGGTAGGCAGACCAGTCGTCCATTACGGCTGTAATTGTATCGGCACCTTCTTTTACGCTTTCGGTATTATTAAACTTAATGTTGCGGCAACCCTGGAAGCAGTCTTCAATAATGCGCTGCAAAACCATGATTACCTGTACAGGATTTTCAGGCGACAAAAGATTGAATCCGTCTTCAAACTTATAAAGCGGCTGGAAATATGGATATAAATCGGGATGTTCGTCAAGCTTGTCAAAGCCTGCCTGAGGGAACATCTGGTTGAGCAGTTTGAGTCCTGTAATTACTGTCTGATCTTTTACACCTTTCTGTGGTGGTGCCGACTTTGGCTTAGGAGCTTCCTTCTGGTCTTCTTTTGGCTTATCAGGAAGCAGCAGGTCAAATTTATGCAATCCTGTGAACTTTAAAACCTCGGCAACTTTTACCGAAAAGAAATCGGGATATGGTTCAAAGGTGTCGGAACACATGCGCATAATAAGAGGGTACATTTTTTTGATAATTTCTGTATCAATGTAAAGCCATTCTGTAATTGCCTGCTTTGCCATTGTGCTGAGCTTGTCTTTTGGCGAGTCAGGGTAGGCTACCTGGTCGTTGTAAATCTCTTTGATAAGCTTTGGAATTTTATTGTTTCCGTAATAATAAACTGTGATAATTGGTTTATAGATTGCTTTTGTATATTGAATTAAATCGCACGCAAGAATTGGACCAGGAGCATTTTCGAGCGTTGCATATTCTGCTTTAATGCCTGCCATTCCCCATGATGCAATCATTCGCAAAAACTTAAACTTTACATCGCCGGCATTTACGATTTTTGATTTATAAGTTGCCGGTGCAATTTGAATAAGAGTTTTAATAACTGTAATGAACGACTCCATGTGTTCAATATCTTTTTTCATTTTGTATTGATAGAATTCCGGAAGGATTTTTTCTGTTCCGTTTTTCTGAAGTGTTCTTATAAAATTAAAGATTCCGTAGTTAGGCTTGATTTTATATTCAGGAGACATCATGAGCTTGTCTACGGCATTGTTGAATTTTTTGCTTACCTGCGGAAGATCTTCGCGAATATGGCGTCGCGGTGCCTGATAAGTTGTATTAGGTTTTGAACCGCCGGAACCACCGCTTCCACCAGAGCCACCTTTTCCGCCATCAGAAGCTCTTATAATTCTGCCGGTACCTTTTCCGCCAGCATTTTGAGAACCGCCGCTGCTTGAAGTTGTGCGTTCATACATAACCTGACCGCCAAGCTTTTTTGCCATTGTTGCAGCTTCTTTTTCGTCAATCTGCCCGATGTTTTTGCGGGTCTTATCCAGAGTTCCTGGTTCCCAGTCTGCAGTTCTGTTAATTTCGTCAGCCATATGATATCTCCTGTTGATTCTATTTTATATTCTCAGGGAACTTCGGGTCAACATGCCTTCAAAGTTTTTGAGTTGAATTTTATTTCCATCTTTATCAAGAAGGACCCCTTCAAAGGTTCCATATATATGCCAGTTTACCGTGCGCAGTGCTATAAGATTAAGCGACCTTTTATACAGCGAAGAAGGTGTAAAGGTCAGGTCAATCATGCTTTCGGTATCTTGAATTATCCAGTTTTTATTTAGCCCAAACGGATGTGTTGCAACAACCGAAGGAAGTGCCGTCCTGTTTCCGTCAATTTCAAGGATATTTGAATTGTATTTATCGGGGTCTGCGGCTTCGCTTGAGGTTGTTGTAAGGTAAAAAATAATATCTTTCCCGTCAATATTTCCCATACCGCACATTCTAAGGCTAAGGCTTCGTGTTTTTGAATAAAAGCGGTTCATGGTCATAAGTGCAAGCCCGCTTGAATTATCCGGTTCGGCGCCTTTAATTGCAAGATGGCCGTTTATTTTCATTGTCGAAAGCCATAGTGCCCAGCAGCGTGATGTAGTAGGGGAAGGGCACACAAAACTCATGTCGTCATGCATTGAATCTTCGCGCATGGAGTGGAACCAGCCTTCAGAATCGGGCCAGCCTGAATTATGCTTTACATGAAAGCGCATAGATTTATTGGTATGTTCCTTTTCCCACGATATTTTTATGTAGCGTGATTTTCTGTAGCTTGCGCAAATACCTTTGTCGGTGTTTTTTGGAATAAAGCGGCGGCGGGTAGGCATTATTGAATGATAAACATATTTTTTACCGTTTGTTTTGTCCCAAAAACAGACTTCTACAAGCCCTATAACCTTAAAATCAAAAAACTCTACAAGTCCAATGTATTTTTCTATAGAAAAGTAATAGTTGAGCCGGCTTTTTATTCGTATATCCGAGATAACAGGAGGTAACGGCACCCCCGCATAAGGCGCCCGCATACCTTTAATATCAAACCGCGGAGAAACCCCAATATATGTTCCAAAGTGCGCCCTTCCACCTTCCACCAGCTTCCGAGGCGCCTCACCAAAATCTCTCGAATACATTTATCCTATTATAAACCAAGTATTGGGTGCATTCAAGTTTAAAAAAATGGCTGATGCGGGAGCAGCAGACATTTTTTCCTTATGAATACATTTTTATTTGTAAAATCACAAATTCAGGGTTAAAATATATGCAAGAGGTATATATGAGCATAAAGGCATTTTCACTTGGCGCTGCGGAAGAGGTAACCGGTTCGAAGCATGTTTTTGAAATAAACGGGCGGTTTTATATGGTAGACTGCGGATCTTTTCAGGGTAAACGAAAGGAATCGGACGAAAAAAACCGCAATTTTGATTTTAACCCCGATCTGCTTGAAGGTGTAATTCTTACACATGGCCACCTGGATCACTGCGGACTTTTGCCGCTTTTGACTAAAAAGGGCTACCGCGGAAACATCTTTGCAACTCCTGCTACCCGCGATATTGCAAACCTTGTTATGATGGACAGTGCCCGCATTCAGGCTCACGATGCTGAATTCCTTGCAAAACAGGCCCGCAAAAAGGGTGAAAAGTTTTCCTGGAAGCCTTTATACGACGAAAATGACTGTGTTGCCGCTGCAAACCAGATTGTATCGCTTTCTTATAACCGAAAAATGTATATTTCGCCTGATGTTCAGCTGGAATTTTTTGACGCAGGTCACATTCTGGGTTCTGCTTTTGCCTATATGACAGTAAATCCTAACCCGAATGAGCCGGAAAAAGAAACCCGCATTCTTTGTACAGGCGATATCGGACGAAAATGTAAGCCTATTATCCGTAATCCTGCAACAAATATGCCGGCCCCGGACTATATTTACCTTGAATCTACCTACGGAAACAAGCTGCACGATAATCACGACCTTGCAATGAAGGAGCTTATACGCATTGTGCGCGATGCCTGCTCTAAAAAAGGTAAAATCATCATTCCGTCATTTGCAATTGAACGAGCCCAGGAGCTTGTTTTCTATTTACATCTTCTTACAGACCAGAAAAAGATTCCTGTTGTGCCAATTTATGTAGATTCGCCAATGGCAAGTAACGCAACTTCGGTTTTCCGCGTACATCCTGAATGCTACGACGAAAGTGTAAACGAAGCTTTCTTAAAGCATCATAAAAATCCGTTTGGTTTTAATTCGCTCACCTTTACAACAAGTGTAGAAGATTCAAAGGCCTTAAACGAAAAAGAAGGCCCAATGATTATTATTTCTGCCGACGGTATGTGTGAAGCAGGCCGCGTTCTTTATCATCTTGCAAACGGCATTTCTAACCCTAAAAATACTATTATGATTGTAGGCTACATGGCAGAAGACACTTTGGGTCGTCGCATTTTTGAAGGTCAGAAGGAAGTAAAGATTCTTGGTGATATTTACAAGGTAGAAGCCAAGGTAGAAAAGTGTAACGGCTTTAGTGCCCATGCCGACTACAACGAAATGATTGAATGGCTCAAGGAAATTGACACCAGCCGTCTTAAGAAAATCTTCCTTATACACGGTGAACCAGACCAGCAGCAGGGCTTTAAGGAGCATCTGGCAGAGGCAGGCTTTCCGAATGTTGAGATTGTTTCTCCGGATAAGGAGTATGAATTGTAAAGAGAGATTGTCGGGTCAAGCCCGACAATGACACAATGTCTGTCATTACCGGGCTTGACCCGGTAATCTTTTTTACGAATTCTCTTGACATTTTTAAAATATGTAATTATTATAATATTGTAATGATTACAAAAACTTGTGCAAAACCAGGGTTTAAATTCCCTTGAAGAAACACAGTTTTTGTACTATTATATAAATTCCGGTGCGGAAAGTTTTTCCATGCTACATCGGGTTATTTTTCAATATCCGACGGGACTCACACTCCCATAGGAAAAGAGGTGCTTTTATGGCTTTAAGACCAGAATGGGAAGGATTTAATCCTGACGGTTTATGGACTAGCGAAGTAAACGTTCGCGACTTTATTCAGGCTAACTATACACAGTATGATGGAGATCAGTCTTTCCTGGCTGGTCCTACTGCAGCTACTAACAAGCTTTTTGATGAGCTTCAGAAATTACAGAAGGCTGAACATGACAAGGTTTCTGTTGGTCTGGATGGAAAAGAAAGAAGCGGTGTTCTTGATATGGATACTGATGTTGTATCAGGTCTTACATCACACCCAGCAGCTTACATCTGCCCAGAAGGAAAAGAACTTGAGCAGGTTGTAGGTCTTCAGACAGACAAACCTTTGAAGCGTGCATTCATGCCATTTGGTGGAATTAACATGGCAGAGCAGTCTTGCGAAATGTACGGCTACAAGAGAAACGAAGAACTC
>JAFZXA010000160.1 GCA_017617115.1 Treponema sp.
AAGCTTGCTCACTATGCAAAAGACGCATACGATATTACATACAACTTCCCGATCGGTTTTGAAGAAATTGAAGGTATTCACAGCCGTACAGACTTTGACCTTAGCCAGCATCAGACATACTCAAAGAAGGATATGTCTTATATTGACCAGGAAGACGGAAACAAGAAGTACATTCCATACGTAATCGAAACTTCTGCAGGTTTGAACAGAAACTTCCTTATGTTCCTTTGCGAAGGCTACGAAGAACAGAACGTTGCAGCACCTGGAGAACCAGAAGACTACAGAACAGTTTTGCATTTGGACCCACGCCTTGCACCTATTACAGTTGCAGTTCTTCCACTTATGAAGAAAGACGGTCTTGCAGAAAAGGCAAAGGAAATCCAGCACATGCTTAAGGAAGACTTTGTAACAGATTACGATACTTCCGGAACAGTAGGTAAACGCTACCGCCGCCAGGACGAAGTAGGAACTCCATTCTGCGTAACAGTAGACTACGACACAATCCAGGAAAAGAAAGAAGACGGCACACCAAACGACCTGTTCAACACAGTAACAGTACGTTACCGCGACAGCATGGAACAGGAACGCGTTGCATTGGATGACCTTGTTTTCTTTATCCAGAAGGCAATCAAGAATTACAAGCCTGTCCAGAAATAATTTTTTGTCACACGGATTCGGAATTGCTAACGCAATTCCAATAAAAATGACAAATCATTGAAACGACGTTAGTCGTTTCGAATCCGTGTGACACCCTTTTCGGAGATCCAATCTTGGAATATGTAAGACTTGGTAAAACAGACTTATTAATCTCCCGTGTGGCTTTTGGTGCAATGCGGCTTTCTGAAGCTGGTGGTGACGAAACTGCAGCTCAGATTGTGCGCACTGCTTACGATGCAGGTATTAACTTTTTTGATACCTCGCATCAAACACCGCAAAGCGAAAAGCTCCTTGGAGAAGCGCTGTTTGACATTAAGCGAAACGTATTCCTTAGTACCGCAACGAGCGCCAAGACTTCGGCCGAAATAAAATCGGATCTTGAAGAAAGTCTTATGACGCTTCATTGCGATACAGTAGACTTATACCAGCTTGAAGTTAATAAGTTTTTACCGCTGCAGGGTGGGGCAGATAAAATCTACGAAACTCTGCAGGAATTAAAAAAAGAAAATAAAATCAAACACTTTGGAATTGTTACTACAAATTTTGAAGTTGCCGTAAAGGCAGTTGAATCTGATCAATACGAAACACTTCAGTTTCCGTTCAGCATGATAAGCTCACCGAATACAATTGAACTTGTAAAGCTTTGCGAAGAACACGATGTTGGCTTTATTGCAATGCAGCCGCTTGGTGGTGGTATTGTCGATAACATTCCGCTTGCGTTTGGATTTTTAAGTCAGTATGAAAATGTTATTCCTATCTGGGGTGCTCATACACTTGAGCAAATGAAACAAATACTTTTCTTTAATGAACATCCGCCTGTAATTGACGAAAAGTTTCACGAGGATGTGGAAAGAATCAGGAATTTTTTCAATTAAGCAAACTCGCTTAAATCTACTTCTTCGGTTGTGGCCATGTTTGGTCTGTTGGCATCGGTAACAGTAATTGCAGGTTTTGGTTCCTGTGGAGCGGCTGCTGCTTCGGCCTGTGCTTCTTCAATATCCTTATACTTATCTTTTACAAGTGCAAGAATATCTTTTTCCTCATCCTTTGAAAGAATGCGCACAATGTTTATGCCGTTGCTGCCTGTAGGGCTAACCTTTGGAGAACCGTCGGCTTCTTTTTCGGTAAGATACTGAATAATCGGAGTTTTAGGGTTGTCTGGATTTGTATCAATAACCTGAGCAATTTTTCTGTTTGAAAGATAAACGTACGAACCAATGGGGAAGAGTGAAACTGTATAAAGCAATCCGCGGATAATGCTGTCGTCGTAAGAGCGTTCCTTGTTCTGCAAAAGTTCAACAATTGCTTCAAAAGTAGAACGGCCGGTCTTATAAGAACGTGGAGAAGAAATTGCTTCATAAGAACAGGCAACAGAAATAATCTTTGCGTTATTAGAAATCTTGTCGCCTGATTTTTTCTGAGGATATCCTGTTCCGTTTTCTTTTTCGTGATGTTCAAGTACACCAAGCTGAATGTTCAATGGGAAACTCAAATCTTTTACAATTGTGTATCCAAGAACCGGATGTTTTAAAATCTGTGAGCGTTCACCTGGTGTAAGCTTTTTGTCTGTCATGTAAATCTGTGGTGGCAAACGAAGCATACCAATTTCGTGAAGAATACTTGTAACACCAAGGTCAATCATTTTTGAAAGAGGCATGTGAAGCTGCAGCGCAATTGCAATTGCAAGAACAGTAGTACGCATTGAATGAGTTACAAGGAAGTTCTTTTTTGTTGCACCTTCGGCCGGATTTACACGAAGAATAAAGCGTTTGTTTTCTTTTATGAATACGCAGAGTTCTTTTACAGTCTCTGACAAATCATCCTGGTCAATTTCTTTATGAGTAGCATAGTGGGTAAACACGCTTTCAATATAGTTCATGTATTCTTCATACACTTTTTCAACCATATCCATTCGTGCTTTATCACTGTTATCAAGCTGAATATTTTTTGAACGTTCAATTGCGGCTTTTAAAGATTCACCAATCTTTGGAGCGTTTTTGTCGTTGCTCTGGTCATCTGTGCCGGTGCTTACAGAAATACCAATGTCACCGCCAAGACTTAAGTTTCCTTCGCAATAGAATGAATCAAATTCCCATTCTTTGAGGGCTTTGATAAGTTCATTTGTTACAGGGGCAGTCTGTGGTAAAAGTACAAAAGTACCGTCTATCATCAAATCGCCGGTAAAGGTGAGGTTCTCATGTAATGAATCTAATGTAATAGTATCCATTTATTACTCCACGTTCTGGTAAAAGCCCAACTTATATTGTAAATCTATTTTAATAATTCTGCAATATCCGGACGCTTCCATCTTGTTGCAACAGTATATGGCGTGTCTCCAGCCACATTTTTAACATTTGTTGCTATACCATAAGATAACAAGGTTTTTACAGTATCAACCGAAGAAGTTTTTGCAGCATAATGCAGAATTGTGTTTCCCTGAATATCGCTTAAGCCTGCGGCATATTTAACGATATTTTCAATCATCTTCTTGTTATTTTTTTCAAGCGCAATTGTTACGCCGTTTGTTCCTTTTTTGTCGATTGTCTGGAAAGGATTTGCTCCTTTTTCCAAAAGTATTGCGGCCATATTAACATCATCTGCTTCAATTGCATAATTAAGCGGTGTGTAGCCGTCGGCATTTCGTGTGTCGAGCGGGTAGCCACGGTCAATGAGTGTACGCAAAAGACTTGTGCTTGCTTTATTTTTTACAACAATATGAAGCGGTGAATTTCCGTCGCTGTCTGTAATGTTGTAAGAGTTTCCAAGAACTTCATTTATAATGCTTATGTCTTTTTTAAGAACAATTGAGAACGGAGTATTTCCTTCTTTGTCGCGTGAAAGAGGATTTCCACCTGCATTACGGATAAGTGCAATTATTTCTTTGTTGCCCATGTAAGCTGCTTCGTGATAAGCGTTCTGACCGTTTATCTGCTGAAGATTTGGATTTGCACCATAGTTAAGAAGAAGTTTTACAATTTCGGCATTCTGTGCGCGGATTGTATCCATTAAAATTGTAATTCCGTTTGCGTCGCAAGAGTTTGGATCGGCACCGTTTTCGAGCAGATATTTTGTAACTTCATATTTGTTTGCAATAACTGCCTCTGCAAGCGGAGACTTTCCTGCACTGTTCTGCGCGTTTATATTAATTCCAAGCTTAATCAGTTTTTCTGCCGATTTTTGTGCACCCCAGCGAACTGCAATATGGAGCGGTGTGCTTCCAAGGTTGTCGCGGTCTTTTACAGAAGCACCGCCGTCTACAAGAATCTGAATAATATCGGGATTATTGCTCTTTGCTGCATTAAAAAGACAGGTTTCGCCGTTTGCATTTTTTGCATTGATGTCGGCACCTTTTTCGAGCAGTGTTTTTATTGCACCTGCATAAGCCCAGTCAGCAGCGTAGTGAAGAACAGTGTTGCCGCTTCCGTCTGTTGAAACAATTGTTCGTGAAGTAATAAGCCAGTTCTGAAGCTTTCCGCCTTCTTTAAGTGCAAGTCGGAGCGGTGAATTGTTGTCTTTGTTTGTAGAGAAAATATCTGCACCTTTTTCAAGCAGCAGCATTCCAATCTGTTCCATGTTTTTTGTACAGGCAAGGAAGAGAGGAGAGTCGCCGTTTTTGTTTCTTATATTAACATCCTGTGTAAGGCCAATGATGTGCTGGATTTTTGCCATTGGAGCGTTGTTTATAAGTGCAATATGAAGCGGTGTGTTTCCTTCTGAATCCTGTGTGTTGCAGTTGCTTTCGTTTAGTGTTGCTTCAAAAACATCATTGCTCATTTCAAAAGCCATGCTAAGAGGTGATTTTCCGTGTGTGTCCTGTGTATGAATGCTTGCTCCGTTTGCAGTAAGATATTTGATTGTCTGAATATCTTCACTCTGGATTGCAATTGCAAGAGGAGTAACACCTTCTTTGTTGCGTGCGTTTATGTCTGCACCGTTTGAAGTGAGCGTTCTGATTACGTTTGAACCGGCGTGGAGCATTGTTGCAGTATGAAGAACTGTGTCGCCGTAAGTGTCTGCCTGATTGAGGTCTGCTCTGTAACGGATAAGCAGGTCGTAAGTTTGTGCAAGCTTTTTCTGCGGAATTATGAGCATTATTGGAGTTTTTCCAAGATTGTCTTTTGCGTTGATGTTGGCACCGGCGTCGAGCAGCATTTGTGCAATTTCAAGGTTGCCGTAGCGTACTGCTTCATGGAGCGGGGTTGCACCAGAGCTGTCCTGAACTCCTGTATTTGCATTGTTTTCCAAAAGATATGCTGCAATTGCCTTGTGTGCCATAATTGAGCTTAAATGAAGCGGAGTTTGTCCGTCGTCTAAGCGAAGATTCAAGTTTCGGGCAGCAACTGCATCCTGAAAATATGAAAAATCTGTTTCTACAGGATCTGCGCCAGCTTGAATTAAAACTGCTGCAATTTCTACAGAGTCTGTATTGTTTATGTCTTCGAATGCAATGTCTAACGGGGCTTTTCCGTCTTCGTCTTTTATAGAAATTGGGAGCCCTGCTTTTATACAGGCATTTACACCGCGGATATTTTTTGCAAGAACAAAATAGTGAACTAAAGTTTTGCCGTTGTCGTAGCGGATATTGGCAGCGTCTTCGTTTATGAATACATCGTAGTAGCGAGGGTCTCTTTCAAGGGCAAGGTCAAGGGCTGTCTGACCTTTTCCGTTTCGGGCAAAAAGATTGTCTCCCACTTTAGCTAGGATTTTTGCTGCGCTGTAGGCATCGTTTTCAATGGCAACATGAAGGGGAGTGTCGCCGTTTTTATTTTTGATTTCTGAATCTGCACCTTTGAACAAAAAGTATTCGATTGAACCTGAATCGTCGAGTGCTGCACAAAGGTGAAGCAAAGTGTTTCCGTCAGAGTCGCGTGCATTGATGTCTGTGTCAATCTGGAATAAGCTGCGGGCTTTGTCTGTTTCGCCTGCCTTCATAAGTTCAAGCGCAGACTTTGGTTTTTCTTCAACAGGTTTTGAAGCACAGCCGGCACAAAAAGCTAAAAGTGCCCCCGCAAGAAGTAATGTAGATGTTGATTTTCTATTCATATATCCCCTCTAATATAATTAGAACATTTCTCTATCGTTTATATCGGAGGGATTTTGATCAAATGTTAGTAAAAAGTTGTCACACGGATTCGAAACGACTAACGTCGTTTCCAAGTTATGTCACCCCGAACTTGTTTCGGGGTCTATTTTTTTTTAGAGATTCCGTAGGAATCTCCAATCCGTGTGACAACTATTTGTATGATGCAATTATTTACTTACTACATTCATTACATAGTCCCCAAAGATTCGTCTGTATCTTAGACAATGAGAATCCTTGTGGCATCAGACCTGTGTAACTGTCCTGAGATGGCACTTTATCTTCATCCAGGAAAATATCAAAAATCTTACCGCATTTGGTGCACTTAAAATGGTAGTGGTTACGCATTTCGGCATCAAAACGCAGCTTGTCGTCTTCTATTTTAATTGACTGAACAATGTGTTTTTCTTCAAAAAGCTTGAGTGTATTGTAAACAGTTGTTTTAGAAAGGGTTGGGTAAATAGGATTAAGTGCATCGTAAACAGTTTCAACATCGGGGTGAACCGGGTGTTCGCATAAATAGCCGTAAATAGCCGTTCGTTGAATAGATGGCCGGATGCCAGCGTCTTGTAAAGTGTTGTGATACTGTTTAGTCATCTGCATATAAAAATCCTTATTATAAAAATTCGAAAATTGTAATGATTATAATAATGGATTTATTGTAAAAAGTCAAATTTGCCTTTTTGCACTCTTTTTATTATATTAATAAATATGGCTAGTATTTTTGATGATGATATAAACGCGGGTTCTATAATTCCTACAGAAAACATGCTGCCCGACAAGCTGCTTATTATTCCTTTGCAGTCGCGTCCTATTTTTCCAGGGATTTTTACGCCGCTTATGATAAACGCACCTGAGGATGTTAAGGTTGTAGAAAAGTCTTACGAGGAAGGTGGATTTTTGGGAATTATTATGCTCAAAAACGAAACCGAAACTCCAACTGCCGCCGACATGTACAAGGTTGGAACTGCAGCCCGCATTCTTAAAAAGGTGAACCTGCCTGATGGTGGAATTAATATTTTTATTTCTACAGTAAAGCGTTTTAAGGTTCGCAAGGTGCTTCATTCTTCGGCTCCGGTCGCGGTGGCTGTTGAATATCTTGAAGAAGAAGAGGCCGACACTTTTGAAGTAAAGGCCTTGACCCGTGCACTGCTTAGCGAAATGAAGGAAGTTAGTGAAAACAATCCTTTGTTCAGCGAAGAAATGCGCCTTAATATGGTAAATATTGATAACCCCGGAAAAATTGCCGATTTTATTGCTTCAATTCTGAATGTTGACAAGGTTGAACAGCAGAAGATTTTGGAAACTCTGAATGTGCGCTCTCGAATGGAGCAGGTGCTTTTGTTCATTAAAAAGGAACAGGAGCTTTTGCGGGTTCAAAAAAAGGTTCAGCGGGAACTTAACGACCGGGTTGAAAAAAATCAGCGTGAATATTTTTTGCGCGAAGAGCTTAAGGCTATTCAGGATGAGCTTGGCGAAAATGCTGCAGGCGAAGCAAATGACTATCAGAAATTCAGCAAATTAATAGAAGAACTTAAGCTTGAAGGCGAGGTAAAAGAGGCTGCCACAAAAGAGTTGAACAAGCTTCGTTTGCTTGAGCCGGGTTCTTCGGAATACATGGTTACCTACAATTATCTTGATTTGATTTGCGGGCTCCCGTGGCATGCAGACGCTTCTTCTATGGCAGCACTTGACCTTAAGAATGCACAGAAGATTTTAGATAACGACCACTTTGGTCTTGATGATGTTAAAAAGCGTATTATTGAATATCTTGCCGTGCGAAAGCTTAAGAATGATTCTAAGGGCTCTATACTGCTGCTTGTTGGACCTCCTGGAGTTGGTAAAACAAGTCTTGGACATTCTGTTGCAAATGCAATGGGTAAACCATTCTTCCGCTTTAGTGTTGGAGGCATGCGCGACGAAGCCGAAATTAAAGGCCACCGCCGAACTTACATTGGTGCGCTTCCCGGAAAAATCATTCAGGGCATAAAGATTACAAAATCTGCAAGTCCTGTTTTTATGATTGATGAAGTTGATAAGATGGGTTCAAGCCATAACGGAGATCCTGCCAGTGCTTTGCTTGAGGTTCTGGATCCTGAGCAGAATACATCTTTCCGAGACGCTTACCTTGACCTGCCGTTTGATGTTTCGAATGTATTCTTTATTCTTACAGCAAATACTCTGGACTCTGTACCGTCGCCGCTTCTTGACCGTGCCGAAATTATTCAGCTCAGCGGTTACATCGACCAGGAAAAATACGAAATTGCAAAGAAATATCTTATTCCAAAGAGTTTGGAAAAAAGCGGCTTGAAGAAGGGACAGGTAAAATATACAAAGGCAGCGCTGGCTACTATTGCCAAAGAGTATGCCCGTGAAGCCGGAGTCCGCCACTACGAAAAATGCCTTGACAAAATTCACCGCAAGATTGTTACAGAGATGATGATGAAAAATCAAGATGTGTCATTGTCGGGCTTGACCCGACAATCTGTCTTTACCATCGACACTCCCGACCTTGCCAAATACCTGGGCAAACCCGACTTTGACGAAAGCCAGATAAAAGCCGCAAAAGTCCCGGGTACTGCAATAGGCCTTGCCTGGACCAGTATGGGCGGCGACACCTTGCTGCTTGAAGCCGTAAGCTTTGCCGGAAAAGGCGAGTTAATGCTCACCGGTCAGATGGGCGACGTAATGAAAGAATCAAGCCAGATAGCCTTTAACTGGGCTCGCCGCTACGTAATAGAAAAAGGCGTAAAAGATGCCAAGTGGTTTGCAGACAATGTTGTGCATTTACACATCCCAGAAGGCGCCACTCCAAAAGACGGCCCAAGTGCAGGCATTACAATGGCAACAACCTTTGTTTCGCTGTTCACCGGCAAAAAAATAAAGCCTCATTTAGCTATGACAGGTGAGTTGAGTTTGACCGGTCAGGTTTTGCCAATTGGAGGCCTTCGCGAAAAAACTGTAGCCGCCAAACGCAACAAAATCAAAACCATAATTATCCCAAAAGCCAACGAGCGCGACCTGGAAGAAATCCCGGACTATGTAAAGGAAGGTTTGACGTTTATTCCGGTAAGCGACGTGCTGGAAGTTATTGAAAAGGCGTTTTAAGTCCCACAATTTCCTCTATGATGTGTAATATTTGCACTTTGATATCTTGATTTTGCGAAAATCTGGACTATACTATAGAGTGAAGGTTCTATTTAAAGGAAAAATAGCATGAGTGCCCCTTTGGTTGCATTAATTTTTTTAGGAGTCTGGGTTTTCGGATTAACAACAGCTTTTATTGTCGGAATGTTAACCGATGTAAAAGCAGATAAAACTTCGTCGCCGGAAGTCAAAAAAGAAAAAATAAAACGCTTTTGTTTTTCTCTTTTGTGTGGAGTAGCGGGATATTTGCTCGTGCATTTTGGTTCAAAATATACATCAGGTATTTGGTTTGACCTTGTGGTTCTGTGTATTTTCACTGTGATATTGCTTATTCCTTTTATTATTTCAATTGTGAAAAAACATAAAAGAACATAGAATAAACTTATGAAAAAGCTACTCCTTTTCCTATTTTTAATTGCCAGTTGCGTTTCTCTTTATTCCAAATCTTTTGATTTCTTCTGGGATTTTGGCACAGCCTATATTGGAGGCAACGTCGGCAAATCGGATACACTTGCGCCTTTTGAGGGGGAAGCTGATATTCAGGTTCTGGATTTTCGACTGGAAGGCGTGAACGGTTTGACCTTTGCTTTTTCGCCTTTTAACTGGTGGTGTATTTTGAATAAGCCTCAAGAGGAAGATATTCATCTTATAACTTTTGCTAATTTTACTGCTGCGTACGATATTTTTAAGCATGAACGCCTTGTTGAGCTTGCACCTTATGTGTCCGCATATGCAGGCGCTTTGGAAGGAATAAAAAAGTTTCGCGTTGATTGCGGCCTTGTGTTTAATGTTTACAGTTCTCTAATGTGGCCGGAAGAAATGGTTGATGCAGAAGAAACATCTCATTTGCGTGGGGAACTTATTTCTGCAAAGCTCGGTGCCCGGCTGAATGATCTTAAGCCGCAGTTCTATTTTGACTTTGGCATGAATCTTATAGCCTTAGGAATGATTTTATGCCCAAGTGATCCTAAAGAGTATGAACCATGTTGGTATCCGTAAGTGATGAAAGTAGGATTTTTCGCAAAATACCATAAAAAATCGCATATTATGTGAGAATTTATGGTAGTTTCTGAGCTTTTTGGAGAAAATGCCATAAATTTTGCAAAAATTCTCAAAAATTTATGGTTCCCAGTTATCTTTATAAACTTTCTTGCCTCTAAAAACACAATTTTTCTGATAAATACCATAAAAAACGCTAAATAGCAGGGAATTTTATGGCATTCTGGCTTTTAAAGTGACTTTTTCTTACATAATAAGGCTGGTCATTTGTACAAATGCCATAAAAAACGCGGAAATGTCTTTAATTTTATGGGAAATATTACCGGAAATAGCAGTTATCTGTTTTAATTGACATTAAAATGGCTAAAAATACGCGAAAAGGCTAGAATTAACTTGCCGTTCAAGATATTTATTTATATATTTAAAACATACTTAAATAGGAAAGGAGAGTTATCGTTGGATAATAAAAAATTTGATACGTTGCTGGACACCATACAAGTTTATCTGTCACAATTTCGACAGCAATTTGACTTAGTATCTAAGCGGCTCAAAACTGCACCAGAAGGCAGCATAAAAATATTACGAAAAGGGCGCAGAATAGAGTTATACCACCGTACCTGTAAATCTGATCGCGAAGGTACTTACCTAAACAAAGCGCACCTTACACTTGCAAAAAATCTTGCTCAAAAAGACTACGACTTGCGCGCAGCAAAAATCCTTGCTAAGAAAATAAAGCTGCTCTCACCTCTTGAAAAAGCTTACCCCCAGAATGAACTGGAACAATTATACGAACGCTACCCTCAAAAAGTACAGCAACTTATAAAACCTCTCACACTTTCAAAAGAAGAATACTGCAAACAATGGGAAAGCGTCTCTTACAAAGGCCTCCCCTTTGACGAAAAAGCTCCTCCATATACCACCGATAAAGGCGAACGCGTGCGCTCTAAGTCTGAACTTATAATCGCAAATGCTTTGTTTCATTCAAAGGTCCCGTACCGCTATGAGTATCCGCTTCAAATAAAAGGCATCGGCGAGTTTCATCCAGACTTTCTGTGCTTGAATCCACGTACGGGCAGGGAAGTTTTATGGGAACACTTTGGTCTTATGGACGATACCACATACCGTAACAATGCAATTTCAAAGCTTGCAAAATATTCAGAGGCAGGCTTTATTCCCGGTAAAAACTTCATTTACACAATGGAAACTTCTACAACACCGTTGAACTCAAGGTTTGTAAAAAAGGTTATTCTGGAAAGTTTTGCATGATAAAAAAATCCCGGGTATTAGCCCGGGACATTTCTTTATAAAGGGACCCTTCGAGTGCCTCAGGGAGTCGTTCGCTTCGCGAACTTACCAAGTTTTCTTCGAAAACTTGCGCCCTTCGACAGGCTTAGGGACCCCGAGTTTTTATTCCACCTTAGCTTCTTCAGGTTCTTCGTCTTTTTCTTTAGACAACATTACGTTTGTCAGAATACCAAGGATAAGTGCGCAGGCTACTGTACGAATTTCAACGGCACCAAAACTTACAACCATGCCACCTACACCTGTAATGAAGATGATTGAAGCAACAAAGAGGTTGCGGTTTTTGTTCAAATCTACGGTCTGGAAAATCTTGAAACCGGAAACTGCAATGAATCCGTAAAGGGCAATACATACACCACCCATTACACAACTTGGAATTGTTTCAAGGAAGGCAACAAGCGGACTGAGCATAGAGAAGATAATACAAGCAATTGCACAGCCCCAGATAGAAACTGTAGAAGCGTTGCGGGTAATGGCAACACAGGCAATTGATTCACCGTATGTTGTATTTGGACAACCGCCAAAGAAGGCACCTGCAATAGAACCAACACCGTCACCAAGCAATGTGCGTGTAAGACCTGGTTCTGTGAGCAAATCCTGACCTACGATGCTTGAAAGGTTTTTGTGGTCTGCAAGGTGTTCTGCAAATACTACGAATGCAACAGGTACATAAGCTGCAAAAATTGCAATGAGGTATTTTCCTGTTACAGCCTTAAGTCCTTCGCCGCCACCAAGCAGGAATGTGAACTTTGGAAGTGCAAAGAAGCCGCAGTTTTTAAGAGCGCTGTAATCAATTACTGTAAGTTCAGAACTGTTTGTTGCTTTTCCGATAAGTGCAAAAAGTGTTGCTACAAGGTAACCTGCAAGAATACCAATGATAAACGGAATGAGTTTGCCCATCTTTTTGCCGTAGGTTGCACAAAGCATAGTAACTGCAAGGGTAACAAGACCGCAGACAATACAGATATAAGGACTTCCACCTGTGATATTTGTTTTCATAAGGTCGCCAACAGCGTTTCCAGAAAGACTAAGACCAATAATTGCAACTGTAGGTCCAATGATTACCGGAGGCATGAGTTTACTGATCCAGTTTACACCGCAGAACTTAACAACAATTGCAATGATTACATAAACCAAACCTGCCATGAGGGCACCAATGATAAGTCCCCAGTAGCCTGCCTGTTCTGTAAGTCCCAGTGTTGCAGCACCAGCAAAAGCGCTGAACATTGAAGGAAGGAA
>JAFZXA010000161.1 GCA_017617115.1 Treponema sp.
CTAACATTTTCAATGTCGTAGCGGTTAAAATAACGAACCCCAGTTACACCAGAAATTCCCAAAAATCCATTAATCTGTGCTAAATAGCTCTTTGCCTCGTTTTCAAAGCCCGGGCGGCGTTCTACATATAAACGGTACATAATGTTATTATATCAAATTATAGCAGGTTGGGAAATAGTAAGAATTTGACTTATAATATCTGATACATAAAAATACAGTCTGCATCATATTCTGGTTTTACATGATATTGAACAAATTTTTCCTGCTCTTTTGGTAATCTTGAAAATCCCACAGTTTTATAATACTCAATCAATTTTTCTTCTGGAAGAGCATAAATATATAAAGAGTTTACTCCTACATACTTAGCCATACTTTCTGCTATAGGATAAATAAAATGTTCAAGCTATCATATCTCTGCAGCCTCTCGAATAAGTTTTCTGTCTTTTTCATGCTCCTTTTTAATCCAGGTTTCAAATTCAGAAGAAAGCTTATGCAAATTACTGCGATCTGGCTTAGGAGTATTCTTGATAAAATTATAAGCAGAACTACTGTCCAATGCTTTCTGGTATTCTTTTGTAATAATTCTCATGAACAAACCTCCTGAGTAAACAATAACACAACATAAAACAGAAAACAAGGGGATTATTCTGAAAGCAAACAATTACAATCCTGTTTTTCTTTTCATAAAGATATATTAATAAACTCCTTTATTTTAATATACACTTTCCAACTGTTACCTCGAGATAAATGTCCTTTGTAGCTTGCAAGCATACAGGCAAATTGTTCTTTGGTACAAGAAGAATACTTTTCTTTTACTTTTGCAAAGATTCTTTGCTTTGAACTTTGTTTTATTTTCTGAACAACTTTGCCAGTTTTTGAAAAGAAAAAACGCCAACCCAGAAATTCTACTCCATTTTTTATGCTTATTATGGCAGATTTTGGATTAAGCATAATCTTTTCTTTTTGAATTTCTTTACGTACAGTTTCAAGACAAAGAACAGCACTTTTCTTATCTGGAAAAAGCATAATCATATCATCCATGTAGCGCACATAAAACTTAATGCCAAGTTTTTCTTTTATAATACGGTCTATACGATCTAGATACAAAAGAGCAAAACACTGACTCGATTGATTTCCCATAGGAAGCCCCTTTCCTTCTCCATAAGAAGCAATAATTGTCCGTAAAAGCCATTGTGTTCCTTCATCAAAACCAAATCTGGAAAGCTTTTGTAATAGAATTTCATGATTAATGCTTGGAAAATACTTTTTTATATCCAGCTTCAAGAAATATCCTGTATCACCATACTTTTTATAATGTTTAGTCATAAAACCACGCAAAAGCTTTATGGCATAATCTGTTCCTTTTTCTTTTCTGCAGGCACAATTTGCATTTATAAGATGACGTTCCATAAGAGGAATAAGAAGATTATCACAAACTGAATGCTGAACAATTCTGTCTTTATAGGGAATTGCCTGAATTTCGCGTTCTTTAGGATCATAAATCATAAATTTGCGGTATTCATTTATATTGTAACGCCTGTATTTTAAATCATAATGGAGCTTCCATAAATTATGACTAAGGTTTGCTTCAAATTGAATAACTTCTCTTTTATACTGTTTACAGCAACGGGCTCTACGGTGTGCTTTGAGAAGATTTTCAAAAGATATTATCTGTTCGAATGTTGCTGGAATCATAAAATTTCATTACAAAAAGTGATTTTATGTACAGCCAATTTCAAGAAGAAACAGCCGTACAATAAAACCACAGATAATTCTGTGGCATAATGCCAGGTGCTGCAAAAGAATTATCAAGCCGTCACAGCAGACAGAATTAAATATTTTTCCCTGCAGCACTATCGTCCGCAAAGAACAGGTAGAAATTCCTTTGTCTCGGGTACGGTCATGCGTTCCAACGCACTGATAACAGACCATTTCTTCAAGCATACTTGCGTTTTGTCTGAATAAGAGGCAAATCCGGCACAACACCCCCATTATTGTTGTTCACATTATTGTTGTTGTTGTTGCCATTGTTATTCACGATGTTGGCGTAGTTGTTGTCGTTGTTGTTATTGTAGTTAGACGAGCGGAGCCACCACCAGCTGCTTTATGCAATTTCTCCCTGAGCCTCGTTTTTTACCGGCAGAGGCGGCCTACCTAAGTGTCTTTTTGCGGCATATCACCTGATGACACTTTATTCCTTTTTTTATCACTGGCAATCCACTTGCCCAAAAACATAATGCATTCTGCCTGAAGTTTACATATATTTTCAAACTGTTTTGGCAATATACATTCTGTTTCCATACATATCATAGCAAAATATCCCAAAAGCTTCAAAAGCCTGCCTGCTTTTATTTGAAATTTCTGGCGATTTTCATCTTCTAGTGGCAGCATATTTGCTATTAAAAGATTTTCTGTAATATCAAGGCAATAGTTTTGCAAACGCACTACAAGTGTAAAACGGTATTTTTTTGGTGATTTTTCTGTTGCCATTATTACATATTTTGTAAGTTCTTTTGCCTTTGTAATTACATATAAATCACTTTTTTTAACTGGCACAAGTTTCCTCATAAATGAATTGTAAAAAATGCAGAGCGCAAAGCGCTTTACTGCATTTTTTACAGGATTATTATGCACGGCTTAGCCGCGCAAGGATTACAGTCAATTTTCGATGAAAATTGACAAAGCCGGCACAACACCCCCATCACTGCAGTTCACAATACTGCCGCCGCTGTAGCCATCGCCACTCACGATGTAGGCGTAGCGGTCGTCGCCGCCGTCATTGCAGCTAGACGAGCGGAGCCACCACCAGCTGCTGGCACCATTTGCGCTTGCATAAGCCGTTGGACTTCGAATTCTACTGGAGTAATCAAAGCCATATATTTCAAAAGCTTCGTCCCTGCTCAACAGGAAAATCTTTGCATCAGCTGCATACTCATCCCAATAATTATAATTACCGTAGTAATAATCATATCCTTCTGGAATTATTGATGTTATCTCTATTTTATCCTGTGCAGCACTTGTAAATGCACAATTTAAGAACGTAATATTTAAATATCCAAATATTTCTGAATAAGTGAAAACAAATTGATAATAATTGCTATCCCATGCACAATTCATCAATATATTCTCTGCAAGTATAACAGCCTTTCCATTCTGGTCCTTTGAAAGAACACGCCATTTAATAGGTTCAACTTTATAATATGATCCGCTGACCTTTGCATACAGGTTTCCATCGCTTCCACTGTAAACAGTCATGCTGCCCATTTTCATTGTTATATTTTCATCAACAGTTATTTCTCCAACTAGAGCACTTTGAGGAAAATCTCCAAATAAAACATATTCGCCAGAAGTTCCATAAGTTCCATCTGTACCTGGGTTAAGTTTGGTTACAGTTTCGTGGAAATTATAGGTAATGGCGTTACTAATCCAGAAGGCATAAAGAGATTTAGCAGAAGTAATTGTAGTGTTGGAATTAAAAAGATTGTTACAAGTACTGTCTGTATACCAGTTATAAAATCTATAATTGTCCTTTGTAGGCTCTTCTGGCATATGCACTGTAGCACCATAAAGAACCTGTTGACTTGGAATTGAACTTCCGCCATTTGTTTCAAAAGTTATTGTATATGATTTTCTGTTATAATAGACCTTTACGATTGAACTACCGTCCCCATCAATATTTTCTTGATTAATTACCAGATCAAAACCTGTTTGGGGTGAATCTGCTGTTACATTTGTTGTAGTATCTGTAGTACCTGTTTTTTCAGAACTCGAAAGTAATGTGTAACTTCCATCAACATTCTGTTCATATGTTTTTACTGTATACAAAGTATCTGTTCTGGCAGTCCAAAGTCCTGACAAAGTTTTATTTTCAGAACCAAACACAGTAGTGTTGTCATCCCACACAGAAAAATCATAGCCTGCCCTAACAGGATTCTGAGGTTTATTAATTACTGCCCCATACAACCCGCTAACAGTTTTTACTTCTGTACTACCATCCCAGTTTCCCCCATTAGGATCAAAGGTGTAAGTAATAGTTTTTCTGTTATAAAAAATCTTTACAACAGTGTTTCCGTTTTCGGAAATTGTTTTTTGTGCAAAGGCAAGCGCATTAAAACCAGCATATGTTTTTGCCGCAGCACTTGTCTCTTCTCCAGCCTCTCCTGACTTGATCTGGATTGCTGCAAGCTCGTAGGTCTCAAGGTCATCTACATCCTGCAAATAATGTTCCACCTTATACAAAACCCCATTATCTTCCGGGTTGCTCTGGCTGCTGGTTAAATCCTCTATAACTGTTTCAATAGCAAAGGCAGGGGTGACTGTGACATCGCTGGCAGGCATTGTAAATTTATAAGTTATATTTTTTGTGACAGCGGCAACGGCAATATCTTTGTTCTGCAGTGTCATAACAGAAAGGCTTTTTAACTGGTAGCCCTGGTTTGCACTTACGGTAAGGATTATTTCGTCACCGGCACTTATTTCTGTGGTTTTGCTGGCGGTTACTGTCCCGTTAGAAACTTGCGAAATCTGAAGGTTGTAGGTTACCGCCTCTTTGTTTTTTTGCAGACTCATAGCAAAGTCGCTGCAGGCAGTAATAAGAATTGACAACAGAACAACGATTACAAAAAAGGCGCACTTTTTATTCATTAAAATCTCCACACTAATCCTGCTCTACATCCGGCTTGAGTCAGGACAGATTTTTTTTCAAAGGTAAATGTATATACAGGGCCGGCATCCAGTTCCAGCTGGGGCAAACCCAAAAATGACAGGCGCAAAGGCATTGCCAGGTATATCATCTGATCTACATAAAGCTTTTTATGACCGTCAACTTTTGCATTATGAAGCACGACTCCGTAACCAAGCTCTGGGTGCAGAGAAAGGTTTACTGACTCAAGCTTAAACGGCAGGCTTACAAAAAGTCCCGGTAAAATAGAAATATCTGAAAAGGAATCTGTACCTGCTTGTTTTGGAATTACATAAAGATATTCTGCTTTGAACTGGACGCCGCAGTCGCAGTTTTCCAGTTCCAGTGGTAATGTGTACTCTACTCCTCCACCGCCGCCAAGAGACAGGGCTACAGAGTCTGACCAGATGCCTGTGGACCAGAGGTTTGAAAAGTTAAGTTGTATTGCAAGAGAAAAGGCAGGAGAAAATAAGCAAATAAAAAACATGCTCAGAATAAACTTTTTCATAAGATAATTCTATGCGTGTTTATGTGAATTTGCAAGAAAAAATATAATATCTATTGTTCTATTGCTTGTACGGCCCAAGGAATTTATCACCATCAAAGTGAATCATATGCGAAGGATTATCCGCAATCCATGCTTCTGTTTCCCAAGCGATGTCTTTAACATATTTGGAAAAAGTTTTCTTATCAGGGAAGGCAGATATATAAACTTTATCAATATCAACAGAGCTAAACAAATCTTTTAGTTCGATATATCTTTTACTGTCTACAGGTCCATGCGAAGTGACTGATTCTATAAGAACCAGCCATCTTTTATCCTGGACATATAAAACTACATCGGGCATTTTGCCATGTTGATTTACATTAAATAAGAGGTTTCCAGCAAGTTCCTGGTCATAGTACCCCCATTTTTTACCTGTATCACCAATATAAACAAGAGAACTATCAGGTAAAAACCTTGAAGCCATGTTTTCAATTATATCCTTAATTAATTCGCTATGTTTTCCCGGAGAAATATGAACTGAATGCTCATCTGCAATTTTAACACTTACCATTTTCATTTCGCGTTCATGCGAATATTGAGTTAAAAGTGTTGATTGTTTACTAATAAAATCTGCAAGTAGGACATCAAAGTTCTTTGTTTTATAAGCCTTTAAAACTTTTAATGCCTCTGGAGATATTTGATAAACGGTATTTTGACTATTAATAGATCTTTCTGGATCATCAGGATTGTAAAGAATAATAGCAGCCTGAATTAATTGATGTATACTAAACCTGCGAAAAGATTCACGTGAATTTGGTGCATAATGTTTATTATAATATCTTTCGGCAAAAATCATCATGGGAGTTATTCCAACAAGAGGAGTTTCAGCATTTTCCCAATCCTTCTCTGGGGTTATATTCAATAATGCAAGCAAACAATATGCAGTACGTTCATTCTGTTGAGCCTTAGGCATTCCAAATTTCTTAAGAATATCAATCGCTTCATCTATTTTTTGGCTTATCAGGACTTCTAACTTCATTTTATTATCTCCTTAATAAGTTCATCAAAAACAAATTGATTCCATGTCTTACGAGCTTTTAATTGTATACCAAGTTTTTCTAAATCGTTAAGAGAAGGATATGGTAAATTTCTCAAATCAGTAGCATTTACTTGGGTATGACCGCTAAAAAGACGGAACTTTTCATCAATATAGGTTGAATTAAGCCAGCAAATCAAACCATAAGCAATATTTTCTAAAAGCGAAGTTTTTTTTACATGAAATACATTCAAGTGATTTTCAAAAGCAATACCATTCTCAATAAAATCATCTGGAGTTATTAAAGAAGCAACAACTCTTTTTGTTTCTTCTTTTGTTGAAAAGCGTTTGACTAAAACATAAAAACCTTTTGGAAAAAGTTGTTTATTGACTTTTTCATCTTGAAGAATTGCATTAGGCTTTTTAGATTCTTGTGGCCATGAAAAACGATGATTTTTCAAATGAACGGAATAAACAAGCGGAACAGAATTGTTTGTATAATCCTTTAGCAGAAGACTTTTCATTCGAAAATCAACAATAGGACCGGTAGAAACATTTATTCCCAAATCTTTCAAATTAGAATAAATGGTAAGATTTTCTTCACCAACCTGCTGCTTTGTAGGAATATTAAAATATTTTTCGCTGTCATTTTTGTGTAAAATCTGTGAAAACTGAACTTCAAATTCTGATAATCCGACAAACGTATCATCTTTACAATATGATATCTTTACATTACCCTGCTTTACATTTTTTTGCAGCATAATAATAATATTTTCCTGCAAAACCGCTTCATCTTTAAAAGCCTTATCGCGAGATTCAAAAAGATGAATATGTTTTATAGCACAATTTTTAAGAATGAATTCTCTAAAAGGTTTATAATATACACCATTACAAAAACTACGTGGAACAATTGCCACAATATAACCATTATCTTCTGTAAGAGAAATTGCAGCTCCCATAAAAGCAGAATACAAATTCACGGTTTCCAAACCAAAGGCACGTGCGGACTTTCTTTCTTTTGAATCTGCCTGAATTTTTTTATATGGAGGATTCATTATTACATGAGTATAAGTTTCATTAACTTTTCTTGAATATTCAAAAGATGTTTTTGCCAGGAAGTCTTCAGAAAAAATCTCATAATCGGCTTTTTTAAAGGCTGCACTTGAAGATGCTATATTCTTATTTAATATGCTGTAAACATCTTTATCTATATCGTAAGCCGAAACATGAAGCTCAGGAGTATCCCATTTTTCTTTCAGCATTCGTTCCATAAAAGAACACGAAAGAGTTCCTATTCCAGCACCAGGATCAAGAAGTTTTATCTTTTTATTTGTGACTGGAAACAAGGAAGACATAAAATTTGCAATCGGATAAGGAGTAAAGTATTGACCAAATTCTTCCTTATGATTTACAGAAGTCTTTAAAGCATGAGTAATTCTTTCTTTTTCAAGGATTTCTTCCACCACACTTCTAGTATACTATATTTTTTATTTTTGTATATATTTAGTGCTTGGTTTTTGAAAAAAAAATTGATTACCTATACTCCAAATCTATTCCCTATTCCCAAATACATCCTTAAAAGCCCCTTCATGGTAAAGTTCAAGGAATTTTTCTACAACAACCGGGTCAAACTGGGAACCGGCGCATTTTTCAATTTCCTGAATTATGAAATCTTCGGGAAGGCTTTTGCGGTATGGGCGGGTTGAGCTCATGGCGTCGAAGGTGTCGGCAACTGCAATTATGCGGGCAACCCATGGAATGTTCTGGCCAGCAAGTCCGTCGGGATAACCTTTGCCGTCAAAGCGTTCGTGGTGGTAGCGCGCCCCTGCTGCCAAATCTTCCTGAATCTGAACATCTTTTAATATTAAGTAACCGCGGCCAGGATGGCTTTTCATAATATCAAATTCTTCATCAGTTAGTTTGCCTGGTTTTTGCAAAATAATATCGGGAATACCAATTTTTCCTATATCATGCAACAGGGCAATATTATAGAACTGATCAACAGTGTGTTTATCTTCGCCAAGTTTTTGAGCAAGCATTCTTGTATATTCTGCAACACGACGTGAATGACCGTTTGTATAAGTGTCTTTACCGTCTACGCAGTTTGCAAAAGCACCGATAATAGCCTTATTAAACTTGCGTTCTTCTTCTGTCTTTGCTTCAATTTTCTTAATTCTTAGTTTAAGGCCATAATTTGCAAGAAGACCTACAAGACAGGCTACAACAATTACAGTAACAAACCAGAACCAGGCTCTCTGCCATATATATGGCTGCTTTATAATTGTAAGCTCGGAAGGTTCACTAACTGCACCATCATCGTTTTGAGTCAGCACAACAAATTTATATGTACCAGGTCCAAGGTTTGTGTAAGAAACAGTTCTTGAACTTGTCCATTCCGAATACTTCTTTTCAAAACCTTCGAGCATATAACTGAATTTTAAATTTTCTGGAGAAACATAACTAAAGGCTGTAAATTTTAATGAGATACGCTTTGTATCGGGAGCAAGAACAATTGTTGTATCCTTGTAATAATCATAAGTTGTATCATCAATTGTGTAGGTCTGGAACTTAGGCATTGGTGCCTGGTCTTTTTTAGTAGACTTAAGCGGATCATAAATTGCAAATCCATCTACAAGTGTAAACCACACGCGACCGGAAGAATCTTTATTCGACAAGGATGTTGAAGTAACACCACTTGTTATAAGTCCGTCGGAAGCACCATAATATTTTACATTAAGCATTTCTTTAGCACCAGAAGCAACTGCTTCCATTTCTTCAAGCGATGCAGAAAAAATACCCTTATTTGTTGTCATCCAGGCGGTTTGAGTATAATCACAAATCATTTGGAAAACACTGTCGGTTCCAATTCCGTTGCGGGAGGTAATGTTTGAAAAAGAATCGGTTTGGGCATTGTATTTTGAAAGTCCGGTTCCTGTTCCAATCCAGATGCTGTCATTATTTTTTGCAATTTTAAAAATTACGTTTCCGGCAAGACCACCTTCATCTTCATTAGAAGAATAATGCTTAATAACTTTTTCATCTTTAAGAACATGAATACCACCACCATTTGTACCGGCCCATATTTGTTGTTTATCATCCTCATAAATCCACATAATATAATGATTTTCAAAACCATCATTGCGGGTTAAGGTTGTAATATGACCGTCTTCATGATGAATTATACTTAAGCCGCCCGTGGTTCCAACATAATAATCACCCCAGGATGTTTTTATTGCAACGCGGCATTTTTGATTAATACCATCATCAGTTGTCCAGACCTTAACTTCATCATTCGGATACACAACAATCTGCGGAGTATCAGAATAGGAAGAAATAAGGAGTTCATTATCGCTTGTCATTTCTACATGACGAACACGGTTTCCCTTTGTTATCTCTGTGATTTTATTTTCAACAAACTGATTATCTTTATAGCAGGCAACACCGTTATCGGTACCAAGCCAGGTAACATGACGAAGCGTATCTTCGCAGATTGCATTTACACTTGTATCCATAGCAACTGTTGCAAACTTGCCGGGACTGAATTTTTGAAGACCGCCACGGTTATAGCCAATCCAGATATTTCCTTCGTTATCTTCTATAATGGAACTAACGTTATCATCAGGGAGTGAGTTTCTTTTGTCCATATAAGATACGCTTCCGTTATGAAGAATAGTAATACCCGAATCGGTTCCAAACCAGAAATTACCCTTTTTATCCTGAATGATTGAATTTACAGTTGTAGTAGCATGATGATCATGACCAATATCATAAATTGTTTCTTCTGTGTTATGAATTCTTATTGCATATCCATCGCGGATTCCAAACCAGAAGGCACCTGAGTTATCCTGAAAAACGTATCGTACAGAATTATTTTTTATTGATTCACGACTATCATATCTTGAAAGCTTATTGTTTTCGTAAATAAACAAATCATTTTCAACACCGGTAGTAATCCACATTCTTCCGGCAGTATCACAATACATTGAAGCTACAATGATTTTTTCCTGACCAAGTTCAACAAGCCCTTGCGGAATTACTATTTCTTTTTGAGGGGTAAGAAAACAAAGTCCTGCAGCTGTTCCAATCCAGATATTATTTGAATGATCTTCGCTGACAAAATTTACCTTATTATTTGGAAGCCCATCGTCCACAGTATATTTTGTAATTGTACCGTCCGGAGCAATTGAAGTAAGACCTTCATCATTATGACCAATCCATAAAGTTTCATCAGAAGCCTGATACATTGAACGGGCTGAAACAAAATCATATTTAGGATCAACAGAGCGGCCAAAGCTTTTAAATTCGACTCCATCAAAACGAACAAGGCCGTCGTAAGTACCAATCCAAATATATCCGGCCTTATCCTGTACAACAATATTAATTGTCATACCGGGGAGTCCGTCTTCTGTTGTCCAGTTTTTACTTACATAATCAGCAAGAAAGGTCTGATCTGTTTTGAGTTCTGTAATTTTCTGCGCAAATACAAAAAAAGTCAGACAAAATAAAAAAAAGGCGCTAAATAATCTCTTCTTATTCATAGAAGAAATTATAGCACCTTTTATTTATGATAGCAAATGAACACTTTAGAACTTATATGTTCCTGTTGTTACAGTTCCGCCGTTTGAATAAATATCAAAGTTGACTGACTTAGTAGCATTGGCAAGCTCCTGGTAGAATTCTGCAACATTCTTTACTGCTTTTCCGTTTACTGCGGTGATAATGTCGCCTTCCTGAAGTCTTAGGCTTGCAGCAGGAGATTTTGATTCTACGCTTGCTACAACAACACCTTTAACCTTGCTGTTTTCAATCTTAAGCTGGGTTCGCATTTCGTCGGTAAGAGGAGTTGCAATAAAGCCTGGCCACAGTTTGTTGTTCTGGCTGTCTACATCTTTTGCACGGGCTTCAATCTTTACTTTAAGCTCGTAGGTTTTAGTTCCCCCTCGAAGAACTTTAAAGGTTGCTGTTGTGCCAGCTTCAAGATATCCTACATCACGAACAAGCTGATTTACATTTTTTACAGTCTTGCCATTAAGTTCAACAATATAGTCACCCGGTTTAATTCCAGCCTTATATGCAGGAGAATCTACAAACACTTCGGCAGCAAAGGCACCTGACTGTTTTCCAACTCCAAGTTCCTGCTTAAATTCATCTGTTACTTCAAGCAAAGAAACTCCAAGCCAGCCGTATGTAATTTTTCCGTCTTTGATAAAGGCATCAATTGCATTCTTTACGTTATTGATTGGAATTGCAAAACCAAGACCAACTGAACCGCCTGAAGAAGAAGCAATCCAGGTATTAATACCAATTACTTCACCATAGATATTTACAAGCGGACCACCTGAGTTACCCTGGTTAATTGCGGCATCGGTCTGGATATAGTCGCTGATTGAACTCATTGAACTTTCACTTCTGCCTGTGGCACTAACAATACCCTGTGTTACTGACTGACTGTAGCCAAGAGGTGCACCAAAAGCAAGACAGATATCTCCGGCTTTTACGTTGTCAGAGTTTCCAAGTTTTGCAACCGGGATATTATCTTTTGTTTCAAAAGAAATAAGTGCAATATCAATGCGGTCATCGGTACCTACAAGCTTTGCTTCAAAGGTGCGTTCATCATTAAGCTTTACGCTTATTTTTGTAGCATCGCCTGCAACGTGATTGTTTGTAAGTACATAATAAGTGTTTCCGGTTTTGCGGACAATTACACCAGAACCAAGTCCTGATGTCTGATATTCACGAGTGTTTCCACTTGAACCGTCGCTATTATTTCCGTTTCCAAAGAACCACTCAAAAGGATTTGTCATATTTCCAAGCGGATTTGTATATGTTTTTGTTTGAGTGATATCAACCTCTACAACAGATGGAAGCATTGTGTCAGAAACAGAACGGAAGGTTGTCTGTAATGCTTCTACA
>JAFZXA010000162.1 GCA_017617115.1 Treponema sp.
ATATATTTAAAATTTATCTGACTTCGAACAGTTTCTGATTCCTTTAAGAGAATTGCGGATTTATTAATCATATCAGAAAAATCAATTGCATTATGTTTGTTTAAATATCGTTCATATTCCAGATAACATTCTTTACAGATTTTAAGAAAGAGTTTTGTTCTTACATTATTGGATGCCAATTGCCATTCATCAAATTGTTCGACAGAATAACCATTTGTTTTAAAATTTCCTATGAATCTATCAACAAGATTAATAAGTTTTCGCACATAACGACTACCATCTTGATCAGAAATCTTTTTCATTACTTCTTTTTTGTCTTTTGGATTTAGGATGAAACCATTTTCATCTAATTTCTCTTTAAGATGATCTGTAAGTTCTCTTCCATCATTATATTTTGAACATGTGCAAATAAGATTTGTTCCATGCTGTTTATGAAGAGACACTTTGTCTCGCATTGCTTTATTATATTTTTTAAGTTCTTCTGGAGAATATCTGTTACTAAATCCATCTTGTGTTACACCAAAATGCTCAATATATGCTTCTTTTTCTCCTTGTCGAATGATGAAATCTGGGGTATAAGGTTTGAGGGACCCTGGAATATTGAATTTGTATTTTGGTTCATATTCATAATCAATGTTATTAAGATATAAAAAGTTTGCAATTTGGACTTCTTCATTCGAACGTAGTTGCTCATTCTGAATTGTTACATATTTCTTATCACCAGAAGGAATAATTTTCTTTTCATATTCACCTAATTCACTTTTAAGAGTTGTAAATGATGAAGATGCTATCTTATTGAACAGGACGGCTTTATCAAGAATTTCATCTGCAGGAGCATCACAATAAGATGCAAAGAATGTTACTAAGTCATCTACAAGTTTTTCATTAGTTAAAACAGATTCGTTGAAATAATCTTCAAGTATAAAATATAATTTTTCATTTTGAACTATATTAAGTTTTTCATCATTTTGTTTATGAAGAATTGCATTCCCAGACGCGTGAAAAGTTGTTATAGGGCAATTTATGTGAAGTTGCTTTTGTATTTTATCCTTTAATTCATCAACGGCTTTGTTTGTAAATGAAACGACAAGGATTTCCTCTGGTTTTATATGTTGCTTTTCAACAAGGTATTTTACTTTTGCCGCAACTGTTGTTGTTTTACCAGCACCTGCACCCGCAATAACAAGACAATAATCTTCATCTGTAAGAACTACTTTTCTTTGATCATCATCTAGTTGAATTGCAGGATCAATTTCTTTAAGAATATTATCAAGATATTCTTTTTCTGAGTTCATTTTATTTTTTAAAAAAGTCTGGTTATGATTTGCCACGAGATCTTTTATTGCAGTTATATCATTTATTGCTTTTTGAACTTTTGAAAAGTTTAGTTTATTTTGTTTACAATAATTCTCTAATAACCTATCATTGTGGAGGTTCTTTAGATAATCTATTTTTGTAGAATTTTGACTAAGAAAAGTATTGTAATCACTTCGAGCAATATATGAATCTAAAGAAAATAAATTTGAGATAAACTGTTCCAGAATAATAGCAAAAATTTGTTCATTATGATCATTTGATTGAGTTCCATTACTAGCTTTGCTGCCAAATAATTTATCTAAAAACGACATATTTCTTTTATATTATACCATGAATGATACATAGACACAATTTTCACAAATATTATATTTCATGGAAATTGAAAGCATACTTATTTCATCAGTATTTTTTTGTCTTCTATATTTTCCAAAACTCTCATCTGCTGGATTGCAATTTTATTCAATTTTTCAAGTCGCTCACTTTGGAGAAGTCCTTCATTAATGAACACAGCATTCAGATTTTCCATATTGCTCAGACATATTAATTGGTTGATAGTAGCGTAATCTCGGATATTACCTTTTAAGTCAGGATTTGCTTCACGCCACTGTTTTGCAGTTATACCAAACATTGCGACATTAAGCATGTCTGCTTCATCTGCATAAACAAAAGATTTTTGTGCCGAAGTAAGTTCTGGAGGGATTAGATTCTGCTTTATAGCATCGGTGTGAATGTGATAGTTGATTTTTGCAAGTTCTCGTTTTGCACTCCAACCAAGTTGTTTTTGTTCATCTTCCTTTAATCGCTGAAATTCTTTAATCAGATAGAGTTCAAATTCTACGGAAACCCAACTTGCAAATTTAAAAGCGATATCTTTTTGTGCATAAGTTCCACCATTTGCGCCATTTTTAGAAATCACGCCTATAGCATTTGTTGTTTCTATCCAACGTGATGGACTCATTGTAAAAGCGTGACTACCTGCTTCTCGTAAAAGGGGGTCGAATTCGACCCCTTTGAAATTTGGATTATTAAGCATTTCCCATAGGCCAAGATATTCAAGAGTATTTTTAGAGCGCAGCCAGTTTTTTACAACATCTTTTGGTTCTATTGGATTTTTCTGTCTTGCAATATCTGTAATACAGATATAATCGTTACCGTCGACTTTCAATGTTTTTATCGTTGTATCTTTTACTTGAATATAAGCCATTTTCACTCCAATAATCTTTTTTTATTTTAAATATAACAAAAAAAAATTAATTCGGAAAGATTTCAATTTGATATTATATCATCATAATCGCCGTGAGCATTCGCTGGGTAGGAGACTTTGTTCTTCTATAGGAACACAAACTGTGCCCTTCAATATGCGAATGATAAGTGCAGATGTCTGTCAGGAAAATATTTTCTTCTGGGACTCCATTTTTCAAGAGCGTTAGCTTTACAGCCTCTTGCAGATTCAAAAGATATTTCTCGTCATTCTTTCTATGGAAGATTTTTCCCATTTCTGATTTGTCAAAACTCTGGGAAAACTCCTCAAAAACATCCTGCCCTACTTCGTAACACTTTTTGCAAATGTGCGGACCGATTGCAACCATCATATTTTCTGGCTTGCAGCCAAACTCCTCGCGCATTTTTTGAATCGTTACTTCCGAGATTTTTTGTACTGTTCCTTTCCAGCCGCTGTGAACCATTGCTATAACTTCTTTTTCCGGATCATAAAAATACACAGGAACACAATCTGCCTCGACAGTGCATAAAAGAAGATTTTTTTCATTTGTGATAAGTCCGTCATAAGGAGTGTTTTCGTCTAAAGGCCTTAGGACACCGTCGCCGCCATTTTGATGTGTAACAATTTTTACAATAGCGGTATGCTTTTGTTTTGTTTTGACCATATTTTCTGGTGGAAGTCCCAGTTGTTTTCCAAGCGCAAGATAATTTTCCTGCGACTTTTCGTCTTCAAAATTCCAGGCGATGTCATGTGTAGTTGTAAAGAGAGTTTTTATTTTGCCGGTCGCATCCAATTCGGGGATGGAAAAATACTTTATATTCATTTTTTAATATTATATCTTTTTATTTTGCCCAATGCCAAGTTATTCAAAAATAACTTGAATTCTAATATGTAATATGTTACATATTAAAAGAAAGAGCTGCCTTTCGTGTAGCTTTTTACAGGAGACTCATTATGAAAACACTCATTATTTACACTTCACAAACAGGATTTACAAAAAGATACGCAGAATGGATTGCCGAAAAATCTCATGCAGATATTTTTAATTTAAAAGACGTTCAGAAAAAGAAGATGCCTTTCTTTGAAGAATATAATGCAATAATCTATGCCGGCTGGTGTATGGCGAGTAAAGTTGTAAAACTGGATTGGTTTTTAGAAAAGGTCACAAATCTAAAAGAAAAGAAACTTGCTGTTGTCGCTGTTGGAGCAAGCCCGAATGAAGCTCCGGAAGTGGATGTTGCTATGAATAATCTCCTTACAACTGAACAAAAGCAATTTATCAAGGTATTCTATTGTCAGGGTGGAATTAATTACGACAAGATGAAATTACTATCAAAGTTTGCTTTAAAAATGTTTGCCAATGTTTTGAAAAATTCAAAGGATGCAAAGCAACGTGAACAAGGTGAATTGATTGGCCACTCTTACGATATTTCAGATGTAAAATTTATTGAGCCAATTGTCGATTTTCTTGGAGCAAATAATTAATCATGATTATTCTTTCCCCGGATAACTGATTTCGTCGCCCCAGCTTTTTACTTCTTCATAAAAACCCTGAATCTGCATAAGACCGTAGCCCCATAAGAAGGCGCGGTCTTTTTCAGAAAGTTCGTCCAGACTCATCCATAAAACTTCTTTCAACGGCGGATTTTCATTTTCTGCTTCTTCGGGATCATAGCCTGTAACTGGTTCCTGATCATCGGGCACTTTTACTTCAAAAGCGTATTCGGTTCTGTTGTGATTATAAAGTTCAGAAAGCTTGCGTACAATTGTTCCATCCAAGCCGCATTCTTCTTTGAGTTCGCGGATTGCAGCCTGTTCAGGAGTTTCGCCTTCTTCAATACCGCCTCCCGGGATAGAATAAAAATCTGCTTTTCCTTCGCTTGGATAATTCAATTTTTCTACAAGAATCTTTTTATTTCTGATTACAAAAACTACGCTTCTGTTACGCACAGCCCACTCCTATTTTTAATTTAAATATATTATAATTTTAATTGTTCGGCTATAGAACTTAAAAATGGATTCATTATTATGACAGACCATATTCATCTTGAAACTTTTAATTTTGAAAACCTTCCTCTTGTTGTAGATGTGGTTGCGCCTTTGTGGTTTCCGCCGGTTGGGAATGATGAGTTTAAGCGTTTTAATGTGGAATACATTGTAAGAAATAATATCTGCGAAAATGATTACCGCTTTCAGCTTGTTGATGAAGATGCTCATAACGAAATTCTTTCAGCTGCTTTTTTTGCATGTAAGGGTGATTACAGTATTGTTGAAAAATGGTTTTCTTCTGAATCGCAGCGCTTTCCTAAAGAATGGCTGTCTGCTTCCGGCATGAGTAAGGCTTACCTTACAATGATGGATGAACGCACACTCTCAATTATGAATGACGACGACATAAAGCTTACTCTTTTTGTAAGCAGAAAGCCTGGCGCGGGTGCTCAGATTCTTGAAAAGTGTTGTGAAAAGCTACGTACTGAAGGCTGGAAAAATCTTTACCTTTGGACAGACTGCGACTGCAACTGGCAATGGTACATTAAACACGGATTTACTCTTGTGCAGGAAGATATTTACGAGCCGTTCAGCAGTGAACACCAGGACTATAAAACCTGGATTTTCAAGCGAAAACTATAACAATAAATCTTAAAAATTTTTCTTGACTAATTAAAAATTGATTAACATACTCAAAATCATGAACAAACAAGAACTTCACAATCTAATTGAAACCCAGCAGCCGAACATCTGCCAGGTGACGGCTTACAAGAACAACGAGCTGGTTTATTCCGACTGCTGGAACAACTACAAGGCGACTGACTGTGTACATGTTATGTCTGTAACCAAAAGTATTTTTGCGCTTCTTATTGGAATTGCAATTGATAAGGGCCAGATAAAAAGCGTTGATGACAAGGTGCTTGATTATTTTCCCGAATACAAAGTAAAGCGCGGTGAAAAAACAATTTATGATGTAACAATCAAACATCTTCTAACAATGAGAGCTCCGTATAAAAGCAAGGGTGATCCGTGGAGCAAGGTATGCATCAGTGAAAACTGGACTTATACTTCGCTAGATTTTCTTGGCGGCCGAAAGGGACTAACAGACGAGTTTAAGTATTCATCGGTTTGTATTCATATACTTTCCGGCATTCTTTACAAGGCCACCGGCATGATAACTGTGGACTACGCAAACAAGTTTTTGTTTGAACCGCTGGGCATCCCGCCACACAAAGTTTACATCGCAAAATCTGCTGAAGAACACAAACAGTTTACTATTACAAAAACTCCGAAAAAAGCCGTGTGGTTTAGTGACCGCCAGAATCTTGGAACTCCGGGTTATGGACTTTGTATGACTGCTGAGGATATGGCAAAAATCGGGCTTATGTGCTTGAACAAAGGTGTATTCAACGGGCAGCAGATTGTGTCTTCAAAATGGATCCGCGAAATGACCAACCCTCGCACAGTTGAAGGCAAGCATTTCCGCGGCATGGGCTACGGCTACCTCTGGTGGATTATCAGCAGTAAGAAGGACATTTATGCAGCAATTGGAAACAGCGGCAACGTAATTTACATCAACCCCGAAAAAAAGATTGTTGTGGCAGTTGCCTCATATTTTAAGCCGACGATTTTTGACCGCGTAGATTTTATTCAGCGTGAAATTGAACCAAAGCTTTAAGAGATAAAAATAATTATACGTTTCTTCTAAAACTTGTGCTATACTATAATACAATGAGTAATAAATTATACGAAAATTTTAAAGATGATTTTAGATTAGGCGCTGCAGTTAGTGGCATTATTCTGATGTCTGACGAGGAACGCCAGGCACTTTTTGAACACATGAAAAAACGCATGGAAGAATTCAAAAAGAACTTTAAGCCGCAGCCCGGCATGCCGGAATTTAAATTTCCGGAACCACAGCCTTATCCTGCAGGCGAAATGCCAGATAAAAAAATTGCAGCCGAACACTTTAATCTTGTTGTTGCCGAAAACGAATGTAAAATGGGCAGCGTTTACAAAGGCCCTGATGATTTTGATTTTACAGGTGCCGACAGGCTTTTACAGTTTGCCCGCGAAAATAATCAGGCAATGCGCTGGCACACACTTGTCTGGCATAATCAGTCGCCTAGGTGGATTTTTGAAGACGGGAAGGGTGGTAAGGTAAGCAAGGAAGAGCTTGAAGAACGTCTTAAGCATTATATTATGACTGTGGGTGAGCGCTACAGCAATGACATCTGCTCTGTTGATGTTGTAAATGAATGCATCAGTGACAAAAATTTTGTTTTGCGTGACGGAGCCGATCGTTCGCAGTGGTTTGATATCCTTGGTCCTGAATATGTAGACAAAGCCTTTTTCTGGGCAAAGGAAGCATTCCCGAATTCAAGCCTGGTTATAAATGATTACAACCTTGAAATGATAGAAGGAAAGAGAGAGGGCATGTACAACTTAGTCAAAGGCATGCTCGAGCGCGGAGTTCCTGTAGACACCGTTGGACTTCAGATGCATATCAACATTGAAAATCCTCCGGTTAGTGAAATTGAAAAAACAATCGAACTTTACGGAAGCCTTGGTTTGAATGTAATTGTTACAGAGATGGAAGTTTCCGCCTATCTTGATAAGGATTTTGAACACCCGGATCCACGCCGTGAATATGACCAGGCTTTTTTGGAGCAGCAGGCACAGCGATATGCTCAGATTTTTGAGTGTTTCCGTAAAGAAGCCCGCGCCGGCATCTTAAAAGACGTAGTCCTTTGGGGAATCACCGACAAAATGAGCTGGAAAAACAATTTTCCGGCCCCAGGGCGTGGTGACGCACCGCTTTTGTTTGATACAGAAGGTAAGGCAAAGCCGGCGTTCTATAAATTGCTTGAGTCGTAGGTGTTATTTGTTTGACAAATTTAAATGCCTGCAATAGAATTAAATTATCAATAAAATAAGGAGATTGATGATGAAAAAATCAGCAAAAATTTTTGTAATCGCAGCGCTCGTTGTTTCTGCGATTGTTATGACTAGTTGTTCAAATTTATTATCTGCAATTACGGGAAAACCTAATGGAACTTATGTTTATGAAACGTATTATGATAGTGGTAATTTAAAAACCAGAGATGTATATACTTTTACTGGTAGTAAGTTTAAGGGCGAATCATATAGCTTGCTTTTGGGTGGTTTTGATGAACCTTGGATAACTATAACAGGATCATTTACTGTAGATGGTGATAAAGCAACCTTGACAGAAGAAAATACAGGATTAAATGTAAAAATAGAAATTACTACAGATGACAAATGGAAATCATTTACAGACAAATCTGGTAACGTATATAAGAAAAAAGGCCTGTAAAAAAACCTTAAATCAATTAAAATCCTGCAGCCAAACCTGCAGGATTTTTTTTACCCCCTGTCATTCCCGTGCATCGACACGGGAATCTTTCTTTTATTTTGACAAAATCCCCCGTATTAAATCACGTAAAAATCTAACCGAAATCTAACCGTAAATCATGTAAGAATTCTAACCGAAATTATTTAGCTTTGACGGACATCTTCAGGAGTTTTTCCTGCAGAATGTCCACATTTCTTTTCAGTTCAAGCAGATCAAGAGCCTGCTTCTTTTCTCTCAGACTTTGCTTTACATCTTCGCTGATAT
>JAFZXA010000163.1 GCA_017617115.1 Treponema sp.
AGAACCACCTTTACCACCACCCATTGGAAGAGTAGTAAGAGAGTTTTTAAGAACCTGTTCGAATCCGAGGAACTTAAGAACAGAAAGGTTTACTTCCTTAGAGAAGCGCAAGCCTCCTTTGTAAGGACCAATTGCACTGTTGTACTGAACGCGGAAACCACGGTTTACATGGTACTTTCCTTTGTCGTCCATCCAAGGTACTCTGAACTGAATTACACGTTCAGGTTCTACCAGTCTTTCGAGGATGGCATTTGGTTCAAGTTCCGGCATCTTTGCAACAACTGGGTCCAAAGTTGTAAGAACTTCCTCTACTGCCTGCAGGAATTCAGGTTCATTTGCATTCTTTGCCTTTACTTCTTCCCACACACGGTTTACGTAAGCATTTTTCATTTTTATAACTCCTTACAGGTGCGGCAGTACCGTTTGGCATCAGTCTGTCCATCTGTTGTATAAATATGCATTTACTTTAAATAAATATACCACACGATTGTTTCTATGAAAAGTAGTAATATTTATTTTTTTAATGAATTTTATAAATTTTTTATGTATAATTTACTTATGGAATATTATGTAGAATGGCGCCAGCGTGGCGACAGTTATAACAATGGTTATGGGAACGGACACACACTTTCGCAGAGTGAGTCGGTTCAGAAGATGAAGGAAATTGAAAAGACTGATGATTTTACGAAGTGGAAATGTGCCAACAGGCAGGGACCCTTCGAGAGCCTCAGGGACCCCGTGGTTGTTACAGCTTATCACAAGTCTGTGGCATCTGGAGTTACAGAATGCCGCACAATAATAGAAAATAAATCTGGCAAAGAAACATATATAGAACTGCTTTCGAGCTTTGCACTTGGCAAACTTAGATTTAATAAGATTCACAGAGCCACCTCTTTCTGGAGTGCAGAAGGAAAACTTTTATCGCAGGAATTGACCGACTTAAACTTTGAGCGTTCCTGGGCAAATCATGGCTTTAGGGTTGAAAAATTCGGGCAGATTGGGTCTATGCCTGTTCGCAAGTGGTTTCCGTTTCTTGTTCTTGAAGACAGCGAAACCGGGCATTTTATTGGTATTCAGGTATATTGTGCTTCAAGCTGGCAGATTGAAATTTTCCGTAACACAGATGACATAAATGTAATGGGCGGACTTGCCGACAGAGATTTTGGTGCCTGGACAAAAAAACTTGCAGCCGGGGAAACTTTTGAAAGTCCAAGAGCAATGATTGCCGAAGGTAACAGTCTTGAAGAAGTTTGCGACAAGCTTGTAAAAGCACAAAAGCCACGCATTGCAAAAGTAGACGCAGACCTTCCTGTAATCTTTAATGAATACTGCACAACCTGGGGCGACCCTTCTTTTGAAAATCTTAAGAAAACTGCAGAACGTCTTGATGGTACCGATGTGCGCTACCTTGTAATTGACTGCGGCTGGTACAAGCCAGATGATGTTGGAAACTGGTTTGATGCAGCAGGCGACTGGATTCCAAGCAAGAAGCTTTTCCCAGACGGCATAAAGGCAGCGGCAGATATGATTCGCTCGCACAAACTTATTCCCGGAATCTGGTTTGAAATGGAAAATGTTGGAAATGTTTCAAAAGCCTTTAATGAAACAGACCACCTTCTCAAACGCGACGGATATCCTGTAACAGTAGGTGCACGACGCTTTTGGGATATGAGGCAGAAATGGGTTTGGGATTATCTTGATGAGCATGTGCTTGGACTTTTAAAAGAATGCAACATGGGCTACCTTAAGGTTGATTACAACGAATGTATAGGGCAAGGTGTAGACGGTGAAGAAAGCTACGGCGAAGGACTTCGAAAAGCAGTTGAAGGAAGCCAGAATTATTTCCGTCATCTTGCCAAAGAAATGCCGGAGCTTGTAATTGAAAATTGTGCCAGCGGTGGTCACAGGCTTGAACCTTCAATGATGGAGCTTGTGAGTCAGGCAAGTTTTTCAGACGCCCACGAAGCACTTGATATTCCGTTAGTTGCAGCTAACTTGCATAGACTTATCAAACCGGAACAGAGTCAGATTTGGGCAGTTATGCGTGCAAATGCAGACCTGGACAGAATCAAGTTTGTTTTAACTTCGGCATTTTTAGGACGTTTGTGTCTTTCTGGTGAAATTTTTGATTTGAATGACGAGCAGTGGAGCGCGGTAAAAGAAGCAATCAGTTTCTACGGAAAAGTTAAGCACATCATAAAAGACGGCTTTACAAAAGTTATCCGTTCAAATGTAAAAGATTATCTTAAGCCAAAAGGATATCAGGCAGTTTTGCGTGAACTTGGCAACGAAGCGCTTTTAATTGTTCACACCTTTGAAGATGGTGCAAACCCTCCAATAGATGATTTACTGGAGGGCTGGGACATAAAAGAAAGCTTTGGTTCTGAATTAAACGGCAGCTTCCGTGGAAAGGTTTTCCTGCTTAGCCGCAAATTTTCGTGCTAAATAAACAAACGGAGTATCGAGCAGACTGGTTGCAATGTAAATTACATAACAGGCGCCGGTAATTGCCACGAGCTCCTTAAAACTGTAAATGCCAAGAAACGCACCAAAATTAAAAATCACAATGTTGATGAACTGCGAAATGAGCGTAGAAAAATTATTGCGGAACCAAAGCATTTTTGTGTGACTGCCGGTTTTCTTTTCGGTAAGGTTCCACCAGGCGTGATAAAGCGAAACATCAATTGCTTCTGAAACTGCGTAGGCAATAAGGCTGCTCAAAAGCATACGCGGTGTGTTTGTAAAAAGCCCCTTTACGTATGGAGTTGCCCAGTCGCTTTCTGAAGGAATATAGTGAACCCACATAAACGAAAGAAGAATAAATGTAAGGCTTGTAAAGATTCCGGCTAAGACACCTTTTGATGCTTCTTTTTTTCCGTAAATTTCACTTAAGATATCTGTTGCTAAAAAGGTTGCTGCAAAAAGTGTGTTACCCAAAGTCTGGTCCATGCCAAAAGCGTGAACTACAATTGTAACTTCGATGTTTGCAAAAAGCGTACAGATTCCAACCCAGGCGAAAAGTCCGCCCTTGCCAAATACCTTGAGGAATAAAAGAGTTCCTCCAAAAGACACTAAGAGTGTGATGATGAGTAAAAGTTCATTCATTTAAATGACCTCTGAATAAAGAATTGACCTGGTTTTGTTTATAGACAGGAAGGACTTCGAACTGTCTTGTAGTGGAGCTGTACCCCATACATTAATCTAAAATATCAGATTTCTAAAATTTTTGCAAATGCCCGCTTTTTGTGTTATTATAAAAATATGTTTATTAACAAGCTTAATCAGTTATATAAACCAGCCAGAGTTCTCTATTATATGGATGCAACGCCCCGGCAGATTCAGGATTTTTATAAAGGAACTGTTCCGCCTGAAGTTGCCGGTTATTCAAATGCTTTTGGTACTTATGATTATCCGGGTGTATTTTTTGTAGAAGGACTTTCAAAAGAAGTTATCGGCATTGAATATAGAGACGGCGACCCTCGTGTAGAATATCCTGAGGGACTTAAGAAAATCCCGCTTGATGCTGCGTTTTTTTATTCTGTCGAAATTGATGATGATGTTGATGTAAATCTGCCTTTTATAAAAAAACTTTTTGATGATGTTGCAAAAGAAGATAATGCGCACAGACCTTATAGTGATTTGTACATAAAAGAAGATGCAAAGGTTATAAGCGTTTTTCACGGCTATAAAAAAATCAGATTGCTTTACGAATGGAAACTAACCAGCGACAGGGCAATTAATGTAATGTGTTATGATTTTTCGAAGTTTGAAAAAGAAACTTTGTACAAGACTGCGTTTACCGATTTAATTACCGGTACATACAACTGGAATCATCTTGAAGCATATCTTGAAGTTCCCGGCGATGTTGGAATAAATGATTATGCTTTTGCACATTTTGATGTTAAGCAGTTCCGCGTAATTAACGAAGCTTATGGACACATTGCGGCAAATAAAGTTCTGAGTAATATTGTTAAGGCAATGGACGAGGCTGATTTTATTTATGCAAGCGGCCGTTGTCACAATGATAATTTTGCAATGCTTTTAAAAGATATGCCCGAGCTTGAGCTTATTCAAAAGCTGCAGGATTTTTTTGAAAAGCTTTCTGTTCTTGAAGAAGATCCGTTTTATAAGATTTATTATAAGTGTGGTGTTGTTCCAATGCAGCGGGCTATGCTTTCGGGTAACCGTGTAGCCGATTCTGCAAAAATGGCACAGGCACTTTGTACAAACAAACAGGGAACCGAAATTGTTGTTTACACAGACAAAATGCACGATGACCTTTCGTGGGGTAATTATATTAAAGCATATGTTGAAACAGCAATTGAGCAGGATGAGTTTGTGGTTTACCTTCAGCCAAAGTTTGATATTAATACAGAAAAGGTAAAGGGTGCCGAAGCTTTAATCCGCTGGAATTATAAAAACAAGGAGTTCCTTCCACCATATAAGTTTATTCCTTTTTTTGAAAAAGACGGTTCAATTGCTCAGATTGATGACCTTGTTTTGAAAAAAGTTTGTGCTGCTCTTGCTCGCTGGAAAAAAGAAGGTAAGCCGCTTTACCCGATTTCTGTAAACCTTTCGCGCAGCCGTATGTACGATGAAAATCTTATAGAAGACCTTGTTGGTATTGTCGATTCTTTTGGTGTTGCTCACGAGCTTATTGATTTTGAACTTACAGAAAGCGCAACTTACGATAACATGGAGCATATGATGAGTATTCTTGAAGAGCTGCGAACACGTGGTTTTAAAATTTCAATGGATGATTTTGGAACAGGATATTCTTCACTTTCGCTTTTGACACGCATGCCAATTAATACTCTTAAAATTGACAAGAGCTTTGTAGATACAATTACAGGTTCAGGTGAGCGCGAAGAAGATATGATTGTTCTGCGACATATTGTTTCACTCGCAAAAGAACTGGGATTCGTGTGTCTTGCCGAAGGTGCCGAAAGTAAGAGTCAGGTAGACCATTTGCGCGAGCTTGGCTGTGAAGTTATTCAGGGCTACTATTACAGTAAACCAATTCCAATTGAAAAATACGAAGAAAAATATCTTTAATGATGTTTAGAATTTGTATCCTATAAAAAGGGCTTTTAAATCTGCCTTGCCTGTAATTCCAAGAACTGTGTAAATGTGTGAAAGGTCTTTTTTAATTGCACTCTCACTAACATTGTAATCAATTGCAAGCGCCTTGATTGTTGTGTTGTTTACGACAATTTCTTTTATGCAATTTTTCTGACGGTCTGAAAGACGATAGTCATCCAGGTTTATAGAGCCCGAATCTTTTTTGCCGTAAGCGTGACGGAAAAGCAGGTTTATACAACCGATTGTACAAAGCGAAAAAAGCGAGATTCCAATATATTCCAAAAAACTGCGCACTCCGTAAGGAATAACTAAAAGCAGTTTGATGATTTCGAGAACAAGATAAATTATAAGATTAGGTTTAAAAGTAAGACGATTTTCAAGAAGTAAAAGAATAAACAGAATTGCAGTTAAAAAGAGTCCTGTATAAATGCGGCCATTGTAGATGTTTGAAAAAACAAGGATTTCTAAAGCAGAATAATAAAAAAGATGTTTTTCAAAAAAGAAAAAGGTGAGTGTGCAAAGCAGGAATGCAATTGCAGCTGCCGCGTAAGAAATGATTTTTGCAAACGGCATCACACTTTGCTCATACGAAAATCCAGTAAAAACAGTCAGAATAACCATAGTCAAAATAAACACGCACCCCACAATTGCCATGAGACGAAATGGTTTGTCTAAAAGTTTTCTTGTAAACATGGATTTATTATAACATGAATGTTGGAACATATAAAGAATTGTCACACGGATTCGAAACGACTAACGTCGTTTCTGATGATTTGTCATCCCGAACTTGTTTCGGGATCTTTTTCTCAGGGATTGCGTTAGCAATCCCAAATCCGTGTGATAATCTTTTTATATGATTGCCTATTTCTTAGCAATCTCCGCTACACTGGTAACAACTCCAGCAAGACTTTGAAGATCCGAAGGAACTATAATCTTTGTTGCCTGGCCGTTGCTTGCAACTTCAAAGGCTTCAAGACTTCGCAGTTTAAGAACCTTTTCGTCCATGCCGGCTTCTTTAAGCATCTTAAGACCTTCTGCCTTTGCCTGCTGAACTTCGCGGATTGCTTCGGCTTCACCTTTTGCCTTCTGGATTGCAGCTTCTTTTGCAGCTTCGGCTTCAAGAATAAGTGCCTGCTTCTGACCTTCGGCTTCAAGAATTGCAGACTGCTTGTGACCTTCGGCAATAAGAATCTGTTCACGGCGTTCGCGTTCTGCTTTCATCTGTTTTTCCATTGCATCACGGATTGCCTGTGGAGGTTCAATGTTCTTAACCTCTACACGGTTTACCTTGATTCCCCAAGGGTCAGTTGCTTCATCCAGAATTGAGCGCATTTTTGTATTGATAACATCGCGGCTTGTAAGAGATTCATCAAGCTCAAGCTCACCAATAATGTTACGCAAGGTTGTTGCACTAAGGTTTTCCAAAGCGTTTATAGGCTGTTCAACACCATAAGTATAAAGCTTTGGATCTGTAATCTGAAAGTAAACTACAGTATCAATCATCATGGTAACGTTATCGCGTGTAATTACAGGCTGCGGCGGAAAATCAAAAACCTTTTCCTTAAGCGAAACCTTTTTTACAATGCGGTCTATAAACGGCATTTTAACATGAAGCCCAACATTCCAGGTTGCCTGATAAGCACCAAGACGTTCAATAACAAAAGCATTTGACTGCGGAACAATTCTGATGTTTGTAATAATCAGAATCAAAACAATAACAACTAAAGCAATGATAATATAAAGCATAAGCTCCTCCTATATTTGTTTAACATAAGCCGTAACACCGGCAATTTCTTCGATAATGCACTTGCTGCCTTTTTCCAAAGTTATGTCTTCTTTGACGGCTGCAGTCCATTCCATACCATTGATTTTTACAGAACCCTTGTCGAGTGC
>JAFZXA010000025.1 GCA_017617115.1 Treponema sp.
AACAGCCACTGCTCACTCTGACTGTACGGTTTGAAAGTTATCTTATCACTTACGCCTCTGCTCATGCTTAAATTTTAGCACAGAAAATTTCTTTTGTCTTTAAAAATAATTAGGGCTGTCCTTTCTTTTTGGACAGCCCCTTTTTTTGTAAGGAAGCCCGCTGGCGGGCGTTGATAAATAGCAAACCGTTAAGAAAATTGCGAGAGCAATTTTTAGGTTTACAATTTCTAACTTCACCAAACAGTACTAACATTGTACTGAGGAATAATTGTATCACTTGTTACAAGACACATAGCATGAAGTTGCGTTTGAGAAATAATAATACGATCAAATGGATCTTTGTGAATTTTTGGTAAGTTTTTAATATTCTCAATTTCATCAGATGTCAGAGGAATAATTTTAATATCTCTGGAAAGACAAATATTTTCTATTTGAGGGATTGTTAACTGAATATTAAGTTTTCCTATGCTTTGTTTTATCGCTATTTCCCATAAGGATGTTTGTATCAAGAATGTATTTCACATATACTCCTTAAAACAATCCGGCGTTTCATCAAAATCTGGAGCCATGTAAAAGCCTTCTTCAAAGCCACCTAACTCTCGTGTAAAAGGTACTGTTTCATCATTAGTTTTTTGAGAAATTAAAGTCTTTACTTTTTCAAAAATACGATTAAGCTCCGGCAATGCAAGTTTATCTAGTTCGGAATTAAAATAATCATAAGCGAAATCAGACATATCAATACCTCCTTCTTCTTATAATATAACACTATTTTACAAAAAAAGCATTATTTTTTTCCCCTTCGACAGGCTCAGGGACCGCATACTTGCTCAGGGACCGCGGTTGTGTCTCAGGGACAGCTTGTTTCCACCACTTCCACATCTTCATACAAAAGATCAAACTTCTTCCCGTCATTTGTTAGTGTAGACTGCACGGTTATCTGCTTTTTTTTCTTGTTTACTGCTATTATGTTGCCTTCGAGACCTACCAGAGGGCCGCTGATGGCGTTGATTTTTTGGCCGGGGAGGAACTGGATTTTGGAGATGCCCCAGTGTTCACCGTTGCGGATGAAGAGTTTTAGTTCTTCTAAGGCCTGGCCTTGTATTTGGGTTGGGTTCTGGTTATCGCGGAGCACGTGGTAAAAGCCTTTGATTTTTTTTAGGGTTTCCAGGATTTTTGGGGTAAAAGTTTCGAGCGTGAAAAAGATGTAGCCTGGGAAAAGCGGGGCGTCGAACCAGCCGCGTTTTTTTGTGTACAGACGGCGTTCAAAGGTGTAAAAATGTGCTGTTGGGCACTGGTCTTGCAAGGCTTTTAGGGCGGCGTCTTTTACTGATTTTTCTTTGCCGGTGAGGACCATGGCGCAGTAGTATTCCATAATATCCCCTGCCTGCTATTCCTGTAATAAATCGAGTAAAGCCATGCAGCCCTGTTTTTTGAGTTTTGCAAGCTCTGAAGGTTCGCACTGCTCGCCTGCTACACAAAAGGCGCCTTTTTCTATTGGGGCAGCGGCCGGTTTTTCTTCGAAAGCAAAGTTCTGGGTCTGACAGGCGTATACAAGCATGAACTTTATGTAGCTTTGACCGTAAAGCACAAGCTTTGATTTTTTGTTCTGTTTGGCCTGTGCTACAAGCTGGCAGAGCGTGTCGTTATATTTGTTTGCAATTTCAAAGGTGCGGCGTGCAAAGCCCTGGCTTCGTTCGCGCAGTTCTGTTATGCCGGCTGGAGTTATTGCGTACGAAAGCTTACGAAGGTTTACATTTGTGAGCATAATCCAGCCGCGTTCTACAAAGCGTTTGAGTACGGCGTTCATAAGGCCAATTGACATGCCTGCATTTTGTGCAAGCACGCGCTGACTTGCCATTGGGTCGTGCTCAAGAGTATCGGCAATTACTTGTAGGGTTGTGACGTCATTGTTCATTTTTTGAATATTTTAACAGAAAAACTCTTATTTGCCTACACAAAAATTTTCAAAGATTGTGCCGAGTACATCGTCGGGGGTGATAGCGCCGGTTACCTGGGCAAGGGCGTCTAAGGCGTCTTCTATGTCCTGAACTACGGCGTCTAGTGTGTAGTTGTCCTGGGCGGTGGCAAGGGCATGGCGTGTGCATTCAAGGGCTTCGCTGACTGATTCTTTCTGGCGGGCAGAACCTAAGCCTGCCTGAGTGCGTTCGGTTGAAAGGCCGCGTTTTAATAATGATTCTATCTGGGTGAAGAGTTCTGGCAGGCCGGTGCCGGTTTTGGCGGAGATGGAACAGGTAATAGATTGTCGGGTCAAGCCCGACAATGACACAAACTTGTCATTCCCAATGGCACCTGTGTCATTCCCCGGCTTGACCGGGGAATCTATATCTGTTTTAGTCCATACTACAATAAGCGGCACTTGGCAACTTTCTATAAAATCCTTATCCTCATCATTCATGCCGGTGGCACTGTCTATTAAATATAAAACTACGTCGGCATCGTGGACCAGGTTGCGGCTTATTTCTACGCCTTTGGCTTCTATTACGTCGTCTGTCTGGCGAAGGCCTGCGGTGTCGAACAGGCGGACCGGGATTCCGTTTATGCCGACCCAGCTTTCGAGCCAGTCGCGGGTGGTGCCTTCGATATCGCTTACTATGGCGCGTTCTTCTTTTAAGATTGCATTAAAAAGTGAGGATTTTCCGGCGTTGGTGCGGCCTGCTAAGACTACGCGGGCTCCGTCCTGGTAAAGTTTTTCACCCTGCCATGAAGCTTCAAGTGACGAAAGGCGTTCTACTGCCTGCTCTAAATTGGCTTTATCAAAGGTGTCGGCAATTGTTTCTTCGTCTTCGGGGTATTCAATTTCTACCTCAATGGCGGCAAGGGTGTCTACGAGCAGCTTTTTGATTGAATCTATTTCTTCATAAAGTGAGCCTGCAAGGCGGCCGGCGGCATGTGAACGGGAATCGTCGGTGTGACTTTCGATAATTTCGCGAACGGCTTCGGCTTTGGTTAGGTCGGTTTTGCCGTTTATGTAGGCGCGGAAGGTGTACTCGCCCCTGTTGGCCTGTCTAAAGCCTGAACGCAGCATAAGGTTTTGAATTGCAGTTACAACAGCAGGACCGCCGTGGCAGAAAATTTCGACCATGTCTTCGCCGGTGTACGATTTGGGGGAGCGGTAGACGGCGCACATTACTTCGTCGATACGCTGGATCCAACCATATACAATTGTATTTCCAGGGGCGGCAAGCAATGAACGCGGGCGGGAAAAAACTTTACTGACTAATTCAATGCAGCCCTTGCCCGAAACGCGGACAATTCCCAGGGCTGCTGGTGCAAGAGCTGTTGCAATTGAGGAAATGGGTTCTTCGGGAGTGTACTGGTCCAGTGCCATACCTAGTTATGATACCGTTTTACGCTCGAGTTTTGCAATAACGGAGAGTAATAATTATCATCACTGTCATCGGTATATAAGTTCAGAATGCTGTCTAAAATTGAAAGGTCCAGATCATCCGGTGAAGCAACAAGCGGCTTCATTTTGGTTCCTATGGCTGGCTTTTTAAATTCCCAGCTTGCTTCGGGTGCGGTTCCGGTAAAGGTTTCGGTATCGGTAACATCGCGCGGGGTTATGCCGTATTCACCGGAGTTATTCCAGCACATGTAGCCGCGGTTGATTGAGTCGCGCACGCCAAAAAATTCTTTCTTTATATAGTCTTCATCATAGTATTGTTTGTCGTAGCTTACACCAAGATAAAAGCACTGTACCCATGGCCTGATTATAGAACGGTTACGGCACATGATTGTATTACGGAACGAACCGTAATAATAAATGCGGTAAGTGCGGTCGGCATAAGGAGCGTAATTTAAGAAAGTCTGTTCAAAGTGACTTGGGTAAAACATCGGACCAATTACATCTACATACTCTGCCAATAGTTCTGAATCCTGACCTGTTCGGGTGCCGCTGCGGTACCAGCCGTTTGCTCCATAAATATCAATTCCAATTGGAGCATTTATATTTTCGCGGGCATAAGACAAGAACGAAATAAGAGCCGACTCCTTGTCCATGCCTTTGTTCTGCCAGCGGTATTTTGCATTGTAAAGATTTAAGCCGTCTGTTGGGAATCGGATATAGTCAAACTGAATCTCATCAAAGCCGCGGGCAATGAGTTCTTTTGCAACTGCAATGTTATATTCCCAAACTTCTTCGGAATATGGGTCGACCCACTGCTCATCGTAATATTGTGTTTCGGTTCCGGTTACGTTTCCTTCGTCATCAACAATATCTTCGTAGCCTTTGATTCCTGTCCAGATTTTGTTGTACTTGCTGTCCCAGACTGCGTACTTTCCGCCGGCGTATTTTGTAAGGCAGCGGTCTTTAAATGTTACAATTCGGGCAACAAGGTAAATATTTTCTTTTTTAAACTCATCTATAAACTTTTCAAGGTCAACTGCGTAGTTTGAAACTGTGCCTTTTTCGAGCAGGAGCGGGTCCTTTGTCTGATATCTAAGATAGCCGTAGTCATCTTTCATATCAATTACAAGGGCGTTCATGTTGCGGTCTTTGACGATTTTTTTGAACTTGTTAATTCCGTCCATGTTGCGGCACTGATAAGCCGAAGCATAAATTGCTTTTTTACCGTTTGCTTTTTCGGCATAAGGTGAATTAACTGTTCCAGGGTAAAGCAGCCAAAGCTCGTTGAGCAAAATGCCTTTACCAAAACCACTACGGGTTTGAGGAATCCAGGCGGAATTTATCATTCCCGGAACTACGGCAAATGCTTTGCTCCAGTCGTTGAACATTACAGGCTCACCAGGGCTTGTTAATGTATTTATATCAAGAGAGCCAATTCCTTCAAGATGTGTGTAAACAAGAACATCATCCATGAGCGAAAGGCCGTCAAGAGAATCTACTGGCTCGGTGCCTTTGTAAATTACTACGCCCTTTTTATTCTGCCAGTCAAAGCGGTAAATGTACGGCATGTACGACTGCGAAAGATAAAGCTCGGTGTATTGAGTTCCGTCGGCATTGGTGCGCACTACCGGCAGAATATCGGCAATTTCGTCGGGGCTAGAAAGCGACTGCATTTTTACAAAGCCGTCTTCTACATCGTTCCACATTGCTTTTGGCTTGTCGGGGTAAATATATGAAAGTCCAAAAATTGGGTGTGTCATAAAAACAACTGTTTCGCCGTCCATTGTGGCTACTGCTACGGCTTTTACTCCGGCTGTTGTTTTACTCATTGAACCAAGGCTGCTCCAGTTCTGACCGCCGTCGCTTGAATAATAAACTGCGTCTTTTGTGGCAGTTACCATCTGGCTGTTATTAAGCGGGTTTACACAAAAATCCTTGAGCTCCTGAATCTGCTGTACGAGCGAGGTTTCTTTGCCGTTATATTTTTTGATTGTTAAGAACGGAAGTCCGTTGTCGCGTTCTATAAAGGTCTTAAGGTCCTGCGAAAAAAACAGTCCTTTTTGGGTACGGAAAAACCAGCCTTCGGTATAGCCGGCAATTGAGTTTCCTATATATTCGGGAAGCTTTACACGCGTAATCTGGTCTACGCGCGCTTCGGTCCAGAGCGGAATTACATTATTTGATGAGGTAACTTTAAATAATCCGGAATCGGAGCCAACAAGAAATACATCGGTTTCGGTGGTCGATTCTGCCGAAGCAGTAATTTTGCCCGGCAACTGATAAAGGGGTTTTGTGTTCTGAGCAAACGACGCTTGAGCCGGAACACAAAACAACAACGTTAATAAAATGAGTATAGTAGCCATAATATGATTATCGGCATATTATGGCTATAGGATTATACAATCTGATCGAGCGTGTCTACTACTGCTGCATCGTAGAAGCCTGGCTGTTCGCGGAGCTTTTCGATTGCGGTTTCTTTGTCCATGGCCTGGCGGTAATTTCGGCGGCTCGACATTGAAACATAAGTTTCGGCAACGCGGATAAGGCGTGCAATCTGTGGAATTTCGTCGCCTTTAAGTCCGTTTGGATAGCCCGAACCGTCCATGTTTTCGTGGTGCTTTTTAGAGGCATCATCGAATACTTCCCAGTATTTCTTTGGAACAAAATCAAGATACTTTTCGGCAATGTTTACATGATTGTGCATTTCTTCTTTCTGCTCATCGGTGAGTGTTTCTGTCTCCCAGATTGCAGGGTCTACACCTAAGAAGCCTGCATCGTAAATCATTGCGGCACAGAAGTTTAGCATTGAGTTACCCTGAGAAAGTCCAAGCTGCATACTAAGTTTATATACAAGTTCGCTGACATTCTTTGAATTATTCTTACGGTTTGTAACCTGGTCAATTTGTGCACCAATTTCTTCGCACTTAACTGCAAGCTGCTTAAGTTCTTCTTCATCTTCCGGTGTAAAAGTTACATCCGGCAAAGCAGCGGCCGGTGCCCATGAAGAAGTTCCTGCAAGCTTAAGAGGAGCGCCCTGACCGTAAAGGTCTGTTGCTCCACCAAGCATAATGCGGTTTGTGTTGCTTGTGTTTTCGGCAATAAGGCGGAAGGCCTGCATGTACTGTTCCTGGCGTTCTGCCTGAAGCTTCATGCTGCGGCGTGCAATTACAATTACTACAAGAACAATAATCAAAATAAGAATGGCAATTCCAACAATTGAGAATACCATGATTGTTGTAGATTTTGCCTGTGCTTTTGAAGACTGTTTTAAGGCTTCGGCCTGGTCGGTCATGGAATCCTGCATGCCGGCAAATCCTTCCTGAATTGCCTTAAGGTTCTTTTCGCTGTTTTCGTTTGATTTTGCAAGCTCTTCGGCCTGGGTTTTCATGCTTTCGGCAAGTTCGGCATTTGATTCTGCCTGTTTTTCCATGGCTTCGTGCTGTTTTGTAAGGGCTTCGTTTTGTTTTTCGAGCGCCTGGGTCTGTTGTTTAATAGAAGCCTGCTCTTCGTTATGACGCTTTTGTGCTGCGGCTTCACTTGCGGCAAGCTCGGCCTTACGCTGATTTTCGGCTTCTACTTTTTGTTTTTCTTCTATTTGAGCAAGAAGCTTTTCAATTTTAGTACTCTTTACATTTGGATACTTTTCAAGCATAACCTTTATTTCGCTAAAGGCAACGCCATCCAAAGTTTCAAGAATACCTTCAAGCTTTTGGGCATAAATGAGCTTTGCATCGGTAATTACAGCCGATTTTACATTCGGTTCTGCATCATTCATCATCTGGAGTGCACCGTTTACTTTTTTGTAAGCAGTTTCAATATCATCATTTTCCATTGCATCTTCTGCAGCTTCAAGCTGTTTTTTTACAAGTGACGAAGTATCTGCGGCAAAAGCTCCGGCTGCTACAAATGCGAATATAAATGCTGCAATAATTCTTTTGTACTTATCTAATAACATTTTCTACTCCAAATCCTATAATTGCGCTAAGATGGTTTTCTACTCCACCCTTGCTCATTATCAAAAGTGTATCTCTTGCTCCAATGTTGAAAACAAGCTTAACTCTCTCAAGCTCGGCAAACGGAATTGCAGCGGAACCCTTAAGGCTTAAGCCCTGGTAGTCGCCGCTGATGAGTCCAGAGAACAGATAGTTCAAATCAAGATTAAGTCCAACCTTGCCAAGATTTGCGTTGCTCAACTGAACGCCAAGGAATGGTGAAACAACGTTTCCGTACATTGCTTCCTGAATCTGTGCAAGTGTTTTGTTCTTTGCAAGTAATGTTTCGTCCTTGTTTTTAAGAACGCCAAGGTTGCTAAAGCCAACACGGAAGAACAGCTTATTTGCAAACGGGAATGCTACCTTTGGTGCAATTTCAAAGTTGTATTCCATTGGTCCGTTATTAAACTGCATGAACTTAAAGTCAAAGAATAAATCGCCGCCAATTACTACCGATTTTGGAATTGAATATTCGTAGGTAAAATCAAGCGAAATACCTTCGGACATAAGCGGTTTGTCTATGCCGTTTGCAGAAACAATGCCAAAATCAATCATACCAAAGTTTGCATTCCAGCGGTAATTTTCGGTTCGTTCATCTTTTGAAGAAACATAAACCTGTTTTCCTTCGGAGGTTGTTACTACGTTATAATCTTTTTGTGCAGAAGCAAGGATCTTTTCTTTTTCGGCTTCTTTCTTGGCTGCTTCGGCAAGTGCTTTTTCTTCCTGTTCTTTTTCGTACTGCTGCTGAATCTCGTAAGCTTCGGCAATTGCAGCATAAAGGTCTACTGCATCTTCGTCTTCAAAGTCGCCGTCAATGTTGTTATCAATAATAATGTAAATTGCTGTCATGGCAAATTCATACTCATTATCAATAATCAAACGACGAACCTTTTTCTTGGTGTAGTTTTCCATAAGATAATAGTACTTGTCTTCTACATTTTCGCGAAGGATATTTGCAAGCTCTTTATCGGCCTGTTTGACAAATATAATGTCTATTTCCTTGTAAACCTTGCTTACATATTCTTCTACTGCAAACAGACTGCCTGCGGTAAAACACAAAAGCACGGCTAGAAAAAACGTTTTGAGCTTTTTAGTAAAAATCATAAACACCTCAAACTAACAAAGCCACACTAGAAAATGTTCACACGAAGACCAAGTGAGCCTTGTGGAATCAATTTCTTGATATCATCACTAGCTACGTCCGAAGGAATGAACCACAGAGAGAACTCGTAGTACATTGAGAACGTACTGAATGCCTTAATTTCGTTTATATGAACTCTAGGGAATTCAAGCTGACTGAGTACGGCAGAAAGAATTTGTCCGGCACCAGAGTTTGTCTTACTAAAGTAGTTGAACTGAGCACCTACTGCAATACTTGCACTAAGCCAGTCAAAGTCGTGACCAAAGAAGAAGCTGAACGGTATTGTAGAAATGTTGGCAAGAAGCTTTCCACCAAAGATATTTCCACCGTAGCGCAATTCGGTCTGTGGCTGCTTAAGGAATGCATTTACTGCATCGCGCTGTTCCTGTGTGTACTGTCCAAATACAAACTGTAGCTTAACGTTGTCGTCAAAGAAGGTAAGACCGGCACCTACTTCGAACAATGAAGCACCCCAGAAGTGGAAGTCTACATAAAGTCCCTGAATGAATGATGGAACTTCATAAGAAGCCTTGTCACCTTTACGAAGGGCAATTGTTACTTTTTCAAGACCTACTTCATCTTTAGAAAGTCCGCTTGCTTCGAGCATCTGGTTGTAGCGGCCACCGTTGTTTGGAGCAATAAGGCGTACTGTTGGAGCGGTGTTATCAATTTGAACAATTGTTCGTTCAATTGCAACTTCGCCGTTCTTCATAGTAGCGCGTATAAGCAGGAAGTGGTATCCTTCGGTCCAGTCCTGATTTTCTACACGGTAGAGCCACTTGTCGTTTGTAGAAAGCTCTTCAAAAGTCTTACCGTTATCAAAGCTAAGTTCTACCTTGGCAACTGTCTTGGCGGCTACCATATCTTTGAATTCTTTAGAGGCTTCTTTTGACTTGGCAGCTGCAACTTCTTCTGGGTCGCGGCTGTAGCCTGCACGTCCTTTAAGGTAAGGACGTCGCATTGCAAAGTCTCCGTATGTAAAGTTATCAAGTGTAATCCATGGACCAATTGAACTGTAGGTAATTGTCTGTGTAATAGAAGGAACATTGCGTCCGTCTTCGAGTACTGCTTCGACAAAATAGGCATGAGTTCCGTCGGTCATGTCGGTTACAATTGTCTTAATTGGGTTTCCGTCTTCGTCTAAGGCTCCGGTATTAATTTCGGAAGCAGGAGTAATTTCAAACTTGAAGAAGCCTGAATCGGTAAGAGAAGTTTCTTTTACAAACTTGTCATCTACATAAAGCTTGAGAGAAGAAATCTTGCCTTCTACGTTAGAAGAAGCCTGACCATAAATGTTGAAGTTACCGTTTTTGTGTTCACCGTTGAGAGGGTAAAGAACATCTACAACTGCAGGTGGTCTTGACTTATCAAGGTGAATGTTGCGGCTTACGTTTGTTCTGTTACCGGCTTTATCTTCTCCGGAAAGTTCAACGTTATAGAAGCCGTCCGGTAAATCGGTAATATCAAGAGTTTCACCAATAATATTATTGATTGGAATTGTTCTCTTAATTGCTTCGGAAGTTTTTTCCATGTTGCGGATTGTTATGTAAAGATCCGAAATTTCTACGTTATCGAATGCATATCCAGAGAAGAAGAGCTGACCTGTAGAAGTTGAATCGTCGAGCGGCAAATCAAGAGAAATATCTGGAGCTTCGTTATCGATGTTTATCAAGCTTGAGTACAAGCCCTTAATTCCGTAATTATCGGTAATGCGTAAGAATACTACCTGAGTTCCACCAGGAATTGCACGGGTGTCTACCTTGTATGACCATTCTTCCTGACCTTCGGCGTCGTTGTAGCTGTTACCGTTATCAAGAGAAAGTTCAACCTTCATAATTCCGTTCTTATCGCTTGCAACACCCGAAATGGTAATTACTTCGCGAACAGAAGTATCAATTGTAGGAAGTTCTACGGCACCCTTTGGCTCTTCCAAAGAAATGCGGAAGGTTCTCTGGGCAACTTCACCCTGAACACCGTTGATATCTACTGCATAAACATAAATTGTATGCTCGTTATCGGTCATTGTAGAAATTGGAACATCAATTGAGAAGCTTGTTCCTGGTTCAGGCAGCTGCTGATATTCGTTGTCGTCAATCTTGTACCAGATTGTACTTGGACCATCATCATCGTAAATTACACCCGAAATTGTAAAGTCGCGTGTAATAACCTGAAGTTCATCAGGTACGTGAATTTCAGAAACTGGAAGGTCCGAAATATTATCGATTGTGAAATCCCAGCCTTCAATTGTTGTTTTGTTTCCTGCATCATCGGTAAAGATAAACTGCATTATGTCATCAATTGGTCGTTCCGGTGTACCAACATGTGTATAAACAAGCGGATCAATTTCAATTTCGCTGCGTTTTTCTTCGTGGCCTTCGCCTGCAATCATAAGATATTCGGCTTTGTTGAACCATCCGTTGTCGTCTACCTTAAAGGCAAGAAGTGTTTCACCGTTTACAATATCAATTGAAAGAGGTTCAATTACATTTACAACCGGTGGTGTTGTATCTTTAAAGACGGCTGTTGTTACAAGTGCTGTATGACCTGCGTTATCGAATGCTCTAAGGTCAAGGCGAATGAGTCCGTCTTCAATAAGCTTAATGTCTATGTCTTCGCTGAAGGTTACGCCAAGTCCGTTTGCGTCTCCTTTAAGAAGAAGCTCGCGCCAGGTTTCGCCGCCATCAAGTGAGTATTCTGCACGGCGAACTCCAAGGGCATCGGCAATTGTTCCCGAAACATTTACTACATCGCTAAGCCAGTCATGAAGCTGTGGAGTCTGAAGAACAAGCTGTGGTGCTTCGGAGTCGGCAAGGAAATTCATTGCATCTGTTTTAAAGGTGTCGCCAAAGCGGTCTGTTACTTTAAGAGTAACATTCTTGTAGGTGCCGTCTTTTGTTGCATAAAGGGTAATGAATTTATCGTCTGTTTCAATAGCAAGTCCGTCGGCATTGCCTTCAAGTTCGGCACGAATTGGACCTGTTACATTTGCGTAGAATACATATTTTGAACCGTCAAGAAGTACCCAGTTTGAATCCTGTGAATCAAAGAAGGTTCCAACCCCTTCATATCCGTAGATTTTTTCATCATCATCTGTTACATCAAGGCTTGTGTCGCGTATAACTCTGATAGAGCCTGTTACAACCTGCTGCAAAGAACCGGCCTTAATTGTAATATTAACCTTGTTTATGCGTGAAGGCAGATTGTTCAAAGGAATGTCGGCAATCCAGCGTGTTCCTTCTGGTTTTGCAAGCTTTACTGCGCCTGTCTGACGAACATCACCACCGGCAACTTCGTCACCTGTAATTTCATAGGTAACTGCGCTTACGGTTGCACCTGTGTCAATGTAAAGCCTCATGTATTTTGGCTCTTTTGAAACTCCATAAGGAAGAACAACTGGCATTCCGCTGAAGTATGGTTCGCCATTAACTTCTACAATATTTGCAGCAAGAGTTGGTGCTTTTTGTGCTGTATATTTTGCAGTTCCCCATATAAGAGGATTTGCACCTTCGTTCATATCTGCACGAGGGAAGGCTTTAAAGTTTTCGTCAAGCTCGCCCTGGTAAGTTGTAATTGCATATACATCAAATGCGTCGATCCAAGAAACAACTGCGGCTTTTGCAGCTGGAAGCTTTCCGTTTACTTCTTCAATTTCCGGAAGATTGTTGAATGCTACTGCTTTTGCAACCTTGTTTCCACCGGCGCTTTCGGCAATAATTTCTACTATATACATTCCCGATGCCAGGTTATAGGTTTCAAGATTAAGCGAGAAGTTTCCGTCTGTTTCAATAGGAATATTCTGGAAGCTGTTTTCTACAGGAAGTACAGTTACCTTTGAAACTGTTCCTGTTTTAGGGTCCATTGTAGCTTCGGCACCAAGGATTCTGTAGCTTAAGCTGCCTACTCCGGTTTCGCATTTTACAGAACCTGTAATTGTAAATTCGGTGTAGCGTGCCTTTATAGCCTGTGACTCTTCATAGTTATTAATAAACAGGTTTGGAAGCACGTTGTCGTTCTTAAAAATAAGTGGACGAGATTCTGCTACCTTGCCCTTGTCTGTTGTAACGCGAACTACTACCGGCTCTGAACCACCAATTGCGTTTCCCGGGAAAAGTTTAATCTGGTTTCCTTCAAGGAAAGCCGATGCAAATGGAGTTTCTGGAACAAGTTCTACCTTTGCGGCGTTTCCACCAATGAGGTAACCTGTTGCAGGATAGTCCGGATTATTTATGATTGAACCGTCTTCGGCAACTGTGCTGTCGTCGAATACTACGATTGGGTCGTCATTTTTTACAAGTGCTGTGTTTGTTACATAGAACCAGGCCTTGTATTCTGTTGTGCGGTCAATTACATCGGTAACTGTTACTGTTACAGGAACAAGTCCTTTTGCAAAAGTTGCATTTACAGGAATTGAAACTGTATATGAACCAACATTTTTAAGAACTTCATCGCGTGGTTCCTGACCTGCAACTTCTATGTGAGCCTCTTTAATTCCAAGAGGTGATGTTGCTGTTACGCTAAAGGTTCTTCCTGCTTCGGGGTGGATTTCCATTCCGTTTGCAAAATCAACAGTTTCTTTTCCTGCTGTTACAACGGCTTGTGCAAATTCTGGAGCAGCGCCCTTTGAAAGAATCTGAACTGTTACAGGATTTCCTTCTACACCGTTTACATCAATACCGGTAATTGTGATTTTGTGATTTCCGGCAGCTAAATCCGAAGCCTTACAAAGCTCGTAATAATAAGAGCCGCGTGTCTGCTGAATGATTGCTTCGTTTGCATCAAGCTGGATTTTTACAGATTCAACGCTATCGTCATCGGTTACAAAACCGCGTACAAATACAGGTTTATTGTCGCCTGCATAAATATCACCGGCGGCCGGCTCTGCAATTGTAACAACAGGCTTGTCATCTTCCTGATTAAGTACAATATTTTTTGTTACTTCAACAACGTTCTTTGCACGGTCAATTGCTTTTACGCTGAACTTGCGTGCTTTATCTTTAAGTCCGATTGTATCAAGAGTTACTGCCCAGTATGGGTTTCCAGGAACAAGTTCAAATACACCGCTCTGATCTCCAAAGGTCCATGAAAGGTCTGTTACACCTACATCATCCTTTGCAAATCCGGCAACTGTGAATTTTCCGTTTACCGGTTCGTCGCCAGGGTAAACAATCTGAACATCAGGCTTAGTATTATCTATATAATAGAGGAAAGAATATGCACCTTCGCTGGTTGCATTATCTATAGCCTTGAACCAAAGTACTGCAGGTCCGTCCTGGAACTTGCGGGTATCAAGGGTAATAGAAAATTCTACTGTATCAAACTGTTTTGTTTTAGAAAGCTTAACAGGGAACCAGAAGCCGCCGTTATCTACAGAGTAATAAAGCTCTTTAATACCGTTACCGTCGCTTACTGTTCCTTTAAAGTTTACGTTTCCGCTTACAAGCTGACCCATTCCAATGTTTTCTACAGCAGTTAAAGGCTGTTTACGGTCAAGCTGCCAGGTAAGCTTTACTGGTTTGCTGACAACAGGCTCATCGTTAATATCGTAACCTGTTACTTTAATTGTATGTGGACCTTCTTCAAGGTTATTTGTATCAAGATAATAAGACCAGAATTCTTTTCCGTCTGCTACAACTAATTTTTCATATTCGGTGCCTTCATCAAGGAGGAGTTCAACCTTTGAAACACCATCGTCGTCGACACAAGTACCTACAATATTAAGGTTGCCGACAACACGCATATTTGGATAAGGGTTTGTAATACCGCAGATTGGGCGGTCTGACTCCGGATCTACATATAAATTATACGGACCTTCTACGTGTTCATTGCCGCCAAGGTCTGTTGCCGTAATCATAATGTTATATTTAACGGCTTTTTTCTGGGTTTTTCCTTCCAGATCAAAATTTTCTTTCCAGCTGTTTACATTATCAACGTCAATTTCTTCAATATCACCCTTTCCGTGAGCAAAAGAAAAGCTGCAGATACTACAGAGGAACAACAAAACGAATAAACTTTTTGAATACTTCATACTACTTTTAAAACTCCTTTGATGAAAAAATAGTCATAGTTTATCTTTTCAATTATCGGCAGATTTTGGCATAATCAGCACAAAAAATTACGAAAAGTAAAATACGTAAAACTTTCCCATCGTGCACATCTATTTTACACCATAAATGTAAGAAAAGCAAAAAAATTATATCTGGGAGCGGCCGCGGAAGCTTAAAGACAGAGTTCTTTTGTCTATGTATTCAAGGTCGCCGCCTACGGGGATGCCTGTGGCTAGTCTGGTTACTTTTACTGGGGTTGGAAGCTGGAGTTCGGTGATTACTTTGTTTATGTAAAGTGCTGTGGTATCGCCTTCTACGGTTGGGTTTGTGGCTATAATAACTTCGGCCGGTGTGTCTTTTTTGATTTTTTCGAGCAGCTGCGGAATTGAAAGCTGGGCTGGGCCAATTCCTTCGAGTGGTTTTATAAGGCCGCCAAGTACATGGTAAAAGCCTTTGTATTCGCCGTACGCTTCTATTGTGCCAACATCCTGACTTTGTTCTACTACGCACAGGATTGATTTGTCGCGAAGGGGGTCGGAGCAGATTGAGCACGGGTCTTGTTCTGTCCACATTCCGCATACTGAACAGGGCTTTATTCGCTCTTTTAGAACTCCAAGATTCTGCGAAAATCGGTTGAGGTAGCTGCTGTCCTGGGTTAAAAGCCAGTTTACCATGCGAACGGCACTTTTTTTGCCAATGCCAGGGAGTCGCGAAAAGTCGGATGTAAGCTCGTCAAATGCGTTCATTATAAACCAAACTGTCCCAAGTCTATGCCGCCAAGCAGCGACGACGATTTTTCTTTTATTTTTTCCTGTACATTGTCTACGGCGCTTTTGTGTGCTGCAACAATAAGGTCTTCGAGCATTTTTACGTCGCGGTTGTCTACGCAGATTGGGTCAAGCTTTATGTCTGTCATCTGGAACTTGCCGTTGAGTGTTACTGTTACCATGCGGCCGCCACTTGAACCTTCGGCGCGTATTTCTTCAAGTTCTTTCTGCAGCTTTTCTGACTGCTCTTTTATTTGCTGAGTATTTTTTAAAAGGTCAAATGGGTTCATTCTTTACCTCCTGTTACAATCGTGCCTTTGAAGGCGTTTACAAGTGTTTGTACCTGCGCCGGTATTTCCTGCTGTGCTGCCTCTTCTGACGGTACCTCGTGTTTTTGTTCTGTTACAATAAACTGTGTTGGGCGTCCGCAGATTTTTGAAAGACGGTCTGCAATTGCCGGTGCATTTTTCTGGAGTATCTGAAAATCAAGGCTTGATTCTATTGTTGTTTCAACACTCTTTTCGCTGACCTTCCATAAGCCGGTGCGGTCAAGTGCAGAAGCAATAAAGCCTTCGTTTACTGCAAGCTCTGCAATCATTGTTCCGCGCAGCTGTGCAATTGTCATATCGCGGCCGTCGGCTGTTGTAAAATGCTCGTCAAGCTGAGGCTGTGGTTTTTCAAAAGCGTCCTGTTGCTGCAAAGCTTCTTCATACGAAGCCTGTGCTTGTTCTGCCTGAAGCTGTTCTTCATAAGCCGCGTCTTCTTCTGGAGGAGTGTCTGTATTTGTCCAGCCGTCGTCGTAATCTGCAGGTGGTTCAAAAGCGGCCGCCTGTCCCACTGATTGTTCAGGCGGCAGTGGTCCGCCACTAACGAAAGGGGTTTCGTCGTCCTGTTCTTGTAGAGCAGAAAACCTTGGTAACCCTTCCGGAAGGGGAGATGACTTTACGGCAGCCGGTGTTGCAATGCCTGCTGCTGCCCCGGTTCCTGCTCCAACTAAAACTCCTCTTGCGGCATCAATTGCCTTTTTAACTTCGGCATTAGAAACATATTCACTAAGCCAGCAAAGTCGGCTGAAGGTAAGTTCAATTTCATAGCGTGGAGAAAGTGAATAGCGGATATCGCGGTAAAGAGTTAAGAAAATTGAAAGGGCGCGTTCCAGCTGGATTGGGTTCCATTTTTCAAGAACTGCCTTACTGTAGCGTTCAACATTGTTTCCAAGAAGCGACTCTTTTGTAACTCCGTTTTTTATGAGCAAGAGACTTCGAAGGTAATCGGCACTGTTAGAAATAAGCTGTTCAATAGAAATGCCGTTCTGTAAAAATTCATCAATAAAGCCAAGAACTTCGGTAGTTTTACCTGCGGCACAGGCTTCAAAAACTGAGTTCAAACGGTCAACGCCAACAAGTCCAAGCTTATCGCGGATTTTTTCGTAAGTAATGTGTCCGTCGCTGAAGGCTACAACCTGATCAAAAAGTGTGTAGGCATCGCGCATTGAACCGGTTGATTCGCGGGCAATCCAGAACAAAGCTTCATCATCGGCCTGAATATTAAGTTCGGCTGCGGCGTCGGCAAGGCACTGTTTTACCTTATCTATTGCAACAAGGCGGAAGTTGTACTGCTGGCAGCGAGACTTAATTGTAGCAGGAACTTTTTGAAGCTCTGTTGTAGCAAAAATAAATACAACATACTCCGGCGGCTCTTCGATTGTTTTGAGCAATGCGTTAAAGGCCGAAGTTGAAAGCATATGAACTTCGTCTATGATATAAATCTTATATTTGCTTGAGCTTGGAGGAAACTGTATTTCATCTTTAATCTGGCGTACGTTTTCTACAGAGTTGTTTGAAGCTCCATCAATTTCAATAACATCAAGAGACGAACCCTTTATAATTTCCTGACAGTTTGAGCAGGTTCCGCAAGGGGTGTCTGTAGGTCCGTTCTGGCAGTTAAGTGCCTTTGCTAAAATGCGTGCAGTTGAGGTTTTTCCACAGCCGCGTGGGCCAGAAAACAAATATGCGTGTGCGATTTTTCCCGATTTTATAGAATTTTTGAGCGTAGCCGCAACAAATTCCTGACCAACAAGGTCGTCGAACTGCTGAGGACGGCGTCGGGTAGCTGTTACTTCATATGACATGGGGATATTATACAATGATTATTGGATTTAGCCAACCAATGCGCTTGAGATATTGAAGCAGTTGTCGCCAATGTGTTCAATTGCGCGGACAATATCAATGTACAAAAGCTCGGCCTTAACGTCGGCACCACTTTCGAGTCGCTTGCGGGCAACTTTTTTGAGGGACTTGCGGAAGGCGTCAATGCCATCTTCAAGCTCGCGTGCAAGCTCCAGTTTTTCTGGTGTAATAGTTTTATTGATATTTATGCGGATAAACTGCAGGAACTGGCGAACAAGCTCAATGTATGGAAGCAGTTTTTCCAAATCCTCGGCTTTGAATTCCATTTTCTTTTCAATAGAACGGCAGATAAGCATGATTGCACCAAAACAGCTGTCGCTCATATTTTCAAGTTCATCAACAATCTGAATCATATTTGAAACGTGGTTCAGCTGCTTTTCGGTTAGCTGCAGACTTTCGCATTTAATAAGAAAGTGTGTAATCTGCTCGTGCATCTGGTCTACGTAGTCTTCGGTTTCGGACATGCGTTCCTGATATTTTTCAATAAAATCGGCATTTCGTTTTGTAACACCAATCTGTATTTTATCGAACATATCGGTAACTTCGTCGGTCATATCGGCAATGGCTTTTTCTACCTGGATAATATGAGTTGCAACGCTGTCTTTTGCGGCAAGCTCGTTGAATTCAAGCTTGAATACTTTTGGCTTGTCTGAAGGATCTTCTTTAATCATAAGCTGAGAAAGCTTAACAAGAGGAGCCTGAAGCGGCAGAAGCACAACTGTAGACAAAGTCTTAAATACTGTATGAAGCATTGAAATGCGGATTGCCATATTTGAAGCTTCGTGGCCCGGAGTAAGGAATACAACAAGGCGCAGGAACGGATGGAAGAAGATGAGCGCAAGCACTGTACCAAATACGTTGAACATTACGTGAATTAAAGCAGAACGGCGGGCGTCGGCACTTGTTCCAAAGGCGCACAAAATTGCATCAATTGTTGAACCAATGTTACTTCCCAAAGTCATAGAAGCGGCAAGCTCCCACGAAATGAGCCCGTTGTAAGCCATTGTAATTACAATTGCTGAAAAAGCAGAAGAAGAATGAAGCAAAGCGGTAATGATTATACCAATTAAAAATCCTATTGTAATTGCAAGAAATCCGGTTCCTTGAATTCTAAAAAGCCATCCGAGCTGCTCTGGAGTAAATACATCGCTCAAACCCGAAAGTCCAAGGAAGAGCATACCAAAGCCCATGATGGCATCGCCAATATTTTTTGCAGTATTCTTTTTTATAAAGCGTGTAAGAAAGTAGCCAAGACCAAAAACAGGAATTGCAAAGGCCGAAATCTTAAAATTAAATCCAAAAATAGAAACAATCCAGGCGGTGATTGTAGTACCAATGTTTGCACCAAAAATTACACCAACCGATTGTGTGAGCGACATGAGACCGGCATTTACAAAGGTTACAACCATTACTGTAGTTGCACCCGATGACTGTATGATGATTGTTACAAAAAGACCCGTAAGCAGAGCAACAAAACGATTGCCTGTTATTACGCTAAGAGCACGCTGAAGTTTTTCTCCGGCACTTTTCTGAACTCCGTCGGACATGAGCTTCATTCCAAAAAGCAGGAATGCAAGGCTGCCTAAGAGCTGGATAACCGGGGTTATGATACTCATGCCTTGATAATAGCGAAAAAATGCAATCTTTTCAAGAAATTGATTGCGTGATAATATATCATGCAATGAAAAGAGTTATTTATTTAGTTATCATATCAATTGTCCTGCTCGCGGGGTGCAAGAAAAACAAGGTGCAGGAGCCAGAGGCCGATTCTTTGCAGCTTAGTGTGGGGCCGCTTAATAATGAGAGTGTGCTGGAGTCTGAAAATCAGACATGGCATGTTACTAATAAACGTGTTTGCATTATTTTTGGGTATGATTTTAATTCGCCGGATGCTGTTGAAAAATTTACGGCGCTGCTTGGAGAGCGTTACGGGCTTGAAAGTGACGGCGGGCTTATTTATACAATGATTTATCCGGACAGCTTTAAGCATGGTGCAAAGGGCTATGCTTCTGAACTTGCGGCTACCCTTACCGGTACCGACAAGGATTTAGCCGGAATAATAATTCTTGGTGCTCCAGAAAACACTCATACTGCTTTTGCAAAGCTTCAGGATTTTTGGGAGATGGGAGTTCCCTACCCTATTTATGCGCTGTTCCCGCAGGATGATGTTCTTGGATTAGAGTCTACCTGTGATTTTGTTCTGGATAAGGAACAGGTTACCGACTTAACAGGCGATGTTGCCCCGGAAGAAACTGTGAGCGAAATTATTCTTGAAGCACCTGAAGTTCTTACAGACTGTATTGATTACATGCTTGAAATTGAAGGTCCTTTTGTAAAAGACAGCACGCTTCCAAAACACATAACCCAGATGCTTAAAAACAAAAAGATTCATCATTATGTGGACCCGGAATCGGGCATTCAGTCTATAAATCATTTTGTTTTGAATTAATGATATCACTCCAGCAAAATTCTGATTACATTATAGGTTCTCAAACTGATATTATGGCGCTTACCCAGAAGGAGCAGGCACGCATTCTTACAATTTCTGATTCTCACGGAGACTGGCGTGGCTTGATGCGCATTGTAAAACAGTTTGGTCCAACCTGTGATGCACTTGTAATTACAGGAGATTGCTGGCGAGACCTTGCTGAGTTGCTGGAACTTGCCAACGAAGACGATGCTGTGCGTAAAGCAATTCCCCCTGTTCTTGGATTTGTTCGCGGAAACGGAGACCCTTCTTATTTTGCTGTTTCGTATGATATTGGAAAGAATAATTCTAATGCACGCACGCTGCCAAAAGGTTCTGTTTTAATGCCGCCAAGTCTGGTTCTTACTGTAAATGGTCAGCAGATTTTGTTTGTGCACGGACACATGGAAGGAGTGGACTTTGGCTACAACAAGCTAGGACTAGATGCAAAAATACAGGGCATTCATGTTGCAGTTCACGGGCATACTCATGTTCCACATTTTGAACAGCACGGGGACTTTACGTTTATAAACCCCGGAAGCATAAGCAGACCAAGAGGCGGAAGCCCCGCAAGCTTTGCAATTTTAACTGTGGAAAAAACTTTTGTTGATGCAGCGTTTTTGAGGATAAAGGATTGCATGGGCGACGAAGGGTCGTTTGAGATTTTTACTCCATTATAAAATCTGTGTCGTGTCCGGGGTAGACGTGAGTTCCTGCTGGTATGCGTTCGCGCAGCATTGCAAGGCTGTGAAGAATCTGCGCTTCATTGCCGCCTGCCATGTCGGTACGGCCGTAGCCACCGTAGGCAAATAAGGTGTCGCCCGAAATTAAAGCCTGCTCTTTCTGGTTGTATAAACAAATTGAACCCGGCGTGTGTCCCGGAGTAGAAATAACCTTCCAGTTTTCGGCGCCAAAACCTGGGCCTGTTACACAATCAAGAGTTGCTCCGTCGTAAAGCGCGATATCTGCAGGTGGCTGGGCGGCAACTTCGTCTAACAAACACAATTCGTCAAAAAGACGGATTACTGAATCGTTCATTGAGCCAACGCCGTTTCCAAGCTCGGACATTTCTTCTTTATGAATTGCAATTTTTGCGTTGGGAAAAGCCTGTTTTAATTGGGCAATTCCTGTAATATGATCAAAGTGTGAATGAGTTAAAATGATTGCCTTGCAGTCAAGTTTTTTGGCAGCAAGATAATCTGTGATTTTATTTTTATCGCCTGAGTTCTGACAGGCTGCGGGGTCTACAACAAAACAGGCTTTCTCTTCCAAAGGCACAACAAGTGTGTTTACGGAGAAAAAGCCTGTTCGTATTATGTGGATTGCCACGGGGTTAGTTTCCGAATGGTTCGCGGTCAGCGGCAGCCTTCTCTGCAGCGGCATAAGCGGCAGCGTCTTCTTCTGACATCTGTGCAGTTTCGGCAGCAGCTTCCTGTGAATATGCTGTTTCGTCTGCTGGAACCTGATCTTCTGCAGTTGTATCTTCTGCTATGTCAGCTTCGGCATCGCTCTTCTGGCGAGAGAAGCTTACTGCAAGCTTGCGTCCGCGGTAGTCATAGCCGTTGAGCTTATCAATTACCTTCTGGCAGTCTTCGGTATAAAGCTGAACAAAAGAATAGTTTGCCAATACTTTAATATCACCAATTCTTTCGCGGTCAATTTCACCTACGGCAACAATAAGGCCAACAAGGTCGCGTGGGTAAACACGGCGGTTTTTACCAATGCTTATGAAAATTGAAGTTGCCTTATCAGGGTCAATTTCTACGCGTGGATGATGTGGTCTTTCTTCTGTTTCTGTAACTGCAGAGTCAGAAGCCTTATATTCTGATTTATAGTTGTTTTTGTAGTCGCTTTTATAATCGTTTTTAAAATCGCGTCCAGAGCGGCGGTCGTTGTTTCTTGCATTGCGGTTGCCGCGTCCAAATGAATGGAAGTGCTTAAGCGATTCTTTGAGCATGTAAGCAATAACATACTTACGGCGTGTAAGAGGGACATATTTCTTAAAAAGCTTTGCCAACTCTACAAGAGTGTCAATATCCTCTTCTGTTGTAATTTTTTCAACTGCATTCTCAAGGAATTCAGCTGCCTTTTCTTCGTCAATTTCAAAACCACGGTTATAATTGTTGTAACCCATAATTTTTTTCTCCTATACAAATAAAAAAAGTTATTGCAGATTTACTGCATAGCCCGAATCAATCTTGCAAAAGCCTGTACGTAATAATAACGGCTCAAGATATTCGGGTATAAACATGTTTGGCAAAATAAGCCAGTTCTTTCCAAGTTTTTTTAATTCCGAAAGGCACATATTAATAAGCTCTGTACCAATTCCTAATCCCCGGAAAGCTTCAGGAACAAAAAGGCTGGTCAAAACCATTACCTTTTCCTGCTTTTGTAAAAGTTGAGATACCGTAATGCATCCTGCAAAATCGTTAGAAAAACTGCGGCAGATAAAACCAAGCTCGCCTTTGGACTGTGCCAATTCAAACTGTTCAAGCCAGCTATTATAAAGTGCCTGCGATAATTCTGGGCTAAGATTTTCATTACGTTCTCGGAATGCTGCGTTCATCTGGAGTACAAGCTCTTTTGAATCGTTCTGATTATATGCTGTAAAAGAAAAATCATCATGAATCAGACTGTCATCTGCTTCTGGCACATAATCAAGTTTTTCAAGTCCCCATACTTCGCGCAGGTTGTTATACCAGTCGTTTACATAACACATCATTTTATTGTTTTTATAAATGTGCCATTTTTTTTCAACTTCCGGATAAGCTTTTATTACATTTCTAAAATTCTTAAATACCCCCCTTCCTGAATGAAGAACTTCCTGCAAGGCTTCGTGCGCCAAAGGAGAATTAAGCTTTGATACAAAATCCTCGCGCAGCTTAAAGCCTGCTGCAGAATCCCATTCGGGTAAAGCATAAAAAAGTTCGTCGTCTGCCTTAAGTTCCAGAGTCTTTTCTACAAGCTTATTCTGTGCCGCATCTAAAAGAAACTGCTGTTCCTGATTTTCGAGCGCAGTAATAATTTCGTCTAAAAGACTTTCGGTTAAGGTAAAGGTCATTACTTCAATTCTTCACGCTTTGTAATTATCTTACTGATTAAGCCGTACTTTACTGCTTCGTCTGAATCGAGCCAGTAGTCGCGGTCTGTATCTTTAGTAACCTGTTCAAGTGAAACACCGGTTGCTTCGGAAATAATCTTGTTCAACTTTGCACGGATTTTTTCCATATCCTTTGCATAAATTTCAATGTCTGTTGCAACTCCGCGCATTCCACCAAGCGGCTGATGAATTAAATAACGGCTGTTTGGAAGTCCTACGCGCTGTTCTTTTGGTACCGAAAGAAGTACAAGTGTTGCGGCAGAGGCAATAAGGCCCATTCCAACAAGTATAACCTTTGATTTTACAAAGCGGATTACATCATAAATTGCAAACCCTGCATCTACATCGCCGCCAGGGGAATCGATGTACATATAAATTGGGTTATTGCTTTCGGAATCAAGAATCAAAAGCTGGCGTGCAATTGAGTCTGCAAGGTCTTTGTTTATTTCGCCTGTAAGGATAATCTGGCGGGTTTTAAGAAATCTGTCTGCAAAAGGAGACTCGGGTTTCTGTTTTTTCTCCTCATCGTCGTCATCAAAACGCGGAGAATTGTTTGTAATACTAATAAATTTGTTCATATATATAAATATAATCAAAAAAAAGGGCGGTGGCAAGAGATTTGTGGATTGCCGCGCTTCGCTCGCAATCCTATGATTTAGTCAATCAAGTAACCAGAAAAAGTTACTCCAGTCCTAAATTTTCTTAGCCAGCAACAGCAAATTCCATAGCTTGTTCCACGAGTTTCTCTGTCTGTGTAACTCGTGGAATATAAGGCCTT
>JAFZXA010000164.1 GCA_017617115.1 Treponema sp.
AGCTGCAGAAATTGGTGCAGACCGCGAGCTTGCTAAACGTGCCGCAATTCTTCACGATATTGGTAAGGGTGCCGAAAACGACAGCGACCAGAACCACGCAGAGGTAGGGGCTGAAATGGCCCGCAAGATGGGTGAAAATGCTGCTGTTATTAACGCAATTGCCGCACACCATAACGACGTAGAAGCCACAAGCCTTGAAGCAATAATAGTTCAGATTGCAGATGCAATTTCTGCTTCTCGACCAGGGGCTCGCCGCGAAACAATTGACAATTACGTTAAACGACTCGAAAACCTTGAAGCAATTGCCGAAGGCTTTAATGGAGTTGAAAAAGCATACGCAATTCAGGCAGGACGCGAGCTGCGCATTCTTGTTAATAATGAAAAGGTTCCGGACGGAGAAGTCAAAGAACTTGCAAGAAGCATAGCCAAGCAGATTGAAACCGATTTGCGTTACCCTGGAAGAATACGATTAACGATGATTCGAGAGACTCGAATTATTGAGTACGCTAGATAGTAAAGAATAAGTGTCACACGGATTCGAAACGACTAACGTCGTTTCTTTAATACTTTAAAATTAGAGATTCCGTAGGAATCTCCAATCCGTGTGACATTTTTTTTTAAAAAGTGATATTGTCTTTAAAATCTAATCCCGCCGTATAAACAAAGTATATGATCTGTGTTGTAGTTGCCTCGTGGAACGCAGCGGTAGTAGGCGCCGACATGTGGTTTTACTTTGTAGGGTCTGGCTTCCATAAAATTATATTGAATTGAAAGTCTGAATCCATTGCCCCAGGATTTTGTGTCTGATTTTTTTGTGCGAACTGTTTTTGTTTTTGCAGTACCGTCTTCGTTGAGTTCATCGGTTGGAGTTTCAACAAGCTCTGTAAAAAAGTCTGAACGATTTCCAAGAATATATAAAATTGAAAAATTGAGTCCTGTTTTATTTGGGAAAATTTTTATTCCCGTAAAGAAAGAATAATCAAGTGTATTATAGTAGTTTGTTTTATCCCACAAAAAATCGCTGAAAAGCTCTGTTCCAAGCATAACTTTAAGCGGATCCGAAATATTCAAATTTGTATCAAGTGTAAGACCGGTAACAATGCGTTTGTAGTCTTTACCTGTCAGCAGTTTTTTCCGCAATTCGTCGGCACTTGAATCATAAATAGAAATTCCAGTGCCCAAAGATACTTCTGTAGTAAAAAAACTATCCTCTCCGGCAAATACGTGGAATGACATTGGTATTGAAAGCATTAGAAGAAGTAATAGTTTTTTCATAATAAAAATCTCCAGAAATAAGATCTCATTGTTCTGAAATAACTTGAACGCGAGAGAGATTCCTCTTCGTCCATCTCTCTCGCGGGCAAGTTATTTCAGGACTATAGTGTTTTTTGTTTTTTTAATTTTGAAGAACCAATAATGCTCCAAGAACAATCAAATGATATGCAAAATTATAAAGCCAGTTCAAAAAATTGTTCTGTTTGAAAAGTCCGTGGTTTCCTAAAAAATCAATAAGCACAATTGCAATAATCCAGACAATAATGATTATAAGAGTAAGGATTTTTCCAAGTGCACCGATTTTATCGCCAATAAAAAGCTCAAGAATAAGAAATACTCCGGCAATCAATTCAATAATGCCAAATACAATGCAAAGAATTCTTTCTACATCTCTGGCTCCAATAAGGTATTTGATTGCTGCAATTCCTTCATCGCCGCCACCCTGAAGGGCCCAGATTCCTGCTACAGTTAACATTGCTCCAATTGCAATCTGCAGAAGAAGTCGTCCAATTGAAAAGTTATTTGCTTTTCCCATTTTTTTCCTCCATGTCATTGTCGGGCTTGACCCGGCAATCATTATTTATAAACAACCGTAAAGGTCTGAAAAACTAATTTAATGTCGGGTGCAAACTCAAAACCAAGCACTGCACCTTCATCTTCTAAATATTCCTGTTTTTTTTGGCGCCAGGCTTCCAGATTTTCATCTTCGCCTTCCTGTTTTGCCATTTCCCAGGTTACTTCATTAAACGGAAGAATATTTACACTCTGAAGTTCAATTACACACACCGGATTATTTGAACGGTCAACTACTATATAAAGCTCGCCGCTTACTGGTAAAGGTTCTCCGTCAATAGCAAAGGTTGCATAACTTGAAAAGAATGCAGTCTTTTGTCCGCCAAGTACAAGGGCATTCATCTGGTCACTTACGAAGCCCTTTGCTTCAAAAAATAAATCGCCGGCACATTTTGTCTCAGAAGGAAGGCCTTTTGCTGCAAGGAACTTGTTCCAGTATTCGTCAAGTTGGGTCATGAGTTCCTGCCTACTGCTTTTTACCTAATTTAGTTATAAATGCAGTTATAAACATAAGGCTTGGAAGAATTGCACAAATAAGCGGAATGAGCGGAAAGCCTGCAATTTTTACTGCGTTTACATCAAAAATGCCAAGCTCTTCCATAAGCTCAATTACAAGTGCTGCGTAACTGAACAAAAATCCTGCTACAAGGAACATCCACGAAGCATCGCGGGTTTTTGACATTACAAAAATTGCTAAAAATGCGGCAATTCCACCAAGAATAAGCTTTATTATAAAAAGGATAATTTCGTGATTCATATTTATTCCCCAAACGGATTATTTTTAAGCTTTGTAAAAACGCCCTTGTCGGCTCCAAACGGAACTATTGAAGGCTCGTTGTACGATGGATTTATTACAATATTACAGTCAAGGCAGTGCTTTACAAAATCCTCATATTTATTTTCGGAAATTTTCGGGTATAAATAAGGGCCTTTTCGCTCCCAATATATAGTGAGAATTGTATCGTAAATAAACCAGTCTTTTTCCTGACGCAACGGAAGTTGTGCAATAAGATTGTAAATGGAGCGGGTTAGGGCTGTTTGCAACGCGAAAGGCACCTCGGTCCCTGAGCCTGTCGAAGGGCTCGAAGGGTCGTAATTAGCAGGCATAGCTAAAATAAAAATCTCTTCCCCCCACGCAAAAGGCGGAACAATTATAACTGCATCGGCACCAGAAAGGTCTTCCTGCTCTTTGTTCCAGGGTTTATAAGAAACAATAGTTTTTGCACCGATTGCAACTGCAGCTTTTACGGCATCGGTCTTATTATTATAGAAGAAAACGCGGCATTCTTTTCTAACTAATTCAGAAACAGCCTTATCAATTCGAGGTTTGTCTTCGCAGATGAAAGAACCGGTAAGCCCCTTGTTCATCATATTCTTAAAAAAAGTCCCTGCATTCCCAGAATCCCACCCAAGAATAGCCTTGCCATTTTCCAGGAACAGATCAGTAAGCCGCTGATTTTTGTGTGTATATAAAAAGCACCCCCGGGCCCGTGTTATAAACCCGTATCGTGCGTAAAGTTCTTTGTACAATTCTTCTGTGGTCATATCTTTTATTATAACATGAGATGAAATTATTGTAAAACCACATTGGTTTAATTAGTTTTTAGATTTTAAAATTGAAAAACCGTTAGGTTTTTCGAATCCGTGTGACAATTTTTTATTCCTAAAAGAACGAATTTAGCACAAAATCTACACCAAAAAAATACAGATTTGACCCACAAATTCCTGCTAAAATTCCAGTGAAAATAAGAAAATACCAAGAATTTGTAGAATATCAGTGAATTTTTCCTGCTTTCTTGTTCTATAATGCCTAATTAAAGGGGTCGTTGACCTTATATAAAAAAAAATTAGGAGTTTTTACAAATGAAAAAAATTGTAGCAATTCTTTTGGCAGTTGCAACATTGTCAACTGCATTCGCAGCAACAAAATCAAAGGGTAAAGTAGGTATCTCTATGCCTACAAAAGACTTGCAGCGCTGGAACCAGGATG
>JAFZXA010000165.1 GCA_017617115.1 Treponema sp.
ACATAAACCAAACCTGCCATGAGGGCACCAATGATAAGTCCCCAGTAGCCTGCCTGTTCTGTAAGTCCCAGTGTTGCAGCACCAGCAAAAGCGCTGAACATTGAAGGAAGGAAGGCGAATGAGCTTCCTAAGAATACAGGGCTTGAGCTCTTTGTAAAAAGCAGATATACGATAGAACCAATACCTGCACCAAAAAGCGCTGCCGAAGCCGAAAGATCGTGTCCAACTACTGCAGGAACTGCAATTGTAGCTGCCATAATTGCCAGAAGCTGCTGCAGGGCAAAAAGAATTACCTTGCCAACCTTTGGCTTGTCTTTGATACCATAGATCAAATCCATTTTGTTTACTCCTTATATATTTTGTTTACAATCTATATACCGTCCCATCCTTAATCATTGAGATAAGGTATGGTACTATATCCGGGTCAAATTGCTTTCCACGGCAACGGTCAAGCTCCGAAATAATTCGTTCCTCCGAAAATTTCAAGCGGTAGCATCGGTTAGTGTTCATGGCGTCGTAGGCATCGGCAATTCCAACAATGCGTGCAACAAGCGGAATATCCTTGCCGCTCAGACGGTTCATATAGCCTGTTCCGTCAAAGCGTTCATGGTGGTATAAAACAGCGTCGTTGATTTCTGGCAGAATAGTAAAGTTTTTTAAAAGCATTGCGCCGTTTGTTGTATGCTGCTGAATTAAAGTCCATTCTTCATTCGAAAGCCTGCTGGTCTTGTTCAACACATCATCTGCAACTGTAAGCTTTCCAATATCGTGCATGAGTCCTGCGTAATAAATGGTGAGCTGCGCCTGCTGATCCAAGCCCATTCGTTTTGCCATTTCTCGGGCGTAGGCTGCAACTCGGGTAGAGTGACCTTGCGTGTAAGTATCTTTATTATCAATAAAGTTAGAGAAGGTTTTCATTGTCTGTTCAATAATCTGATTATCATGTTCCTGCCGCTGCCTTGTAATAGTTGCCTGATTTTTAATAATCCGCTGAAGAACAAAGCCGTAAATTGCCGCAATAATTGAAATTGAACACATAATGCAGCAAATAATGAACAGAGTATTTGAAGAAAGCCTTTTACACAAACGTCCTGTAATAACTGCAGAACGGAAGTTTAAATCATTTTCAGAAATCAGCAGAATGCCAAAATGAGTTTCACTTTTAAGATTGATTTTTTCGTTTACAAGTTCATCGGCCTTAATGTAAAGATAGTTTTCTTCTATATAAGCTGAACAATCCCAGGTGTTTTCTACAGAAGTTTCATCGGGAACCTTTAGTTTTATGCACCAGTCTTTAAGATCCTTGTCGGTTGTATTTGCAAGAATTGCTTCGTACGAAAAAAGATTCATGTCATTTGCTTCGGACCAGCTGTTTGATTTTGTAATTGCAAAATAGACTCTGTCAAAGCGGTCAACCGGAGGTTTTGTAGAAAGCTGCGAAATTGTTGATACTTTTTTGTTTGAATTATGAGTTTGGGAAATAGAAAATAAGGCAATTAAAATCCAGATAATCAGGGATGATGAAAAGCAAATCATAAGTATTTTTAACTTGCCAAACTTTTTTCGCATAGTTAAATTATAAGATAGGAAGTAGTAGAAGTCAAATGAAAGATAAAACATTTACTATATTAGATTACATAAAAATGCGCGGAGACCTTTCTTTTGCCCAGAGCGATTTTAACAGTGTTGATGCGCTTATTCTTAGTCAGATTGCCTACAACAACATAGATGGCCTTGTTTCCCCCGATTTTAAGCAGAAAATTACACTGGAAGAGCTTTCAGAACGCTTTACTACTACAAAAGATTATGAAAAACGCTGCAATATGGGTGCAATGATTAATCCTTTGACCCCAAAATTGCTTGAGTCGGCCGCAGAATCACGTCGTTTTGGAAAAATCAAGGTTAGCGGATTTGTTAACAAGATTGACGAAAAAGCAATAGAACAGTTCAGCGCAATTACGTACCAGCTGGAGTCTGACCGATACGTTGTGGCCCTGCGTGGAACCGATGACACAATTGTGGGCTGGTATGAAGATTTTAACCTGGGCTATATGGACGAAGTTCCGGCACAAAAAGATACGCGCGAGTATGTGCAGGGTGCAATGGCAGCACTTAAAGGTCGTTTTATAATTACAGGGCATTCAAAAGGCGGAAATCTTAGCGTAAAAGGCGGAATGAGTGTGCCAAAAAAATCGCTTGGGCGGCTTGAAGCAGTTTATAACTTTGATGGTCCGGGATTTTTTGCTCCGGTTTACGAACGCCCTGAGTTTTTAGAGATTAAAGACCGTGTTTTTGCATATTTTCCTGAATTTTGTGTTGTAGGAATGATGTTTGAGCATACAAATCAGTATAAAATTGTAGCGTGTTCGGCAGAAGGAATCTTACAGCATGATCCGTTTACCTGGAATGTTGCGGGGCCTTGTTTTGAAACAGCGCCTGCTTTTGATGAAGCTTCTGAAATTTTTTACAGCTCGTTTAATGCATGGGCTGCACGACTTTCGCCACAGGAGCGCAAAAAGTTTATAGACACCTTGTTTGATGTTTTTTATGCAAGTGGTGCTAAAACAAACTACGAAATTGACCAGAATAAGCTTGTATGCGGCGGTAAAATGCTTGCCAAACTTGCAGAACTGAACGAAAACGAGCGAAAATCAGTTACCCGTGCCATAAAGGTTTTTGTAAAGGTTGCCAAAGATAATATCCCGATGTTCAGTGTGTTTAAGCCAAAGGCGTTGGTGAAGTAGAGATTGCCGGGTCAAGCCCGGCAATGACACATGTTAGCATTCTTGCGGTCCCTGAGCCTGTCGAAGGGTGCCCGATAATCTTTGTAATAAAAAATTGCGCAGTTATCATTTTCATTATATACTATATATATGAGTAACGAAACAATTCAAACAGTATCGCCGGTAGGAAAGCAGCTTAAATCTTACGGCGAAACAAAGCCTGCTTCTTATTTGATGTTCAATAATAAGAAGGTTAGTCTTGTTGCAAAAATCACAATTGGCCGCGAATACGACAATGATGTTGTTGTTGACAATAAACTTGCCAGCCGCCATCACGCTGTAATTCAAAAAATCAAAAACGCTTATTTTTTGAAAGATGAAAACAGTACAAACGGAACGTATCTTAACGGAGTAAAAATTCCGCCAGATAAATATGTTAAACTTAATCCGGGTGACAAAGTTACTATTGGCAATATGAGTCTTGTAATTTCATAAATTATGTCCAGTTTTAAGCCCAATGTAGAAGAGTGCCTTGCGCTGCAGGAGCTTCCTTCCTATGAGTTTATTTCTTCTCTTGTAAAAAATGTCTGTACAGTTCTTGCAAATGAGCCGGAAAAATATCGTCCTGCAAATTGTGTAGGGCAGCAGGGTTCTTTGCTAAAGCTTTATGAAGAAGACAAACGCTGCCTTCCTGTTGTAATTATTCCAGACATTCACGCCCGCCCCGATTTTATAAAAAATATTCTTGCCTGTACGCTTCCAAAATTAAAGCTTACGGTAATGCAGGCCCTTGAACAAAAAAAAATCGACCTTGTGTGTGTGGGCGATGCCGTTCATACCGAACTTTTTTCTTTGCGCTGGAAACTTATTTCTGCCGAATTTGAACAAGGCATTCATACAGGCCACTACATGCAGGACGAAATGATTGCAACACTTTCAACACTGTGTGCCATCATGAGCCTAAAAATATTGTTCCCAGAAAACTTTCACTTTTTAAAAGGCAATCACGAAAATATTTTGAACAGCAATCTTGGCGGCGACTATGCCTTTTATAAATATGCAGACGAAGGAGAAATGGTAAAGCGCTTTATTCAGGAATATTATGACGAAAAGCTTTTAAATCTTATTGCGCAGTACGAAAATCTTTTACCGCTTGTGGCTTACGGAAAAAATTATGTAGTTTCGCATGCAGAACCGGCAGACACTTTTACAGCAGAGCAGCTTATTGACGCAAGATTTGAAGAAGGTGTTGTAGAAGGACTTATATGGACACGCAACGGTCAGGTAAAAAAACAGACAGTTGTCCCGATTATGAATGAACTGCTTGGAAAAAAATCTGCAAAAAAAGCTTTGTATTTTTCGGGGCACAGACCTGTTAAAGAAAATTACGCACTTCGCCAGGACGGAAGGTTAGTGCAGATTCATAATCCGCATAAGCAGAATATTGTGTTAGTTGAACCAGACCATAATTTTGATTTTGAAAAAGATATTATAAATACTAAGGGGGCAAAAAAGAATGCCTAATGATTTTCCACCAATGATTGGTAAATATAAAATTGCCGGCGTTATTGCAAAGGGCGGAATGGGTGTTGTTTACAAGGCAATTCATCCGTCGCTTAAGCGCTATGTTGTAATTAAAAAAATGACTTCGCGCGGAAACTCGCTCAATGCCGAACGCTTTAAAAAAGAAGCACAGATTTTAATGGACATGCACAGTCCGTACATTGTTCAGTTGTTTGATTATTTTACCGAAGCAGGCAGCCGTTATATGGTCGAAGAGCTTGTAGACGGCATTGCGCTTGATAAGCTCATTAAAAAACAGACTGTGCTGCCGCCGCCTGTTGCAATGCTCATTTTACAGGACAGTTGTCTTGCTTTAAAACATGCACATTCAAAAAATATAATTCACCGCGATATTAAGCCCGGAAACATTTTGATTTCGCGTCGTGGTGAAATTAAGCTTGCAGACTTTGGAATTGCCAGTGATCAGGAAGACCGCGAAAACAATATGACAGTTTCTGGAATGAGTCTTGGAACTCCGGCCTATATGTCGCCCGAACAGTTTGAAGACAGTGCAAGCGTAGACACTCGTGCCGACATTTATTCTCTTGGAATTATGCTTTACGAAATGGTAACAGGCACAAAGCCTTACCCAGGTGAATTCAGCATGGAAAATTTCAAGATTATTAAAAGGGGACGTTACATCCATGCACGTAAAATTGACAAGCGCATCCCAAAAGATATTGAAGCAATCATTCATAAAATGATTCGCCCTAATCCTAAAAAACGATTCCAGTCAATTGACCAGGTTTTGCGTGCAGTAAAAAAATATCTGCGCCATTTTAATGTACATGATATTCGCGTTCACATTGCAAAGGCTGTAATTTTACAGGATAAGCCTTATCCGTTCCCATTCTTTAATCCTAAGGACAAGCTTTTCCGTATAGTAAGAACTGTTGTTCTCTGGGCTGCGGTTGTAGCTGCCGCATTTATTTTCTGCTGGAAGCATGGACTCATACATCAGACAATACTCAAAGCCTGGTACACTCCGGTTCAGATTCAAATGGAAGTTCCGCGCTCACTTTCGGCAGACCTTGATTTGCCAATAAAAGCATTCTTTTTTGAAAACGACGGCAAGGATATTCCGGAAGTAAAAAGTGCCCGCCGCGAGTTTGCAGTTAAAGGTTCACGCTTTTTTGAAAAATGGTTTACCGTTCAGACAACTGTAGAAGTTGCACGCCTTGCTTCTAAAAACCGCACTTACAATATTCAGCCGGTGTATCTTAAAAAAGGAGATTATCGTGTTAAGGTTGTAGTTGGTCCTTATGTGTGGTGGAAGTCGTTCAGTGTTGGCGAAAAATCTGTGTTGATTGAAAGCGACTTTTTAAAAGGAGTTACGCGCGAGCTTAATATTTCGTCGTATGTTTATGATGCAGTTTCGGGAAAAAATATAAGTGACAAGGCAACAGTGCAGATTTTGTTCAATAATAACTGGAAGGAAATCAGCGCAATTTCGCCGGAAGATTTAAAGTCGGCAACAGTGTGGAAAATTAAAGTAACCGCGCCAGGCTACGAAGACGAAACCTTCTCGCTTTTGATTGACTGGTACCAGGACCGTTTGTTCATTAGCTCGGAGCTTAAGCCTAAGAGATAGATGCTGAAACAAGTTCAGCATGACGGGGGAATATGATAAAAGCAATAATTTTCGACATGGACGGCGTTATCTTAGATTCCGAAACTATAAGCGACAAAACCTGGAAAATCACGCAGGACGAAATGGATGTAACAACCGACAAGGATTACATCAATATGTGCCGCGGTTCAAACCGAAACGACACGCTCCAGATTTTAAAAAAGGTTTTTGGAGATGATTTTGATTCACAGGCATTTCTTGACCGTGCAACAGTGCTTTTTAAAATGTACGAAGAAACAGACGGCATTCCGCTCATGCCTTATGCCCGCCAGATTCTTGAATACCTTAAACCAAAATACCGCCTTGCTCTTGCTTCTTCTACAAACGGCGGGGCAGTGGAAAGGCAGCTTACAAATGCCGGTGTAATAGATTTTTTTGAAACCCGCACAACAGGCGAAATGGTAGAACACAGTAAGCCCGACCCGGAAATTTATCTTATGGCATGCCGCTCGCTTGGACTTGACCCAAAAGAATGTGCCGCAGTAGAAGACAGTCCCAACGGAATCCGCAGTGCAGCCGCCGCAGGTCTTAAAGTAATCATGGTACCCGATAAAATTGCGCCAACACCAGAAATCCAGGCCAAGTGCTGGAAAATCTGTACGACACTTAAAAATCTTGAAGAATTCTTGTAGTTCATTTATAATTATAATATTAGGGAAAATTAGAGGGGAAAAATGGCATACGTAAAAAACCTGTTCGATTCAAATTTTATTCAGTACGCAAGTTATGTAATCCGTGACCGTGCAATTCCAGAAATTACAGATGGACTCAAGCCTGTACAGCGCCGAATCATCCACACGCTTTTAAAAACAGATGACGGACGTTTTACCAAGGTAGCAAATGTCTGCGGTAAAGTAATGGCTTATCATCCGCACGGAGATTCTTCTATTTATACAGCGCTTGTAAACCTTGCAAACAAGGATCTTTTTATAGACAAGCAGGGAAACTTTGGTAACATGTACACTGGCGACGGTGCTTCTGCTCCCCGATACATTGAATGTCGTCTTCGCCCGATCACCAGAGATATTTTAAATACAAATCCAAAAATCACTCAGTATGTAGACACTTACGACAGCCGCGATACAGAACCGGTTGCATTCCAGGCAAAGCTTCCTCTTGTACTTATTATGGGTGCCGAAGGAATTGCCGTTGGTATGAGCACTTACATCATGAGTCACAATATTCATGAAGTAATTGATGCCGAACGAAAATGTCTGCGCGGTGAAAAGTTTGAACTCTATCCCGATTTTCCTACAGGCGGTTTGATTGATGTTTCTGGTTACGAGGATGGACTTGGAAAAATTGTTACCCGTGCCAAAATGGATACAAGCGATGATAAAAAAATTGTCATCACAGAGCTTCCTTATGGTTCAACAACAGAAAGCCTTTGTAACTCAATTGAAAAGGCTGTAAAGAACGGAAAAATCAAGGCAACTTCAATTCAGGATTATACTTCTGATTCTGTAAATATTGAAATCAGACTTCAGCGCGGAGTTTACACAAAAGATGTTGTTGACGCTCTTTATGCATTTACCGACTGCGAGCAGACAATTTACTGTAATCTTCGTGTAATTAAAGATAACATGCCGGTGCAGATGACCTGTACTCAGGTAATTGAATATCATTCAAAGCAGCTGGTTGGAATTTTAAAGCAGGAGCTTGAACTTGAAAAAGCATCGCTCATGGAAAAACTCCACCTGCGAACCCTTGAACGCATTTTCGTAGAAGAGCGTATCTATAAGAAAATTGAAAATCAAAAAACAGAAGAAGGCGTAATCAAGGCAGTAATGGATGGCTTTAAACCTTTCAAGGCAGAACTCATAAGACCAATTACAGTTGATGATGTTGACCATCTGCTCAAAATTCCAATCCGCAGAATCTCGCTTTACGATATGAACAAGAACAAGCAGGAAGTTCAGGCAATCAATGACCGCATTAAAGAAATTAACCGCCTGCTCAAGCATCTTGTTGATTATGCAATTTCATGGCTCGACGGCATTGAAGCAAAGCTTGACGGCATTACAACACGCCGCCGTACTAAAATTACAAACATTAATGCTGTTGACGTTAAGGCAGTTTCTAAACGCGACAAGCCTCTTAAATATGATGAAAAATCTGGTAACCTTGGAACAGAGGTTAGTGGTGGAGAAGAACTTCTTAAGATTACATCATTTGACAAAGTTATTTATGTTCGAAAGAGTGGAATCTATTCAGTTTCGGAAGCACCAAAAAAAATCTTTGTTGGACCAGAGCTTCGTTACTGCGGACTTGCAGACAAAGAAAGCCTTTCAAAAGTGCTGTTCACAATTTTGTACCGCGACCCAAAAACCCAGCTTGTATATATCAAGCGCTGTAAGGTTGGCGGCTACATCATGAACCGCGACTACTTCTTTGCACCGGACGGAATGGAAGTACTTCATGTTGATACACGAAAGACCTTTGAGTTTACATTAAATTATGTTCCAAAGGCTCGTGTTAAAAAACTTAGCGACACCTTTAAGGCAAACAACTACGAAGAAAAATCGCTTAAAGCAAAAGGTGTAAGAGTTTCACCGCGCGAAGTTAAGGATATCTCTATAGCCAAGTAGCGCGGTGGTTGAGCCTGTCGAAACCACCTATGAAAATATATCATGGACTGTTTAAAAGAATCCTGTTTATTCGAAGAAACAATTAAAGGCTCCCGCTTTCTCTCAGAGCTTTTTCCCTGCGAAAGTCAGTCCATGGCGCGCGACCTTGTAAAAGCACAAAAAACAAAATATGCCGACGCTACTCACGTAGTTCACGCCTTTGTAATTGGCAGCGGGGCTGAAATTCTTGGCATGAGTGACGATGGTGAACCTTCGGGAACAGCCGGCCGCCCAACCCTTGATGTTTTAAAAGGCCGTGGCTGCACAAACACACTTGTAACAATTACTCGCTGGTTTGGTGGAACTCTTCTTGGAACAGGTGGCCTTGTAAAAGCTTACAGTGGCGGTGCAAAGCAGGTGATACAAAAGGCCGATGAACTTGGACTTTTTGAAGAACTTGTAGAAAAAAAAGATTTTTGTTTTACGGCAGATTACTCACTTTACAAAGTGCTTAAAAAGAATATGGAACAGTTCACACTTTACGATGTAAAAGAAGAATTTGCCGAAAGCGTAAAGGTGAGCGGAAAGGTTAGGGGTGATGAATTTGATGTGTTTGCTGCAAAGCTACTGGACTTAAGCAATGGTAAAGTGAGATTGCCGGGTCAAGCCCGGCAATGACATGTCATTATCGGGCTTGACCCGATAATCTCATAACTGACTCCCGCTCTATAATTTCGCCAGACACTAAATGTCTTCCCTTAATATAATCACGACCGGTAATCTTAGAAATAATCAAATCTGCTGCAAGTCCCGCAGTTTTTTCGGGCGACACTGCAACAGTTGTTAGTGGAATTGTTTTTTCTGCCGGAGCTAAAAAGTTGTCGTAACCGGTAACAGAAACATTATCTGGAACTTTAATGCCAGCCGCCGTAAGCTGTGCAATCACCTTAGAAGCCGTAAGGTCACAGTTGCACACAAAAGCCTGGGGACTACCGGCCACCTCACCAAGCTCCATTTTTTCAAGCAAAAGTCCGTCAGTGTTTCTGTCGTTAATAATTTCTTCAATATCCGAAGAAATTCCGTGCTCGTACAAAGCCTTCTGGAATCCCATGAATCTGTCGCGAATAGAAGTTGTGGCATTAAAGTTTCCCACAAAGCGCAGCGACTTATAACCACGCTCAATCAGGTAAGAAGTAATCAAATAGGAATTATAAAAATCATCACATACAACACAATCGTAATCAGGATTTTTTGTGTAAAAATCCATAAGAATAAAATTGTCTGTTAGTTCGGCTGCCTTTTGAATATAAGCGGTGCCCACTTGTCCCAAAAAAATCAGACCATCAACTTTTTTTTCTGTAAGAAGGCGGGGCATTGTAAGACAAGCTTCATCTTCGGTGTTCACCAGCTCCATCATTGTAAAAAAGTTTCGTTTAAGAAGCTCGGTCGAAAGGTGCGTAAAAAGGTACCAGTAAAAAGAAACCTCAGGTGAAAAAAACTTTGCAGGAATAATAACGCCTACATTTCCGGTAGGGTTTCCGTTACTGTCAGAAGCAGGCTTTGTTTTATAACCCATTTGTTTTGCAAGCTGAATAATCTGGGCGCGAAGTTCCTCTCCAACGCCATCTTTATTAGAAATCGCCTTTGAAACAGTAACCGTGCTTATACCAAGTTTTTCCGCAATGTCCGAAAGCCGAACGTCCTTTTTTTGAGCCATGAGTAAAATATAACATTATTTAGGTAAAAAATAAAGTAAATTATTAAAAACGGAATGCCAAGTTCACACCCAGCGGCGAAACCGACGCACTTGTGCTTTTTGATTTTTTGTCGAACTTGCTGTAAAAATCGCGGGTGTGCATGTATGGAACGGCAAGACCGCAGACAGTTCCTATAAACGCTCCGGTTATAACATCGGTGAAAAAATGATTTCCACTTGCAATTCGTAAGCAGCCTGTAAGAACTGCAATTCCGTAAGTAACACCTGCTACAGTATATTTCCAATTGGAATCGGGGAAATAATTGCAAAAGAGCATTGTTGTAAACGAAGCACTTGCAAATGCAAAGGTTGTGTGACCCGAAGGAAATGAGCAGTTCCAGTCGCCTTCTTCAAACTTTTTCTGCGGATATCCGTCAAAGTACATATATGGGCGGGCTCGGTAAACAAGAAGCTTTGTCCACTGCTTAAAGCCGTTTGAAATAAGCAGAGTTTCGGCAAACATTGTTCCAATAGTAAGCCATTCATTTGGCGGAAGAACACCAAAAATCAAAGGAGTTCCAAAGGCAAGGGCTACAGCGCCGGTTCCTGCAATGTGAAGTGCCTTACTGTATGGCTGCATAAAAAAGCGGTCAATTTCGGGAAGGTCGTTTACATTCCAGTCAGCAGCGTTGTATTCATGCGATTTTATATGAAAAACATTGTCGCAAATAATGGCAGAGCCTGTAAAAAGCGCACCAAACGATAATTGAATACCATCGTTTATTGGATTAAGCGAAAATGCCTTGTCATAATCAGGTGATGAAAAAGAAAACGCAGGCATGGAAGTTATAAATAAAACCATGACAGCAATAATCTTATTGCGCATTAACAAATTCCTTCTTCAAAAAGTCGAGGTCGAGTTCCGGATACAAAACATGTGCACCAAGTAACTTGTTTACACGCTCGCGGGCAGCAGCAACAGTTTCGTCACTGATTTCAATCTTGCCCTTAGCTGGCTTTCCTTCTTTTGTAAGACCAGGTTTTGTATTTTTAAGAACAAAGTCAATAATATCTGCAACTTCTTTCATGTCTGCCTCGTTCATGCCCAAAGTTGTAAGACCCGGGGTACCAATACGAATGCCGCTTGTCCACCAGGCGCCGTTCTTGTCGTAAGGAAGGGCGTTGGCGTTTGCAGTAACTCCGCACTTGAACAAAGCAGCTTCTGCCTGTTTACCTGTAAGACCATAGACTGTAACATCGCAGAGCATAAGGTGATTGTCTGTTCCGCCGGTCTGCAATGGAATGTTGTGACTCTTACAGCCTTCTGCAAGTGCCTGTGCGTTCTTTACAACCTGTGCTGCCCATGCCTGATAATCAGGAGTATTAGCTTCCTTCAAAGCAATTGCCTTTGCAGCCATGATATGTCCAAGAGGACCACCAAGTACCATAGGACAACCCTTGTTTACGTAATCTGCAAATTCCTTCTTGCACAAAATCAAAGCACCACGAGGTCCGCGCAATGTTTTATGAGTTGTTGTTGTAACAATGTCTGCCCATTTTACAGGATCATAGTCGCCGGTCAAAACCTTACCAGCAACAAGACCTGCAAAGTGTGCCATATCTACCATAAGAACTGCTCCGCACTTGTCTGCAATTTCGCGGAAGCGCTTAAAGTTAATTTTGCGAGGGTAGGCACTGAATCCTGTAAGCAAAATCAAAGGCTTAACTTCCATGGCCTGCTTTTCAATTGCGTCGTAGTCGAGTAAGCCTGTTTCGCGGTCAACACCATAAGGATGGCTTTCAAACATGCGTGCAGAAACATTCATTCTGTAACCGTGGGTAAGGTGGCCACCGCAAGAATAATCCAATCCCATTAATTTTTGATTTCCAAATTTTTTGCGAAGAGCGTCAAACTGTTCGTCTGTAAGGTCGTTCAAAGACTTAACGCCAAGCTCTTCCAAAGTTGGAGTTTCAACCTTTGCACTCAAAATTGCCCAGTAAGCAACAAGGTTTGTGTCGGCCCCTGAGTGAGGCTGAACATATGCATAGTCTGCACCAAAAAGTTTTTCTGCTTCGCGGGCTGCAACATTTTCAACAGCATCAATATTTACACAACCACCATAGTAGCGGTGCTCAGGATATCCTTCGGCATATTTATCGGTCAAAAGGTTTCCCATAGCAGCCTGAACATTGAGTGAACAATAGTTTTCACTTGCAACAAGCTTTAAGTGACTGCGCTGATTTTCAAGTTCGTTTACGATTGATGCAGCAATATCAGGTCCCACAGCGGCAACCTGCTGAAGATTTGCAACATAAGCACACATAGCGGCATTAGGTTTTCCGTTAGTGGCCGCAAGATAATTTTCCAATGGTGTAGACATTTTTTTACCTCAAATAAATGATATTTTTTATAGAAACAATATATCGGATTTTGCTTGAATAGGGAATAGCTTGCTTTTATAATAATTATATGTACACCATTCCCCCAGCTTTCAAAGATTTCATCTCACCCGACTGCGAACGTGCACGCTTTATACAGGATTACCTCAAAGCTGGTGGCCTTGACTCTTCTGTTTTGCAGCTTGAAGGAAAAAAACATATTTGTGTGCACTTTCCAAAAAACCAATACAACCCCATGTTCCGCATAAAAACAGTTATTGCACATTACGACCGCATTGGAATTGGTGCCAACGACAATTCTGCCGCAGTGTTTTGTTTAATGGAATGGGCGAGGGGTGTTGCAATTCCGCACAACATCCGCCTTATCTTTACCGACGGCGAAGAGCTTGGCAAAGGCGGCATAACAGAGCAGGGCGCTTTTGGTCTGGCACAAACTTTCCGCAAGTTAGGCATAACTAACGACGATGTTTATGTTTTTGACTGCATGGGCCGCGGCGATGTTCCAGTTCTGGCACAGGCAAAAATTGCACCAAATGTTCCAACGCAGTTCCTTACAAAATATTCCCAGCTGGAAGAACGAATAAAAAAAATACTGCAAACCTGTTCCAACGGAAAATGGTTTACACTTCCAGTTAATTATTCCGACAACGCAAGCTTTATAGCAAACGCCATCCCCGCAGTTGCAGTTACAATGCTCCCATCCCATGAAGTTCAGCAGGTGCTCCAGGGCCAGACACCGCAAACCTGGCAAAATCTTCACACACCTCAGGATAACCTTCAGTCGCTTACGCCGCAAGCTTTTGAAATATTCTTTAAAATTATAAATGAATTGTCTAAACAAAAAACATTGGTGTAGACCACTAGTCATAATTTAATTTCTATTCTATACTTTATTTATAAGTAAAACGATATACAAAAAACGTGGTGGGAAAAATGAAAAGACAGTTCTACAATCCTAATAAAGACGGGATTAAAATTCGCAGTATCAATTTTATTATGCTCGTTTTGTGTTGTGTGCTTAGTGCCGGCGTATTTGCTTCGGCTTTTCAGCAGAAAATAAAGTACAACAAAATCATTGACAACATGGCAAGTTATGCGCGCTGTACAAAAGCAGTAAATGACTTTCGCGATACCTCTGACTTTTTAACAAATCAGGTGCGACTGTTCCTTGTTCAGCAGGATGTTTCTTATGCCGAAAAATATTTTCATGAATACTATGTTGCTCAAAATCGTGAACACGCAGTAAGCCTTATAAACGAATTTCACAACGACGACACAATTCAGTTAAATATGGAACTCGCCTTTAAAGAATCGCAGGCTCTGGCTGAAATTGAAATGTATGCAATGACACTCATTTACCACGCCCTTGGTATTCCCGAAAAAATGTTCCCTGCCGAACTCAAAGATATAAAAATCAGTGTAGAACATCTTGCACTTTCAAACCCGGAAAAGCTTATTGCCGCCGAAAGCATGATTTTTGGTATGGAATATCAGAATTCAAAAGATAAAATCAACCGATACACAACAACAGTTTTAGACGGCATTCTTTCGCGTCACCTTGAAATGCAGAATGTAGAACGAAATCACTTTTACCGCTTTCTGCTTATCCAGATGTGTACAATTGTGGCACTTTTTATAGCTTCGGTTGGACTTTTTGTATTAATCCGTGTGCTCGTCCTTCGACCAATTGATTATGATATTAAGAGCATCCGCGGCGAAAAGAAAATGCACGTGCTTGGTTCTTACGAAATGCGCCTTATTGCAAAAACCTACAATGCCCTGCGCGAAAAAGACGAAATTAAAGCTTCAATCCTTAAGCACAAGGCAGAACACGATCCTCTAACAGGACTTATCAACCGCGAAGCCTTTTCAAAAATCAAGGAAGTTCTTAGCGATACAGCAGAACCAGTTGCATACCTTATAATTGACATTGACTTGTTTAAAGCAGTAAACGACAAATATGGACACCTTGTTGGCGACGAAGTTCTTAAACGCATAGCCGCAATATTGAGTGAACAGTTCCGTAATACAGACTATGTTGCCCGAATTGGCGGTGATGAATTTGCAGTAATTATGACAAAATTCGGTGAAACCCCAGAGCTTATTATTCAGCGCAAAATTGAAACAATAAATAAAACACTCCAGAAAGTAGATGATAAAATACCAAGCGTTTCGCTTAGTGTGGGTGTTGCAATTTCTACAATGGGTTATAACGAAGTTCTTGAAGAACAGGCAGACCAGGCGCTGTATCATGTAAAGCAGGGCGGCCGCTGTAACTGTTCATTCTTTACTATTGAACAATAAAATTTTTATGCTATAATAGAAGATATGTTTATAAACAGAACACATCGAAGATTATCAGCAAAGTTTGCAGCATTTTTTACTATTCTCTTTTTGCTTCTTGCAGCCGGTTGTAAAAGTGCAGGAAAGCAGGTAGAAACTACTCCAAAAGCTCCGGTTGAACAGCAGAATACTCTAAAAAAATATCCCGGGGCAATGCTGTGGCAAATAGACGGAACAGCTGCCGACGGCACTCCATCAAAAGTTTATCTGCTTGGAACCTACCACGCAGGCGATGACCGTGTTCTTACTTTTCCGGAATGTGTTTCACAGGCTCTTGAAGAATCTGACCGTTTTTGCTGTGAGCTTTCAAGTGAAGTCTGGGTCCAGCTTCCCCAGATGATGCAGGACCTTACAGTTCAGTCGTTCTTAACAGATCTTTCACACACTCTCATTGATGACCTTACTCCAGATGAAATTACTTTAATAAATTCCTTTATGGATTCTCAAACCTTTGCCCAGCTTGTATGCTTTGAGCCATGGGTTTTAAATAATTATCTTCAGCCTGTTGTAATGCTTGCTGCCGACCTTGATTCTCAAAAAGCCTACGATGTAATGATTATGGATTACGTTGAAAAAAATAAAAACAATCAGGGCTTTGACGGACTTGATGATGCGCAGACCCAGCTTGACCTTATTTCGTACGGAGACTGGGACACTCAAATGATAATGCTCCGCGACACTCTGCACGATTTAAGCGACCTTGCCACAGCTGCCGATGAAATGAAAGAACTTTACGAAATATTCCTTTCTGGCGACGAGCAGGCTTTTGAAGAGTTTTACTTTAAAGATTTTGAAAGCGAAATTAAAAAACATCCAGTATATAAAGATTATTTTTCTAAATTGTTAAACCAGAGAAATGAGGCCTGGGCAGTTAAGATTGCAGATTATCTTGACCAGCCTGGAGTAACTTTTGTATTTGCCGGATGCGCACATTTTACAGGACAAGATTCAGTATTTGAATACATGCGTGAAAACGGCGATTTAAATTACTAAGGAGATGCTCATGAAATTTAAGCGTTCCATTTTTGCAGCACTTGTTTTTTCAGTTTTATTTACATCGTGTTTTAATAACTTAAAGGCTCCAAAAGAAACTTCGGTTTCGTTTTACATGGATGAAGCCACAGTACAGAAAATCCTTCAAACTTCAGTTAAAGCGCGCAGTGCAGCTTCATCAAGAGCCGCAGCCGATGAGCAGAATGATACTGCCGGATATTTTATTGACGTAACACTTATTGGCGAAGTAGAGCAAACACAAACAGCTTCTTTATCAACCGATGTTCAGATGTCATTTACAAATATTCTTGTTAATTCAAGAGTTTATGCAAAAGCGCAGATTTATAAATATCTGAACAGCGAACAATCAGAAAAAGAAATAATATACCGCGGCGAAAGTAAAAAAATAACAGTCCGCGATAATGGAAACGTTCTTTCAATAAAACTTACTACCGCAACACTTACCGTAACCTTTGACTCAAACGGCGGATCCGAAGTTCCTTCACAGCTTGTTCAAACCGGAAGTGCTGCCACAGAACCAGAAAAACCTGTGAAGCCTGCAGACAAGAAAAAATACAGCCGCGAAAATTATGCTTTTGCCGGATGGTTTACAGACCCAGAGCTCACAAAAGAATATAACTTTGAACTTCCTGTAAAAGATGACCTTACGCTTTATGCCAAGTGGCTTCCTGATTTTGTTTTTGTAGAAGGTGCAACAGTAAATGATTACCTGGTAACCGGTCGCAATGTAAAAATTTCTGATTTGTTTGTAAGCGACCACGAAGTAACCCAGGCAGAATATAAGGCAGTAATTGGCAGTAACCCAAGTAATAATAAAACTGCTGATGATTTACCGGTAGAAAATGTTACCTGGTTTGAGGCTATTGAATACTGCAACAAGCTCAGTGAAAGCCAAGGTCTTGACCCATGCTACAAAATAAACGGTTCAGAAGTAACCTGTACACTTTCTGCAAACGGTTACAGACTTCCTACCGAAGCAGAGTGGGAATACATTGCCAATAAAGCAAAACGTGAAAACACTTCTTTTTCAAATCTTGCATGGACAGCAGATAATTCCGGCAATAACACCCATCAGGTAAAATATAATCTTGCCGATGAACTTTGCCTTTGCGATATATACGGTAACGTAGCCGAATGGTGCTTTGACGTATATTCCGACACAGTTACAAAATCTACAGGCCCAACAGGACCAATGGCAGTAGCAGGAACTTCTGCAAACAGAGTAGTGCGTGGCGGTTCGTTCCAAAGTTCAGCCGCAGAATGTACACCTCAAACACGTGCCTGTGCCGACCCCGCAGAAAAAAGCGCTGCAATAGGCTTCCGCGTAGTTCGCACAGTAGTTTACGAATTCAAGATTGCCAGAAACACAGTAACCTTTGAACCAAACGGCGGCTCAAGTGTCGAAGTTCAAATAGTCATTCAGGGCGACTGTGCCACTGAACCGGCCGATCCAACCAGAACCGGCTACATCTTCAAAGGCTGGCAATACGCCGACGAAGACTTTGACTTTTCAACTTCAATCACTCAGGACATTATGCTCGAAGCCAAGTGGGAGGCAATTAAGTATAAGGTAATATTTAACACAAATTTCCCTGCAGGTTCTACTGGTGGTTCCGGAAGTTTCTCAGATTTTAATGCTACATACGACCAGATTATTGAACTTCCAAATATAAGTTCAATCACCTCGCCAAACGGATATCATTTTAAAGTATGGTCTTTAGCTCCAGATTCTGAAACCTTGACTTATGACACTTCAAATCCGGCTATAAAAAATCTTGTTTCACAGGATAATGAAACAATCACTTTGTATGTTATCTGGGATGAAAACGAAAAACATTATATTCATTATCAGAATTATGATTATGATGATGTAAGTGTTTCTGGTTTGAAAACTGATTTTAAAGAAAGTGTTGATGTTAATAATACCGAAATTCTTTCTCCTTCTGGAACCCGCACAGGATATACATTCTCTGGCTGGTATTATTCAGATGCCGATGAAAATGTTACTACCACACAGTTTGCGGGCTGGTCTGCTGGTGATAAAACAACAGATATATATCTTTACGCTCAATGGGATCCTATTACTTATAAAGTAAGATTTAAATCTAGAAATAACCTTACAACAGGTACTATGTCTGATCAGACCATAACATATGATACCGCAACAGAACTTACAGAATGTGCTTATGCACTTACAGGTTATGACTTTGCCGGCTGGACTACTAATGAAAACGCAACTAGTCCATCTGCTAAACAATTTAATGATAAAGAGGCCGTAACTAATCTTTCATCTACACAAGATGCTATCGTAAATCTTTATGCTCTATGGACTCCAACAACTTATAAAGTAATTTATAATCTTGACGACGGAACATTAGGCGGAACCCATAACTATGACAGTGATAGTGGCAAATACTACGACGAGTTTACTATTGAAAGCGAAGATTTAACTCTGCCAACAACAATCACAAAAGACGGTGCAGTCTTCGACGGCTGGTATACTTCATCAACAGACTTTAGTGCTGCAAATAAGATAGAAACAATTTCAGCCGGAACTCATGAAAATAAACCTGTTTATGCTAAGTGGAATTATCTTATAACCTTTACACTTATTTCCGGTGACTGGTCTTCTAGTGGTGGTGGTTCTGAGTTAAGTATGACCATTAAAGCTGATGGTGCAACTGTAACTGCTGCAACTCCAGTGACAGGAACAACAATTGTATTCACCCCATCATTTACACAAACAGGTTATACCTGTACCTGGAAGATTGATGGTTCTGCTCCAGATTCAAGTTGGGCAACAGTTAATTCAACAACAAATGAACTTACATTAACTACTACTGGTATAACGCCGGGTGTTTATGCCATTCAATTTACTGCCAGCAAAGGTTCTTCGTATGAATCTTACTATGCTCAGATCAGGATTAACTAGGAGGAGTATTATGAAAGCAAGACACAGTATTTTTACAAAATTAGTTATATTTACCTCAGTTTTATTATGGTTTTCTTGTTCAAACGGACTTACAAAAGATGAAGTTATTCAAAAAACGGAAACAGGGAAATCCTACATCAAAATTACTGCAAAAGTTAATGATTCTTCCAGACAGGCAACAATTACTCCTGATCCACAGGTTGGAGATCTTAGTAATTTTGTTTTAAAAGGTGGTTTGAACGGAGCTTCAGAAACTCAGCTTCATTCTACTGCTTTTGCAACATATACAGATTTGACAGCAAATGAATTTGAACTTGATGCCGGTAGCTGGACTTTTACACTTACTGCCGAACTAGATGGACAGGAATTTAGCGGAGTCTCTGGTACAATTGCAATTTCAGGAAGCACAGTAACTCCAATAGAGTTTACACTTTCTCCAACTCAGACAAACGGCGGTCTTAATATAACAATTCCTTTTGAAGGAAATGCAGACAGTGTACAGGTGAAACTTACAGATCCAAGTGGAACTACGGTAAAGTTTAATCAGACTTATACTGCTACGGGTACAACGTATAAAATTCTGACAGATGCAAGCAGTCAGAAATATGTTTCATTAATATGGGATATTACAGATACAGTAAATACATTGGCTTCTGGAACATATCTTATTACCTGTGATTTTTATGCAGATGGGGTTACACCTCCTTTAATGACTATGACCTCTTATGTCAGGGTTGCCGGAGGCATTACAACAACCGCAACTGTTAACAAAATATATCTTAACGATGTTTATGAGATTGAATATCACTATATGGTAAACGGAACAGAAGTTACAGGTTCCCCAGGCAATCTTCCTACAGGCATCTCATTGAAAAACACAACAGACACACTTACGAATAAATATTCACGATTAAGCGGCGAAATTACACTTCCTGTAATGAAAATGACAGATTATGTATTTGCAGGCTGGTATGATTCAACACTTAATACTTTGACAGATACAATCCCGGCTAACAGTCATGGCACAAAAACAGTATATGCATGTTTAACAAATAAAATATTTGTTGATACTAATGGACAGGGAAAAGGCTTTGCTTCTGAAGAAGACTCTGCTGCAAATTCTATTACAAAGGCTGCAGAAACTATTTCTGGTATTGATTCTGCTTATGGAAACAGTAAGATTGCATGGACTATAGAAGTAAATGGTTCTTCTGAAGCTCTTCATAACCTTTCAGGTTCAGGACTTTCTTCTATTGCAAATTCAATAACTATTACCGGTAGAACAGACAATAGTACAGATGTTCTTTCCGGAGAGGGAGAAAATGGAACTGTTTTAACAATAGACACAACTGTTCCTGTAACGATACAGAATTTGGAAATAACATCTGGGCAAGGTACGACAGCATCTACAATAAACAGTGCCTGGCCTTCAGATAAAAAATATGGTGGTGGACTTCTTATAAAACAGGGAACTGTTACACTTGGCGATGGCGCATTAATTCAAAATAATACAGCCGACAAAGGTGGTGGAGTTTGCGTTGTTGGTTCTGCTGTTTTAAAAATAACTGGTTCTGCCGGAATTCCTGCTGGAACATCCAATTCCAATGACGTATATTTTACTACCCAATCAAATGTCATTAAAATAGCCGGAGCAATAAATCCTCCTCTTGACTGTTCTAATGGGGTAGTGGCAAAGTACACGCTGGATTCACCGGCAGAAAATTTAACAATGCTTTCTGAAACAGGTTCCGAAGGATGGGTAGGTGATTACTTTGCAAACTTTGGAATAGTGCCGAATAGTGATGATGCTTCTGATGCTTATTTTATTAATCCAGATGGTAAAACCGAAAATGGATTTTTAATTACTAAAGATAATTATTCTGATGTTCTAAATGGTATTACTTCTGCTTCTTCAACTCTTAAAGTTAAAGTGTTGTTTGCTGGTGGGGTAGGCACTGATGAATGGCTTTTGACTTATATTAAAGGCAAACTTAACAATATGCCATGTTTAGTAAAACTTGATTTTTCATATGCGACAGGTTTAGTAAGAGTTCGAGATCAAGCCTTTAATGATTGTGCAAAGCTTTATTCCGTAAAACTTCCGGTAGGCGTAACATATGTAGGTACTCGAGCCTTTAGTGGTTGTACAAGTTTAGTTTCAATAGATATACCTTCGTGTGATGATGAATTGGAATTTGGAACCTGGGTATTTGACGGTGATACTGCTTTAGCTTCTTTTGTAATACCAAAAAATATAAAAGCGTTTACACTTAGACTCTTTTATCAGTGTTCAAATTTAAAAACAATTACTTTTGAAGATGGTTTTAGTCTTGATAATCTTGGTACTACCAGCGAATTTGCTTTTGCTGAGTGTGGAGTAGAGAGTATTGAAATCCCAGCTTCAGTAAAAACTATTGGACAAAAGGCATTTGAAAGTTGTACTAGTCTAAAAACTGTAACTTTTGCTACAGGTAGTCAAATTGAAAACATTATGGCTGAGGCTTTTAAGAGTTGTGATATAAGATCATTGGTTCTCCCGGCACATGAGCAGCCAATTTCGCTTGGAGCATGGGCCTTTGGTTATAATGCAAATTTGGAAACTGTTACCTTTAATGGAAATATAACTTTTGGTACTTATGTATTTCAAGGATGTACAAAATTAGAATCCATAGATTTGTCAGATGTTCCAGAAATCGCTGATTATGCTTTTTATTGTGCTAGTATAAAAACAATTACTTTTGCATCTGATACGATTATAGGAAAACAGGCTTTTTATAATTGTCCTATATCTGCATTGGATTTAACAAATGTAAAAGAAATTGGGGAAAAAGCCTTTTATCAATCTTCAAACAATAATGTAACCGCAACATCGCTGACAATTCCAAAATCTCTGGAAAAAATTGGTGCTGGTACATTTTCTGGATGGAATAAACTTACGAGTATTGATTTTAAACATAAGTTGTGGAAATTATCGGGTGGAACAGAGCCTTTTGATCTTTCTGCTGAAACAGAATCTCAGATAATTCAATATTTATTAAGTGGTTCATATGCTCTCTCAAATGTAAGTAAAGGCTGGGAAAAGTTCCAGTATGGTGACAAAGACGCTCCGACTGCAGTTTACGACATCGTATTCAAAGATGGTTCAGCAACCGCTTATACTGATGATTTGACATTAGATTCTATACACCAGGGCGCTGCCATTGCCGTAATATTCTATATTGGTACAGACTGTTCAAATGATGATTCAGAACGAATGCTTGGACTTGGTTTTAAGCAGAGCGGAATTAAGGAATTTGCAGGTACTGGAAGTTCTAGCTCTGATTATTCTGTTATTAAATGTGAACCGAATAATAATACTTATCCTAAAACAGTGAGTGGTTCAAGTAATGATAGAGATGGTCGTGATAACTTCTCTGTATTAAAAGAAATTATGACCTCTTGCACCAGTTTCCCTGCTTTTGAATATGCTGATACTTATGGAACATCAATACTCAGTTTGCCTGATACATCACCTTATGCGACCGGCTGGTATTTACCTACAACTGCAGAATTTGCACAAATAGCCCCATATAATGATTCAGAACGTACACACATGCTAAAACTGCAGGCAATAATTACTGCATGCGGTGGAAGTCTTGTACTTGATACAAGTTCTGCAGGAGTATTCATGACATCTTCAACAGCTAAAAAATCAGGTGGCTCTACAAACTGTTATGCTTTCTTTACCCGAACTGGAACTACTACTTATGGAACTGTATCTGGAGTTGGATTTACTCATAATAGTGAATGCGCTGTTGCAATCAGACAGTTTAATGAATAAAACAAATTTTCAACAATAAAATTCCAAACTTTCAAAATGCTTCAACCATTCTTCACAAATGGTTGAAGCATGAACTTCAATATTAGTAAATTTCCTCCATACTAAATAACTATTGAATTTTCCCCATTTTATGCTAAAATTATTTAGTTAGTGTTTCTTTTTTTTTACATAGGAGATGTCTATGAAAGTTAAGTTATGGGCTTTGCCGGTGTTAGTGCTTTCTGTTTTGTTTACCTCCTGCTTTAATAATCTTAAAAATCCCAAAGAAACTTCGGTTTCATTTTACATGGATGAAGCCACTGTCAGTAAAATCTTAAAAACAAACTTTAATGCGCGTAGTGCTTCCGATATTATTGATTCTCAAGAAACCTATATTGATGTTACTCTTTGCGGTGATAATGAACAGACTCAAACTGAGCTTCTTTCAAAACAAGTTCAAATGGAATTTAAAGATGTGTTTGTTGGCTCAAGAGTTTATGCCAAAGCGCAAATATATAAATATGAAGATTCTGAAAAATCTGTAAAAAATATCTATTATCGCGGCGAAAGTTCAAAAATTACTGTGCGCGAAGGAAAAAATGTTATTAGCATTAAGCTTGGTCCTGCAACTCTTACCGTAACCTTTGATTCAAACGGCGGATCCGAAGTTCCATCGCAGTCTGTTCTTACAGGAAGCGCTGCCACTGAACCAGAAAAACCTGTAAAGCCTGCCGACAAGAAAAAATACAGCCGCGAAAATTATGCTTTTGCCGGATGGTTTACCGATGCTGAACTTACAAAAGAATATAACTTCGAACTTCCTGTAAAAGATGACCTTACGCTTTATGCCAAGTGGCTCCCTGATTTTGTTTTTGTAGAAGGCGCAACAGTAAATGATTATCTTGTAACCGGTCGAAACATAAAAATTTCTGATTTGTTTGTAAGCGACCACGAGGTAACTCAGGCAGAATATTTAGCAGTGACTAATGAAAACCCAAGTAACAATAAAAAAACAGACGAAAAGGCAAATGAGTATCCTGTAGAAAATGTTACCTGGCTTGAAGCAATTAAATACTGTAACAAGCTAAGCGAAAGTCAAGGCCTTGATCCGTGCTACAAAATAAACGGCTCCGAAGTAACCTGCACACTTTCGGCAAACGGCTACAGACTTCCAACCGAAGCAGAGTGGGAATATATTTCAACAAAATCATATCGTTCAAATAAAGATTTTGATACGCTTGTTATTTATGGTTCAAACAGTAAAGGTGCAACTCAAACCGAAGACAACCGACTTGTCGATGAATTGTGTTTAAGTAATGTCCTTGGTAACGTAGCCGAATGGTGTTTTGACGTATATTCCCAAACAGTTACAAAATCTACAGGTGCAACAGGTCCAATGGCAGTAGCAGGAACTTCTGCAAACAGAGTAGTGCGAGGCGGTTCGTTCCAAAGCTCAGCCGCAGACTGCACACCTCAAACCCGCGCCAGTGCCGACCCCGCAGAAAAAAGTGCTGCAATAGGGTTCCGCGTAGTCCGAACAGTAGTTTACGAATTCAAGATTGCCAGAAACACAGTAACCTTTGAACCAAACGGCGGCTCAAGTGTCGAAGTTCAAATAGTTATTCAGGGAGACTGTGCCACAGAACCAGCAGCTCCAACAAGAACCGGCTACATCTTCAAAGGCTGGCAATACGCCGGTGAAGACTTTGACTTTTCAACCTCAATCACCCAGGACATCCTGCTCGAAGCCAAGTGGGAGGCAATACAATATACAATTAAGTTTGACAAGGGTACGTCAACTACTACTGTTACAATGCCTGACCAGGTATTTACCTATGATGTTGCTGTAAGTTTACCTGGTAATACATTTGAACCAGATACCGGTATGAAATTTGCCGGATGGACAACAGATCCTTCAAGTACAAATATTGAATATGAAAATGAACAGGTAATAAAAAATCTGTCTGCAGTGCAAGGTGACGAAATTACACTTTATGCATTGTGGATTGACCGAGATGCTTGTGCAATTTCTTATCTTGATATACCAGATAATGCAACAAATAGTAATCCGTCAAGCTTCTTAATTCGTGATGCTATAACCTTAAATGATCCAGAACGTCCTTACTACAGCTTCAGCGGCTGGTATCTGGTAAAAGAGGATTCTACAGAAGTTGCAATTTCTTCAAGCTGGGACGCAGGTACCTACCAGACAAATATAAAACTTAGGGCAACCTGGACACCAATAGAATATAACTGGACATTTGAACGCAATGGCGGAAGCTGGGATTCATATACACCTGCTTCAACTTATAATGTAACTCAGACAATTACATTACCAGGCAGTTCACAAATTAAAAAACAGGGTTATGAATTTGCTGGCTGGTATATTGGTTCTGATGAAACTAATATTATAACCGGCTGGGCAGCGGGAGACAAACACGAAGAATCTGGAATTACTCTTTATGCCAAGTGGATCCCTGGTGACAATCATTATAAAGTTCAGCACTGGCAGCAAAAGAAAACTGGCGGCGAAAATATTGCAACAAGTTATGATTGTGTTGAAGAACAAACTATTTCTGACCATGTAAAAACCGACGATACAACTGAAGCCGCTGCAAAGAGCTATGAAGGCTTTACAAATAAATCTTTTGACCAGACAACAGTAGCTGCAGATGGCAGTACAGTAATAAACATTTACTACAATAGAAATACAATTACTTATACTTATACTCTGTCAAGTGGCGAAACCTGGGGTACTTCTGAATCTCCAAATGGCGACAACAATGTTGTAAAACAAGGTTTGTATGGTGCAACTGTAACGCTTCCAGAGGTTAAAAGGACAGGTTATACCTTTGGAAACTGGAAGAGTGGGGCAATTACCCTTACATCTACTTCAACCTATGGATTGGAAAATAAAACCTTTACAGCAACCTGGGGAGTCCAGACTTATGAAATCAGGTATCACTTAAACGGTGGTTCATACGCTAACTTTACAGGTGGTACATACGATAGCACAACAGATGTTTATACTAAGACCTTTACTACAGAAGATGGTAATATTTCTTTAACTATACCTGAAAGAGAAGGCTTTACTTTTGGTGAAACCTGGTTTACAGACGGTGAAAATTTCACAACTACTATTTCATCAATTAATGCGACCCAAACAAGCTATCTTAAAGACTGGGATCTTTATGCTAAGTGGACTTACACAGTAACCTTTAATTCTAACGGAGGAAGTGCTGTAAGTACACAAATAAAACCACATACAAATGGTGTAGAAGAACCAACTCCTCCTACAAAAGGTTCATTAACCTTTGGAGGCTGGTATTCTGATTCAGGTTTTACTACTCCTTTCACCTTTGGAACTGTTCCAGGTACTACTACTTTGTATGCAAAATGGACATATAAAGTAACTTATGTTGTAAACGGCGGAACTAGTGTATCAGAACAAACTTATCTGGATACACAAAGTGTTACAAAACCTTCTCCAAATCCGACAAGAACTAATTATTCATTTGCAAACTGGTATTCAAATTCAGGTTTGACGACTCAGTATACATTTGGTAATACTGAAACTTCTGATATCACGCTATATGCAAGATGGAACTACAAGGTAACTTATAATTCAAATGGTGGTAGTTCTGTTTCTGCAGCAACTTATGCACATAATCAGTCTGTGTCAAGACCTGCGACAGATCCTACAAGAAACGGATATACTTTTGATGACTGGTATTCTGATGAAGGACTAACAACCAAGTTTACTTTTGGTACCATTCCATCTGGCGGTAATATTACATTATATGCAAAATGGAATCCAATATCATATACAATCACATACGAAAAAGATGGTGGTGATTTTGTAAGTGGTTATACAGTACCGGAATCTTATACTATTGCAACAAGTGTTACCCTTCCAACTGCGGATGATATAAAGAAAGGAAATTATAGATTTGACGGCTGGTATCTTTCAACTGATTCTACTCAAACTGTAGTTGAAACAATTAGTACTGGTACTACAGGAGACAAATCTTATACAGCAAAATGGACGGCTCCAATCTTAAAAGTTGTTGGTTCAACCACTTCCTTCGCTTATTCAAAGGATGAGGCACAAAGTCTTATAATTGGAACAGATAATGACACTGACACTTCTCTTGAAATATATTTGTGCGCAGGTGCAACATCGTTTATCGGTAGTTCTTATGATCAAAAAACTCTTGGTTATTCAATTAAGAATTCTAAATACAAGGACGTCACTGTTCAGGCAATTGAGGGTGAAACTGTGCCGTTCCCTCAAACATGTACTGCTGTATTTAATGGTTGTACAAAGCTTATATCCATAAATATGACAAATTTTGATTTTTCAAATGTTCAAGGAATGGCCAATTTCTTTAATGGTTGTGAAAATCTTGTGACTATAACTGGTTTTAAGAATCTTAATTTAGAAAATGTAACAAACATATTGTGTCTATTCGAAAATTGTAAGAGTCTTACTAGTTTGGACTTAACAAATCTTCGCATGCCTAAAGTAACATATCAAATAAGTAGTGTATTCAAAAATTGTGAATCTTTAACATCTCTTGATTTAAGCAGTTTAGATTTTTCTGGAAGAACAAGAAATTTAGAGATGAGTAATTTCTTTTACAATTGTAAAAATTTGGAATCATTAGTTTTGCCGGATTATTTTGTAACTGAAAAAACTACAACTATAAACTCAATGTTCCGCGGTTGTGCAAAACTTACAAGTCTTGATTTAAGTAAGTTTGAGACTTCTAGTGTTACAGATATGGATTATTTGTTCATGGGTTGTACAGCGCTAACTTCAGTAAACTTGTCAAGTTTTGATACAGCAAATCTAACTACAATGAGCTATATTTTTGCTAATTGTTCAAGTATTAGAACCATTGATATGAGTACATTCACTATTGACAGTATGACATCCACAACATCAATAAACGGTATGTTCTCAGGTTGTTCACTTCTTGAGACAATATATGTTTCAAGATATTTTGATGTATCGGCAACTGTTTCTGGATGGGATACTAATAATGGTGTTTTTTCGAATTGTTCAACAAATCTTAAAGGTGGAAATGGAACAACATGGAGTTCAAGCAATACAAAGGGACTGTATCTTAGAATAGATACCGCAGAAACTCCTGGCTACCTGACAAAGAAACAATAAAGTTCTTCACGGGTTTTTCTTTCTACACCTTCACCGAAATACTTTTCTGCAGCTCCAGCATCTTTTCCTACTGGAGCTGCAGGCATTTAAGAGCAGTTTCTTGATTTTTTATTTTGTTTTTTCTAATGCTTCAAGAACTTTGTCTAGGGGAGCCCCAACATCTGAGGCAGCAGATTCGGGAGTGGCCTTGTATTTTTTTACTATTAAAACAGCATCTGCAACAGCTTTTAGTAATTCACCTTCAGCTTTACCTTCTCGGAATTTTCTAGCCATCTCTCTTTCCCATTCCATAAACTGCTTCCTCCACTGAGTGTTGAGTTTGGCTTCTTCTACAAGTTTTGTCACTTTTTCGGTAAAGCTGTCTGTGCCTGTGGCTTTAGGAGACATAACAAGTTTTAAGAACGCCTTTTGTCTTTCATCAAGTATCTTATCATAATTACTTGCAATGAAAAAGTACTTGTAAGCCCGGTCGTTCAGTTTGATTTCGGTGTTTTCAAGACAAAGATTTTCAAAGGTGTATTTTGCAAGTCCCCTTTCAAAGATATCAGGAACGCAGATAAATATTACATAATTATCTTTTAGTTCCTTGTAATCTGCACCCGAACTTAATGCCTGCACATCCAGAACTCCCTGATAGTACCTTGCGCGCTCTGGAAGTTCTCTTTTGTCAGTGGATTGCATTTCAAGATCAAAGGCTTTGTCAGAACCTTCAGCATACACATCAAGCCGAATGCCTTTCTTGTCGTAATCAATTTCTATCGTTTCTTCGGTATGCATGACAATGTGGTCAATTTTGATTTGCAGAAGGATTTC
>JAFZXA010000166.1 GCA_017617115.1 Treponema sp.
TGTAATGATTTTAATTACCTGTTCAATTGCCTTCTTGTGCCGTAAAGGACTTAAAGGCTTTGCAGCAGGACATTAATTTGAAAACTAAAAACAATATAATAAGGAGAACAAAAATAATGAAAAAATTTTTGTTTGCATTAACAGCAACATTGTTGGTCGCTTCTGCTCTTACTGTAACTGGTTGTAAGAAAGAAGATGATGGAGTTTTGTACTTGTACAACTGGACCTATTACACACCTGATTCAGTACTTCAGGCTTTTGAAAAAGAATTCAATTGTACAGTAAAGGTAGACACTTTTTATTCAAACGAAGTAATGTATGCCAAGCTTAAGGCCGGTGCTAAGGGTTATGATATTACCTTCCCTTCACAGGACTATACTTCGATTATGATTAATCAGAAAATGCTTCAGCAGATTGACCAGTCAAAGTTTACAAACAAAAAATACATCAATTCAGCCTGCAAGCAGCTTATGACTTTTGACCCTGATATGAACTGGCAGGTTCCATACTATCTTGGTATGGCAGGAATTGCTGTAAACAAGCTTAAGGTAACTGATTACGAAAAATCATGGAACATTTTTGCACGCACAGACCTTAAGGGTCACATGTCAATGATGGACGATATGCGTGAAGTTATTGGTGATGCTCTTGCTTACCAGGGACTTTCTGTAAACACAGTTGATGATGCAAAACTTCAGGCTGCTGCCGATTTAATCAATACACAGTGGAAGCCTAACCTTGTTAAGTTCGATGCCGAAGGTTTTGGTAAATCATTTGCAGCAGGCGACTTCTGGGTTGTTCAGGGTTATGCCGAAGTTGTATACGGTGAAGTACCTGAAGAAAAGCAGGACGAAATGATTGACTTCTTTATTCCAAAAGAAGGCGGTCCTCAGTACCTTGACTCAATGGTTATCTTAAAGGGTGCAAAGCATTACGACAGAGCTATGGAATTTATTAACTTTATTCATAGACCAGAAGTATATGCAATGTTCCTTGATGAATTCCGCTTCCCAGGCTTTGTAAATCTTGAAGCCGACAAGCTCCGCACTACTGTTCCAATGTACAAAGCAGAAGAAATGGCAGGTGGAGAACTCAAGCTTGACGTAGGCGAAGACCTCGAAAAGTTCAACGAAAAGTGGGAAACAATCCGATTTACAGCTGACTAATCTATTCTATATTCAACATATCTTATACGTCCTGATTTTACAGCTTCACGAATTTCTTTTTCGCGGCTTGAAAGTTGGGACGTATTTGTTTTAACTTCAATCAACAAAATTTCATCTACACTGCCTTTTTCGCAAAGTCCCGGAAAAGCTATATAATCAATTGGCTGGCCTAAAAAGTGGGCATCGGCCGGGTTGCATGGGAAATTTGGCAGGTATGGGGCTAATTGTTCTGCCAGCTGGCCGCCTTTTACTGCGTTTGAGCGTTTTACGGCATCCTGACGGATTTTTTTGAGCTTGATTTTTATTCTAATCTCTTGAAAAATTATCAAAAGTACCAGCAAAAAAATGACGAAAAGTAAAAGTAACGTAGTTATAGAAATATTGTTTAACATAATAGAGATTATAGAGGTTTTTTTATGAAAAAAACAGTTTTTATTTTTACTTTATTATTCCTTGCTGCCACCCTTTCTGCACAGGTTAAGTTCGAATTCAAGCAGAAAAAAGGCAATTCCGGCAGTTATATTTCTACTGTAGAAGAAGATGTTTACATCAATAATGTTCCAAGCCATCATGCCGAAATCATCAACCGCATTTCTTCTTCCATGACAAACGTTGCAAGTGACGGAGAGGCTTTTATTTACGCCACCTACATGACTACTGAAAATTCAATAAGCCAGCAGACCGGCCGTAGCCTATCTTGGGGTGAAGAAACTACTTCTGTCTTTTCACGCAAAAAAAACGGTGAACTTACAATTTCTGATGATATTTACATGCCAACCGTACGCAATGTTCCGGTTTTTCCTGACAAAAAAGTAAAGATTGGCGAAACCTGGACAGCCAAAGGAAAAGAAGTTCAGGATGTTCGAAAAGCCTTTAACATGGACAAAGCCCTGATTTTTCCGTTTGAAGCAACTTACACCTACAAAGAAGATCAGACCGTAGACGGTAAAAAACTGAACGTTATTCTTGTTGAATATGAGTTTTCGTATGAAGCCACCGATGAACAGCTGAACGCAGGACAAACCCTTACTCAGTCAGTAGGATGGTCAAAGCAGACACTTTACTGGGATAATAACAAAGGCTTACTTGACCACTACGATGAAGAGTTCCTTATTAAAATTGCCGATTTATACGGAAACCTTTATGTATTTACCGGAACAGCCCACGCAGAACTTACAGAATTCAGTTCGCTTAATGATGATTCAACTGCAAAGCAGCTGCAGGATACCTTTGATAAGCTTAAACTCGAAAATATTTCTGTAAAAAAAGGTGAAAAAGGCCTTACAATCAGTCTGGATAATATTCAGTTTGAACCAGATTCAGATGTCCTTATGGAAAGCGAAAAAATAAAGCTTAAAAAAATCGGTGAACTTCTTAAGCAGTATTCCAACGACCTTTTAATTACAGGTCACTGTGCAGACCGCGGAACTGCAAGCGCCCGCCAGAAGCTTAGTGAAGAACGCGCCGAAGCTGTTGCATCTTACCTTATTGGGCTTGGGGTCCGCGATGAATATCATATCTTTACTCAGGGCAAGGGTTCAAAAGAGCCGGTAGCAAGCAACAACACCGAAGAAGGCCGCGCCAAGAATCGTCGTGTAGAAATAACCATTATGGATTAGCCCGTCGGAGCGCATACAGTTTATTTCTCCACAGGAATCTATCTACCCGGATCCGCCCGGATTTTACGAGTTGGTCCACTACCGAAACGCTGTCATTGTGTTCCCAGATGTTCAGGCCCAGGACTTTTCTAAAGTTTGTATTCATTTTGTAAGAAAGTTCTTCGGCAATTTCGTCTTTGGAATAAAAGTGCGGGTTTCGTTTTATGAGTTTTTGGGCCAGCTCCCAGTCACTTAAAGGATATTTTTCACCGTTGCAAATATCACAACCACTGCATACCGCCTGTTCAGCCCCAAGTGCATCAAGCAAAACCTGACGGCGGCACGAAGTAGTTTCGGCAAAATCACGAAGAGCTGCCTCGCGAGAACCAGGTTTATGCACAGAATAATCAAGACTATCCTGCAGGCTCCACAAAAGAATTGCTTTTGCAACGCTGCCATCTCTGCCCCCACGGCCCGCTTCCTGAATATACGCTTCGGCTGTTGCAGACGCTTCAAGATGAACTACAGTTTTAATGTCTTTTTTGTCCACGCCCATTCCGTATGCACAAGTGGCGCACAAGATCCCGTCCTTACTCTGGTAAAACCATTTTTCTACTGCTTCTTTTTCCGATTTTTCCAGGCCTGCGTGATAATACTGTGCAGTTCCGCGACCAAAGCAAAAGTTTAATTCCCTCGCCATGTCTTCACTTTTACCACGGGTCCCGCAAAAAATTATCATTGGTCGCTGTTCTGTTACCGCAAGCTCAAGTGCAAGCTTCTTTTTCACAGCCGCCTTTCGTACAAAATAATGAATGTTCTGTCTGTCACTTTCGCTTCGTACAATATGTGCCTGCCCGCCAAAAAGAATTTCAGAAACACGCGCAAGCACCGGCGGTGACGCAGTTGCAGTAAAAGCTGTAATTACCGGAGGATTAAGTTCGTTAATAACTTCCCCAAGTCCAAGATACGAAGGCCTGAACGAATCGCCCCATTCCGAAACACAGTGAGCCTCGTCAATTGCAATATGCTTTATGCCAACATCCTTAAGCTGCTGAACAAGTCTTTTACTTTGAAGAACTTCGGGATTTGCAAGAATTATTTTTGCTCCTCCTTTTATTTTTTCAAAGCATTCAGCGCGTTCTTTTTCTGTCTGCCCGCCCCGGAACGTTACACTGCGAAGGCTTCCCTCTTCCATTCGTCTCTGCTGGTCTGTCATAAGTGCCAGCAAGGGGTAAATTACAAGCGAAGGCCCATCGAGCAAAAGCGCGGGAACCTGGAAGCACAAGGACTTGCCGGCCCCTGTAGGTAAAAGCACAATCTGCCGCCCCTTACAAAAAGCATCGTTATCCTGTGCCTTTTCAATTTCCCCCGTCAATCCCGACCGCCAGTTCTCGTAGGCTTCCATAATGTTAGAAACCACGAGCCTCTGCCACGGAAACATATACCTTATGCCAAAATTAACATAAGCCGCCCTAGCCACCGGATCATCCTCATAAATAGACTCATCCGCATCAATTATAAATTTTTCCATACTATAGTTAACAAATTTTTTTGTTAAAAGAGGAAGTTTTTTTGGTGAATTCGTAAAAAAAGATGAAAAAAAGTGAGATTTTATTCTTTAGCTTCTTCTTCACTCTTCTCCTCTTTCTTTTCTTCAGCTTTTGGTGGAGGAGGAGCTGCTTTCTGCTTTTTAGCTTTCTTCGGCTTCTTTTTATATTTCAAAATAAAATTGGCTGCTCCCATAACAAAAAGCATTGCAACAAGCGTTACAATCACACGCCAGTCTTTGAGAACAGTACCAACAATATCAAAAAATGCTTTGATTTTCATATTATAATTATCGGAAAAATCTTCCCAATATCAAAGATTTTTTTTATAATCAACAATATGGTAGGAATTATAGATTTTAATGCAGGAAATATTACAAGCCTCGAACGTGCGCTGGAGCTTTTGAATGTTCCTTATGTTTCTTCAAAAAATCCGGCAGAGCTTGCAAAGGCTAACTGCGACCGCTTTATGTTTCCCGGCGACGGTGATGATGCTTATGCAATGAGCGAGCTTAAGAAAAGCGGGTTTGATGTTTTTGTAAAGGAACAGGTTGCAGCCGGAAAGCTTCTTTTTGGAATCTGCGTTGGTTCCCAGATTATTTTTGATCATTCCGAAGAAGGCGACACTGAATGTCTTGGTCTTGTAAAAGGCCAGATCAGGCACATCTACTCAATTAATCCTGAGCTAAAAAACCAGAATCTTAAAGTTCCTCATATGGGCTGGAATAACATTGCCTTTGAAAACGGCGACTGCCCTCTTCTTAAAGACATTAAAAATAATTTTGATGTTTATTTTGTTCACTCTTATGTAATCTGCCCGAATGACTCAAGCGTTATAAAAGCAAGCGCAGATTATGGAATAAAGATTCCTGCTGTAATCCAAAGCGGAAATGTTTTTGCCACCCAGTTTCACCCCGAAAAAAGCGGCGAAATGGGAATACAAATCCTTAAAAACTTTTGTGAGATTTAAACTATGCTAAAAAAACGAATTATAATCTGTCTTGATGTAAAAGACGGACGTACAACAAAGGGTGTGAAGTTTCAGAATAATATAGATATCGGTGACCCGGTAGAAATGGCTGCAGAATATTACCGCCAGGGTGTAGACGAGCTTGTTTTCTATGACATCATTGCAAGTGCCCGCGGACGTGGCCCGATTCTTGATTTAATTTCACGTGTTGCACAACAGGTATTCATTCCTTTTTGTGTAGGTGGTGGAATTGGTACTATTGAAGATATCCGTTCTACTATTCTTGCAGGGGCAGAAAAAGTTTCTCTCAACAGTCAGGCAGTGCGCAATCCAGGCTTGATTACAGAAGGCGCCAGAGTTTTTGGCAATCAGAGCATTGTTCTTGGAATGGATGTTCGCCGTGACCCTACAAAACCAAGCGGCTTTGGAACAACAATAAACGGTGGCCGCGTAGACACAGGCCTTGATGCTCTTGAATGGGCTAAGCGTGGTGTAGAACTTGGCGCCGGCGAAATTGTCTTAAACTCCATGGATGCCGACGGTACTAAAAACGGCTACGACATTGAACTGACCCGCCTTATTTCCGAAAACGTTCCTGTTCCTGTAATTGCAAGCGGTGGCGGTGGAACTCCACAGCACCTGGCAGACGTACTTACAGCCGGTAAAGCAGACGCAGCCCTTGTTGCAAGCATGGTTCATAACGGAACTTATACTGTAGGACAGATTAAAGAAGAATTAGCAAAAGACGGAATTCCAATGAGATTCTGAAACAAGTTCAGAATGACATGTCGGTGAACGAAAGCCGTCATCCCGAACTTGTTTCGGGATCTATTCATCTACTCTATATCTTGCCCGAGAAGTTTCTGTTTCAAAAACATCTATGCAGTAAAGCACAGGCTCTTGTTTGCCTGCCACATACGACAAATCAATTCCCTCTTTTTTAAGAAGCTCCACTACTCCGTTGTAAATATACATGGCAATGCGCTCTGCACTTGGATTTTGTTCAAAAACAGAAAGGTCGTTCAGATTGGTATGGTCAAGCTGTTTGCAAACTTGGCGCAGCGCTCCCTTAAGTTTTGTAAAATCCAGCAGCATTCCGCCTTCGTTTAGCTTAGGCCCGCGCACATGGGCATATACTTTATAATTGTGACCGTGCAGATTTTCGCACTTTCCGTTGTAGTCTTTTAAAAAATGGGCAGCAGCAAAATCTGCCGTAACACGTACTTCGAACATACTTTGATTATATCACTTTTATATTTTTGAGCAAATGGTTATAATAAAAGCATGACAAAACAACTTTCGCAGATTCTACCGGCGTTCAAAAACGCAGTGGTGGCGGTAGATGGAACTGAGATTTCAGATTTATCGGAAATAAATAACATACTCATTTCAAACCTTGTATTTGATTCACGCGAGGTTAAAAAGAATTCATTATTTTTTGCACTGCCCGGCACACACACCGACGGCAACAACTATATTGAACAGGCAATTTTAGCCGGTGCAAATGCTGTTGTATTCCAGGGAGATTTGACTCCTTCTCAAAAAGAAGATATTGCACAGGCTATTATAAAACGAACAATGCAGAACGCACTCTCAAATGAAACTCCAAAGTTTGCACCGGCCCTTATAAAAGTCCCTGATGCCCGTTTTGCAATGGCACCACTTTCTGCACGCTTTTATGATAATCCTAGTGAACGATTAATTGTTATTGGCGTTACCGGCACAGAAGGCAAATCAAGCACTGTAAGCTTTATCTGGCAGCTGCTGCGCGCCTGTGGTGAAAAAGCAGGATTCATAAGCACTGTAGAATATTCCTTTGGCGAAGATGCACTTCCAAACCCGCAGCATCAGACAACACCTGAGGCACCAATCATTCAGCATCATTTAAACGAAATGCTCGAAAATGGCTGTAAATATGCTGTAGTAGAAACATCCTCTCATGGGCTTTCTACAAAGCTCAACCGCTGCGGTGATATTCTTTTTGACTGCGGATGTTTTATGAATGTAACGCTTGAGCATCTTGAGTTCCACAAAAACTTTGAAACTTATCGCAGCGACAAGGCAAATCTTTTCCGTGCGCTCGACAAACACAGTCACATAAAAACAATCGCAGGTGAAAAACAAAAAATCAATTCAATTGGAATTGTAAATCTTGAAGACCCTTCGGCTCAGTATTTTATTCAATCAACAAGACATCCTGTATATGGATTTACAACTGAAGGAAAAGCAGGCAAAGCAGCGGCAGAAACTGGCAGCGACGCAACTCCGCTTCCACCAATTCCAGATAACCTTCGCTATATGACTGCAAGAAACATTGCTTCTGCAACTTACGGCTTAACCTTTGATGTAGATGCCGACGGAGAAAATGCAGTTTATCCTGAAAATTATGATCCTGTTCAGCCACGCCCTCGTACTCATTTTTCTGTAAGGGCATCGCTTCCAGGAGCCTTTAACGCCTACAACCTTATGGCAGCAATTACAGCAGTAAGCAGTGTCACAGGCTTGAGCTTTGAACAGGTTGCAGCACATATTCCTGAACTCACACCAATAAAAGGACGCATGACAGTAATTGATGAAGGTCAGCCTTTTGAACTGATTGTTGATTACGCCCACACTCCTTCAAGCTTTGAAACAATTTTCCCGCCAATCCGTAAGCGCTGTAACGGACGCATTTTTGCATTATTCGGAAGTGGTGGTGAACGTGACCTTACAAAACGTCCGCTTCAGGGGCAGATTGCAGCAAAGTTCTGTGATGTAATTGTTCTTGCAGATGAAGACCCGCGTGGTGAAGATCCTGTTGAGCTTTTAAAAATGATTGCAGAAGGCGCAATTAAAGAAGGCAAGGTTATGGGTGAAAATCTGTTTATAATTCACGACAGGCCACAGGCAATACGCGAGACTTTTAAAATGGCACAAAAAGGAGACATAGTTCTGCTGCTTGGAAAGTCGCATGAAAACAGCATAATTTACAAGGATTACACAATGCCTTATGATGAAATAGCTGAGGCAAAAAAGGCATTGCATGAAATGGGAGGACAATAATGAACATAGCAGTAATATACGGAGGCCGTTCGGGTGAGCACGAAGTTAGTCTTATTTCGGCTGCAGCAATTGCAAACGGCATTAGTAAAGAAAACAAAGTTATTTTAATTGGAATAACAAAGAGCGGAAAATGGTACCTTCAACCTGATTCTGAATATGAAAGAATCTGCAAAGACACAAAGGCCGTTCTTACTATAAAAGAAGATGAGTCAAAAGCAGTAACCATTGTTCCTGCCGGCGGTAAAAATGCCTTTGTTGCCGGTGGAAAGCCCCTGGACATTGATGTTGTTTTCCCTGCCCTTCACGGAACTTATGGCGAAGACGGAACAATTCAGGGACTTTTTGAAATGGCTGATATTCCTTATGTTGGCTGTACCCATCTTTCATCTGCAATCACAATGGATAAAGAAAAAACAAAGATGATCTGGCAGAGCGTTGGACTTCCTGTTGTTCCTTATGTGTGTATTAAGCGCAGTGTTGTTTTAGACAGCATTGTTTATGATGCAGTAATTGAAGAAACCGAAAAAGAACTTGGATATCCTATGTTTGTAAAGCCTTGTTGTGCAGGAAGTTCAAACGGAGCTTCAAAAGCAAAGAACCGCAAGGAACTTGGCTATGCAATTATGGAAGCCTTTAATTGGGATGACAAAATCTTAGTAGAAAAATCTTTGGACAATGCACGCGAAATTGAATGTTCTGTTACAGGAAACTCTGTTACCTTCCCTGCCGACAATGATGACGAAGCAGTTGTCGCCTATATTCCGGGCGAAATTGTTCCTAACCATGATTTTTATGATTTTGATGCAAAATACAATGATCCGGATGGAGCAAACCTTTTAATTCCGGCAGAGCTCAGCGAAAATGATCTTGAAAAAATCCGTAAGACTGCCTGCGCAGCCTACAAGGTTTTGGATGCAACAGGACTTTCACGCGTAGATTTCTTTATTGATAAAAATACAAAGCAGGTTTATTTGAACGAAATTAATACAATGCCGGGCTTTACACCAATTAGCATGTTTCCTAAGATGTGTGATGCAGCGGGATTGAAGTTTGAAGCACTGGTAGACCTTCTTATAAAAGAAGCAGTAGCAAGATACGAAGCAAAAAGAAAGCTTAGTACTTCAAGATAAATAACTGTCACACGGATTGGGAATTGCTAACGCAATTCCTATTTTAATTCAGAAACGGCGTTAGCCGTTTCCAATCCGTGTGACACTTATCCTAGCAGTTCAAAATGCGGAGAATCTTGCCCTGAAGAATCATTAAAATCAGGTCGAGAATCCAGATGATGTTCCATCCGAATAACAGGCGGATAATACCTGCAATGATTTTTCCTTCCTTAAATCTTGTGAGCCAGCCACAAAGCCAAGCTGTAACAGGAATGATTGCAAGAATAATGCTAATCAATCTTCCCAAGCCAAAATAATCTTTTCCTTTTGCCATTTCAACACTCCTTAATGTGAATATAATAATATTATAAACCATAATCGTATAAAATAAAGAAATATTTTCACAATTCGGCTAGGAGCCATTTTTTTAAACATGTATACATGCTAAATTGACTACAATGCCTTTCTGTGTTAAAATAGTTTAATTATTTTAAACTATAATACAAAAGGGTAATAATATGAAAAAAGGTGTTCTTTACACATTTGGGGCGTCAATAATTCTTATTATTTGTTTTATTGCGTTCGTTCTTCCTTCATCTTTATCAAAGACAGCACAGCAGCAGGAAGGGCTTGTTTTTGGTAAATACAATGGTAAAAAAATCAGTTATGAATACGGTTCTGATTATACTAATTTTCTTTCACAGTATGCTCAGATGTACAGAAATCAGGGTATTGAAATAACTTCTTCAAACCAATATACATTGTACAGTTATGCATTCAACTCTACTGTTGTTAAATATCAGCAGGAAGAGGCACTTAAAAAAGCCGGTTACGAAGTTCCTCAGGATTCTATCAACCTTCAGCTCAAAAACTACTTTAAGGATTCAGACGGAAAGTTTTCTATGAAGGCTTATAAACAGGCAGATGCATCATATATCGAAAACCTTACTAAGAGCATTAAAGAATCTCTTTTTACAGGCCGCTATTATGATGACTATTTTGGTACAACTTTTGGAACAAAAAAACTTTTTGGACTTAAGTCACCACAAGCCGAAACAGATTTTCTTGACTGCTTTGGTCAGGAAAAACGTGCCTTTAGAATGGTAACCTTTGATACAGGAAACTATCCTGAAGAAGAACAGTTAAAGTTTGGAAAAGCAAATCCAGATAAATTCACAAAATATGATTTTTCAATAATTACTGTAGATGATAAAGATACTGCAAGCAAGATTCTTTCACGCATTTCAAAAGGTCAGATTACTTTTGAAGATGCCATTGCTGAGTATTCAGAAAAAAATTACAGCGATTCAGAAGGAAAGATTTCTAATAATTCTCAGTATCAGATTGAAAATATTCTTAAAGAAAAAGATGACTTGTCAAAAATCACTTCTCTTGCTCAGGATGAAATAAGTCCTGCTATTGAAACTTTAATGGGTTATTCAATTTTCAAAAATGATGGTGGCACAACACAGCCAGATTTCTCAAACGAAGATACTCTTAAAGATATTCAGAATTACATAAGCACTTATGAAACTTCAATAATTGAAGATTATTTTTCAGATATAGCAAAGAACTTTATAAAGGATGCAAAAGCAAGTGACCTTGATTCTGCCGCTGCAAATTACGAAAATGCAACTATTGATGAACTTGCTGCCTTCCCATTGAACTACGGTTCTTCTGAAATTTTTGAAGCAATGGATACATCTTCAATTAAAGTTCTTGCTACAGCAGACAAAAATGAAGATTTCCTTAAAAAGGCTTTCTCTCTTAAACTTAATGAATATTCAGATCCAATTATTATTGGTGGTGATATTGTTGTGCTTCAGTATACAGGAAGTGAAGCTGTTGAAAAGGCCGAAGATGCCGAACCTTCTGATTACAGTTCACAGCTTGTACAATTTGATCAGGCTACTACACAGGATGTAGTATTCCAGAGTCCAAAACTGGAAAACGACTTTATTGCAGTTTATTTTGATAACTTTATGAACTCAAGTTACTAATTTTGGAAAGCACTACAACAAGTAAAAAGCCCTGTCTCGTTCAAACGGCACAGGGCTTTACTGTTTCTTATAACGATAAATATCTTTATTCAAAATATAATCCTTCAAAATCAATTCTTCAAATTATTGAAAACCTTGAAATCCAGCCGCAGACAATTGTTTTATGTGTATCACCTGTTCTTAATTACGGACTTAAAGAGCTTTCGCAGAAACTTCCCGATGATTGTCTGATGATTGGCTGCGAACTGGATTCCGATTTATTTGATTTTATACAACAAAACCAGAATAATCCTGAGTGCACTTTTTCAAACATAATAAACTTTTCTTTTATTACAAAAACAGAACTTTATAATCTTGGACCTCAAATTATAAAACAAATGGGCGGAAAATTCAGAAGGATTATACGTGTTGATTTTTCTGCTGCAGCCCAGCTTAATTCAAATACTTATGATAAGGTTGTTGAAAACGTTACAAATTCTCTGATGACATACTGGGCAAACCGTGTTACCCTTGTAAAATTCGGTAGAAAATACTGTACAAACTTTTTTAAGAATCTTGCAATACTTGGACAAACAACTCCAATTCAAAACTACTTTGGAAAATTTGATAAACCTGTTTTAGTTTTTGGAGCAGGAGAATCGGCAGCACAGGGAATTGAACAAATAAAAAAGACTTCACAAAACGATTATTACATTTTATGTGCAGATACCGCCTTGCAACCACTTATTTCAAATAATATTATACCTGACGGAGTTTTTATTGAAGAAGCCCAGAATGTTATTACCAAATGCTTTATAGGAACTCAAAACTCAAGTATTCATATTTTTGCAGGTCTTTCTTCTGTTCATTCAATAACAAGACTATTCAAACCTGAACAAATAAGTTTTTTTACAACTCAATTTACACAAGCAAGTTTTATTGACCGTTTTGATTCGGAGGGAATACTTCCTCCAAAAAATGAACCGTTTGGTTCTGTTGGAATTACTGCCTGGTATTACGCCACACTTTTTAGAAAAGACAATTCTATTCCAATTTATACTTTTGGTCTTGATTTTTCATATTCAGCAGGCCGCACCCATACAAAAGGCACAATGGCCGATAACGCAAGGTTTATGACAAGCAGCAGACTAAAAACAGATGCAAACTATGGTGCCGCTTTTAATGAACCCGCCTTTAAGAAAAATGACAAAATGTACACTACGCCGATTTTGGAAAGGTATGCAAATTTAATGACGGCCCTTCGAGATTGTCGGGAACCCTTCGAGAGCCTCAGGGACCGCGACAATGACACTGTGGTGGTTGAGCCTGTCGAAACCACCAACAACAAAATTTCTGTAATCTTTAAACAAGAAACCTCTTCTCTACAAGAACTAAAATCCTTACTCACCGGAGAAAAGCAGCTGCCACCAGAAGAACTTCAAAAAGAAGTAACCCGCCTTATCCAGGAGCGCGAATACCTCTACCTCCACTTCCCCGACGGCCATAAGTTCCAATACTCCCAATCCTTCCTAAACCGTATCCGGGTAGAGATAGAGTATTATTTGAAAATAATTTAGTTATCTTCCTTTTCCTTAAGCACAGCCAGGAAGGCACTCTGTGGCAACTCTACGTCACCAATCATCTTCATGCGCTTTTTACCTTCCTTCTGCTTTTCCAAAAGCTTTCGTTTACGGGTAATATCACCGCCATAACACTTTGCAAGAACATCCTTGCGAACAGGATTTACAGTTTCGCGTGCAATAATCTGACTTCCAATAGCCCCCTGAATTGCAACCTTAAACTGCTGGCGTGCAATTTCACCCTTAAGACGTTCACAAACCTTACGGGCACGATCAACAGCATTTGCTTTGAAAGTCAGCAGGGAAAGAGCATCGACCATTTTACCATTAAGCAAAATATCTACCTTTACAAGGTCAGTAGGACGGTAACCAATAACTTCATAATCAAAACTTGCATAACCTCGGCTGTAGCTCTTAAGGCGGTCATAAAAATCAAATAAAACTTCGCTCAAAGGCATTTCGTAGGTAAGTTCTACGCGTTTTGTATCAAGATACTGCATGTTTGTCTGAACGCCACGTTTTTCGGTACACAGTGCCATTATAGAACCAAGGTATTCAGCCGGAGTAATAATCGACGCTTTAATATAAGGCTCTTCTGCGTCCCTAATGCGTCCCTGAGGATATTCAGAAGGATTATCAATATACATATTTTCGCCGTTCTGAAGGTGAAGCAAATATCGTACACTAGGCGCTGTAAAAATAACTGCCTGGTCAAAATCGCGCTCAAGTCTTTCCTGAACAATTTCCAGATGAAGCAAACCCAAAAATCCGCAGCGGAAACCGTTACCCAAAGCAAGGGAATTATCTTTTTCGTAAACAAGACTTGCATCGTTGAGCTTAAGCTTTTCCATGCTGTCTTTAAGTTCTTCGTAATCGTTGGAATCCATTGGGTAAATTGAAGAATATACAACAGGCTTAACTTCCTTAAAACCAGGAAGCGGCTCATCTACCCCATTTGCTACAGAAGTAATTGTATCACCAACCTTTACATCACTAACAGTTTTAAGTCCTGAAATTATATAGCCAACATCACCTGCTTCGAGTACACCTGTTTCTTCATAATTAATCTTAAAAATACCACACTGCTCTACTTTATATTCACGACCACTGCTCATCATTTTAATAAAGTCGCCTGTTTTAAGCCGTCCTTCCATTACACGAACATGAACAACAACACCGCGGTAAATATCATAGTGGCAGTCAAAAATCAAAGCAGCAAGTTTACCATTTGGATCACCTGCAGGAGCCGGAAACTTTGTAACAATGGCTTCCATAAGCTCGTCAATGCCTTCACCTGTTTTTGCAGAGACACACAGAGCCTCAGAAGAATCCAAGCCAAGCTCGTTATCAATCTGACTTTTACATGAAGGAATATCTGCCGAAGCAAGGTCAATTTTATTAATAACAGGCACCATGGTAAGGTCATGCTCAAGTGCCATGTACATATTGCTGACAGTTTGACTTTCAACACCCTGGGTTGCATCAATCAAAAGCAGCGCCCCTTCACACGAAGCAATTGCACGCGAAACCTCGTAACTAAAGTCTACGTGCCCAGGAGTATCTACAAAGTTCAGTTCGTAATCGTGACCATCTTTTGCATGATAAGGAATTGTAACTGCCTGACTTTTAATTGTAATACCGCGCTCTCGTTCAATATCCATATTATCAAGAATCTGGTTCATCATCTTGCGGTCATCAATAATTTTTGCTTTTTGAATGAGACGGTCAGAGAGAGTTGATTTTCCGTGGTCTATATGCGCGACAATACAAAAATTGCGCTTGTACTTCATTTCTGTCATGATAATTCCTTAAAAATAATTAGGGCTGTCGTAGGAAGATGCTAATCCCATTTGAAAATTAAGAAGTCCTTTTTTTCTGCGCTCAATAGAAAGTGCTACATAACAAATTTCATTCTTATCATCAAAAGAAATATCAATCAGTTCAAGATTATCGTTTTCCGAAAATCCATTCTGATCTGCAATACTGCCTTCCAGAACATAATCTATTTTATAGGATTTTTTGTTTATTGTCGATGAACGCACCATTTTTATACCCAGAATTGGAATAAAAGCATCATCAACAAAATCACTTGCATAAACTTCTTTTACAGGTGCAGCCGGACGTTTATCAAGATAAAGGAGTCCTTGTTTTTGCTGACCGTAACGCAAATATGTACAAGTTATAATTGTACCAGATTCATATTTCATGCACACATTATGAAAATCTTCCAGCGTAGAAATGGGGCAATCATCAGCGTTTATAATCACATCATCAATCTTTAAGCCTGTATAACTTGCAGAACCTCCAGGCATTACATACTGAACTTCAAGACCTTGGGAATTATTTTGAACACGCTTTGTGTGACCGAATGCACCAAGCCAGCTGTGTTTAAATTCATCACCTCGATACAAAAGCGGCAATTCAAGCTTAAGGTATTCAACAGGAATTGCAAAATTCAAACCCTGATACTGAAGCATACCTGCAAAAACAATTGCCTGAACAGTTCTGTTTGAATCAATCAAAGGTCCGCCAGAGTTTCCGGAATTTACTGCGGCATCAATCTGGAAAACTTTTCCCATTGTAATGAGAGTACGAGAAGTAGAAGAAATTATTCCACTAGTTAAAGTTCCTTCAAGTCCAATTGGAGTTCCTATTGCAGAAATCTTATCGCCAACTTCAAGCTCGGAGCTGGAACCAAGTGCCAGAACAAAATCTGGTTCATAATCAACCTTAAGCAATGCAAGATCCATTACAGAATCGTAGCCAACAACCTTTGCTGGAATTTTCTTTTCCATATCTGACGGAAGTTTTATAAAAAGTTTACAGGTTGTTTTTCGTTTAGGATTTACAACTTCAGAAATTACATGATGATTTGTAACAATATAACCGCGTCTGTCAATAAAAAATCCCGACCCAATTACAATGTCTGCATAACCAGCACCGTTTTCAACCTTATAGCCCTGATCTACCCACACAGTAACAGTTGCATTTATACAGTCGCTGATTGTTTTTGGAAGCTTTTCTTCGTCAACACAAAGGCCTGGAATATCTTTATTATAAACTGAATAATATTGATTATATTTGCTTTGAGCCTGTTCACTCTGCACTGCCGATACAAGCGATTTATAAAGTCTTAATGCAAGCGGATAATCTTTTTCATCAATTGCTTTTTGTGCCTGCGCTTCTACAATATCTGCACATTCTTTAATTATAGTACTGTCGTTCAAAAGACAAGCCCTGAACAAAGCTTTTGTACTTTCCTTTTCCTGCAGTTCACGGATATTTTTAATTTCGTTTTGTATAACATCCTCATTTGTATAATCAAGAGGCTTTTGTATTTCACTTGGTTGCTTGAAGGATTTGCAAGAAAAGAACAGGCTTAATACAAAACCAAACAAAATTATTTTTGAGAAACAGCTGACTGATTTTTGATAGCGCGCTTTCATTTTATTCTGCCTGAATTAACTTACAAAAATATGCACTTCCAATTTTAATAACAGACATTCTAAGCTCATCATCAAACTTAACAAGCTGTACAGCGCCTTCGGTTATTCCGTCTTTTACAGAATTAATAATTACCTGTTCCTGAGCAGTAGTTCCCTTTTGTGCTACCCAGTATAGATTCTCTGCTTCACCGGCAATTACATCTATAACTTCACCTTCAAATTTTAAAGTGATTGGAACACTGTTTTCATTTTGAAGCGAAACATATTCTTCTCCAAGCTTTGAATAAAGGATTGTTTCTTCTATAAGCTTACCTTCTGCAGAATCAGGATAGCGGATATATTCATAATCAAGAACGCCATCACCGTCTGTATCCCATGATGATATTTTTCCGTTATTGCCAAGATACTGTTCAGAAAATTCAATTACAGTATCACCGTTGCGGTCAATTTCAATTTTCTTAAGATAAAGCTTTTCGCTGAAGGTTCCTTCGCCAAAAATGTTTTTGATAATCTGAATATCTGATTCTTGTGTATATTTGTTTTCGTTATCAATATCAAAGGTTTCGGCTGTTTCGTAAATACCGTCGCCATCATAATCGGCATAACGCACAAACGGACAACCAGGTTCAATTGTAGCGTAGGCATAACGGCTACCACTACTCATAAAGGCGGCAAAAACAGGACGACCTTCAAATACAGTATAACTTACTCTAGAGCCCGGACGTTCTGCAGTAGCAAGCTCAAGTGAAGAAGCGTTTTTAGCAAGAACATATTTATCAGGTGCTTCAATTTCGCTGTCTATTAAAGGAATGTAAAAATCAACATTAAAGCGCGAGAACAATGTATCTACGGTCATTTCAAAAGGATTATAATTAAAATCAAAGCTCAAGAAATGATAGATGTTTCCATCGATGTTATCGGTAATGCGGCTAACAGAAGGGAAGCTTTCATATACAAGGTCAAGTTTTCCACCGTTGAATGAAACACTTACCGGAGAACCAAAATCACATACTGCATAAAGTTCTTCAATTCCATCGGAGTTTTTATCATAAAGGATTGTTTTTGCACGACCGCGTTCATAGTTAACTGTAAGCTCGTTCAAAAGGTCAAGGTCGTTGTCAATATAAACAGTTCCTTCAAGCGACTTTAAGTGATCGGCAAAATTTGCCATAAGGGCCGGGTCCTGCAGTAAAGCTCCAAAACTTTCGAGCAGGCTTAAATCGTAAACATTGTTTGAAGAATCAAAGAACAGATTAAATGCCTTTTCTTCGGTAATAATTCCAGCCTTAAGTGCTGCATAAGCAAACAGCGGATGATTTTGATTTTTTTCACCAACTGCTTTAAGAAGACGTTTCTGCTGCTCTCCCTGACAGAACATAAGTGCAATAGTTTCACTTTCAATATCTTGCGTAGAATAATCTGGAAGCTTTGCAATATATGAATCGGCAATTGTCTGAACAAGTTCCGGGATTTCGTATGGAGTTCCTGTACGCTCTGCATAATTCATAAATGCCATTTCAAACATAAAGAAAAGATTTGGAAAGCGAACATCCTTAGGGTAGATTTTTCTTGAAGAATTAAGGCGGGCTCTTGCCTGTGCTATAGAATCGGCAGTTCCCATTCTGTAATAATTTTTAATGCGTATAAATTCAGAGTCGGCAGAATATAAAAGCGGTTCCATATCAAGAACTGCAAGCGATTCGTCATAAAGCCCTGTAGCACAAAGAATATCGGCATACAAAATGCGGGCGCTGTTTTTTGTATAATTAATCCAGTTATCCTTTGCAAACGATTCTTTTATTGTTTCAAGGACTTCTGCTTTCTTATAACCAAGATTACTCTGAGCAGCGGCCTTTACATAAAACAAATCAGAAAGTGTTTCATCATAAGAAAGTCCAAGCTCTGCCTGATTAAGTGCATTCTGCCAGTCATCATTAAGCATAAAGCTTTCAGAAAGACTTAAACAGCGTTCGGCAGTTTTACGGTTTGCAGCAGCAGCATTTTTATTCTGAGCATGGGCAAACCCAACCACTACGGTCATCAATATAAAATAAACAAAAACAGACTTAAACTTTTTCATTTTTTACAATCCAATCTTTATAGCCTAAGCAGCTTCCCAAAATACATACAATTTTTTGCTCAGGTGTTTTAAGCTCCTGAACAACCGGAATATACTGACGTTTTTGTGCCGGAACATGCCAGTCCGAAAAAACATCAGCAAGTTTTTTTGTGCCTCCGTCTGCTGTCAAAACTTCATCACCTGGCTTACAGCAACGCAAAAGCACCGGAAACTCAATTCCATCTGGAACAAAAACCTGCCCAGCAGGAATATCATAGAATCCGCTTTTCTCTATTATAGCAGAAAAAACAATTTCATTCTGTACTTCTTCCTGATTTTTTACAGTAACACCATTTTCATCAAGAATAAAGCTCAGATTTGCAAAGCGTTTTTCCACTTTTCTTCTATTATAATTATCGGCACAATCGGCCAAATCGCACACATCACGTAAAAAAACATAAGGAATGCGTGTGTCACAGCCGGCTTCATTTGCTGCTTTTAGAAGCGCACGGATTTTCAAAGCGCGAGGGAGAGAATAAAAATCATTAAGGCCCTTCATCCCGCGGTTGCTGAGCTTGTCGAAGCACAGGGACCCCGCACCTTCCAGCATCTCTGCATCATCTGCGGCTTTTTGAGCTCCGGTGAGTACTGCCCTATCCCAGCCACTAAACTTTTCATTCAAAACAGGCACAAGCTCACTTCGGATTCTGTTTCGTAAATATGAGGTGTCGGAGTTTGTGCTGTCGTTTCTCCAGCTGATATTTTTTTGTGTGAGATATTCTTCAATTTGAGCACGTTCAATATTAAGCAGTGGGCGAACATATTTACCACGCACCTGTGGAATGCCTGCACGAGACTCAGTTCCAGCCCCCTGTAAAAAACGCATGAGAAGAGTTTCAAGCTGATCATTTTTGTTATGAGCAAGACAAAGGCATTTTAGATTTTTTTGAGCAATAAAATTTTCAAAGGCTTCATACCTGAATTCACGAGCCGCCGCTTCAATTCCAATTCCTTTTGAATCTGCAAGTGCAGCAACCTGCCCTTTTTCAAGTTCGCATACAGTAAGCTCAACATCATAGCCCTGATTTTTCAGCGACTGGCACAGCTGCGTAACATATTCAACATCGCCGCAGGTTTCATTTTCAGGGCGGATATAATGATTTACAGTAATTACTTTAACTGGTATAGAAAAGGGTTTGCATAAAACACAAAGAGAAACAAGAAGACTAACAGAATCAGCACCACCAGAAACCGCAGCACCAATTGCGTAGCCATCAGAACTTACATTTTTAAGATGGACGCCGCAGTTATGAAGAGCCTGTTGAACTTTGTTTTCAAATTCTTCCATACAAACACCTCAAAAAAAAATCACGGATGCAGACAAAAGTATGACATCCGTGATTTAACAATTCCTCTAGTAAAAAATTAGCGTGCTGGAGAAACAGTTACCAAAGGAAGTTCCTTATCGGTAAGTACTTCAACATTCTTGCTAAGCTCAAGGTCTTTTACGCGAAGAGCTTCGCTAACATTAATCTTAGAGATGTCGGCAACGATTGTTTCTGGAAGATCAGCAATAGCAGCCTTGATTTTAATCTGGTTGTTGCGTTCCTTCTTGAAACCACCTTTTAATACGCCGGCAGGTGTTCCAGAATAATGAACTTTGATATTCATTACAAGTTTTTCATCTGCTGCAGGTACAAAGAAATCTGCATGCAAAACTTTGTCTGTACGGATATTGTATTCAGTATCCTTAATCAAAGCCAAA
>JAFZXA010000167.1 GCA_017617115.1 Treponema sp.
AGCGTTCGTTCTGAGCCAGGATCAAACTCTCCATGATTATTTCAATACCCCGAAGGGTAATGATTTCATTTCCAAGTTCAACCCAGCCTTTCTGTATTTGCTGAATTGATAGACTTAGGTTTTACATAAACAAAACCTAAAAAACATTGTAGTCAATGTACAGAACAAAAACTAACGTCTTCGTTCATAGAACCTTACTTGTTCTATTCTTTCCTTCCCTATTCTGTCAAAAAACTGAAGATTTTTACCGTATCGCAAACTTGTGATGCGACGGTGAGAACTAATATATTCCTATTTACTAATTATGTCAACAGAAAAATCACGAATTTTTGAAAAAAAATACAAAAAAAGTATGTTTTTTTTCAAAATTCTATTATATAATAGATAAATCTTATGAAAAAAAACATAGTTGTGTTAGCTAGTGAAATTTCAAATGACTATTCTTTTTCGGTGCTGGACGGTATAACCAATTTTTTTGCAGATAAAGACGTAAATCTTATCATAATATCGGCCAGAGTCGGTGAGCATATTGCAGAACTACATTCACAAATCGGAATAAAACTTGCAGAATGCGACCAGATAGATGGCATTATTGTTTTTTCTGCAATCTTTCTTTCAAGAATGCCTGTTAAATCGCTGACAAAACTGTTAGGTGGAATTAAAACTAAAAACATCCTTTCACTTTCTACACAACTTCCAATAAAAGGCTCTGCTTCTACCTATGTTTCCTGTGACGAAGCCTATGATACAATCATTAAACACTTAAAAGAAGAACACGGCTGCAAACGTTTTGCATTTATGTCTGCAACAGCAACAGGCTCAGAAGAAGCAAGGGAACGTTTTGAATCATTTAAAAAAGCTGTAAAAAACAATGGATTCGAATTTGATGAAAACCTTAAATTTGAAGGCTACTTTGTATATGACAGAGCTCTGAACGCCATTCAGGAAAAATACAAGAAAAAAGAAGATATTGATTTTGATGCTCTTTTAGCTGCAAACGACATGATGGCTTTTGCTTCGATAAGAGCAATTGAAGCGCTTGGACTTAAAGTTCCGGAAGACGTAAAAGTCATAGGCTTTGATGATATAATCCAGGCACAAACAGCTGAACTCACACTTTCTACAATAAATCAGCAGATGGAAGAACAGGGAAAGGAAGCAGCAAAGCTTATATGGGATCGTGCCAACGGTATAGAAATCCCGGAAAAGACACCTATGAAGATTCGCCCTATCTTCAGAAAATCCTGCGGTTGTACAGGAACAGAATCAGAGTTTGTAGACAAAATGCTCAAGCATACGGGAAACAGAAATATTTCTGTAACACTTCATCTTGAAAAAAACATGATTCAGCAGAATATTTATTATCTTTTAGAAAACCTTCAGAATGAGATGACACTGGAAATGCTTTTTGACTCTCTTGATTCCATTCTGCCAGAAAGATACATTCCCGGAATTGCAGTGTGTATGTACGAAAATCCTCTGCATGTTTCCGAAAAAGAAAAGATTGTACTTCCAAAAAAGGCAATAATCAGAGCTCATGTAGATAAGGAATACAAAATAAAAGAAACTACCTTACATGAAGCTTTTAATCCACGAAAAAAAATTCTTCCCGATGAATATTTTGGAGACAAACCGGGAGTTTATCTTACACATCCTATTTTCTTTGGACACAAGCAGTACGGTTATATTGTCTGCAGGACCGTTTCAACTGAATATCTGTTTACAATGATCTACCTTAAAACATTTTCGACAATCATTTCGCAGTCATATATTTACACGGTACAGCTTGAAGAAAATGCAAAACTAACCTCTGAAAATCTTATGCTCCAGATGGACAACACAGAATTGAATCAGATTTCTATGTACGACAGTCTTACTGGTGTATTGAACAGACGCGGACTTATGGTGATGGGTGCTGAATCGATGAATCTTTCACTTAAAATGGGGACCACAGGTGTTATATTCTTTGCAGATATGGACTTCCTTAAAAAAATAAATGACGAATATGGTCACGATATGGGAGATATTGCAATAAAGCTTGAAGCAAAGATTTTTAGAACTGTATTCCGTCAAAATGATATTATTGCAAGACTTGGTGGCGACGAATTTGCAGGAATTATTCCCGGCCTTCCAATTACCCACATTGATAAAATCAAAGCAAAGATAAAGGAAGAATGCAAAAAAGTTTCCGAAGAAAACAAGCTGCCGTTTGAAATAAGCATAAGCTTTGGTGCAGTAGAATTCAATAAAGAAAACCACAACCTTGAAGCATTAATAAAACTTGCGGATAAAGAACAATACTCTTCAAAACGACGACATCACATGAACCGCAAATAAAAAAATAAGGTGCAATATGAAAAACTCATTGGAAAATCTTTTAGGAAAAAATCCCCTCTTTTTTGACGGGGGAACAGGAACAATTTTACAAAGCAAAGGTCTTAAACCCGGTGAACTGCCAGAAACCTGGAATATTAAACATCCCGATATTATAACCGAGCTGCACTACAACTATTTTATGGCCGGTGCAAACATTATAAAGTCAAATACATTCGGAGCTTTCGTCACAAAGTTTCCTCTAAATCTCAAAGCAGTAATTTCTGCAGCGTTAGTTAATGCTAACAAGGCACGCGCCCGCGCAAAAAAATCAGCGGCAGACAAAAATCTTTTTATTGCATTTGACATTTCTTCCACAGGAAAGCTTCTTAAACCAATGGGCGACCTTGATTTTGAAGACTGCATAACCTTGTACAAGAAGACTTTTCAAACAGCGTTCAAGTGCGCACAGGAAAAATCGCAGGCCTTTGACTGCATCCTCATAGAAACAATGAACGACGGCTACGAAACAAAAGCAGCCATTATTGCCGCAAAGGAATTAATGGAAAAAACAGGCACCACCTACCCTATTCTTGTAACAAATGTTTACGATGCCGACTGCCGTACATTAAGCGGTTCTACCCCTGAAACAATGATTGCAATGCTTGAAGGACTTGGAGTTGCAGCAGCCGGTGTAAACTGCAGTCTTGGACCAAAAGAAATGCTCCCTGCTGTTGAACGACTTTGTAAGGCAGCAAGCATTCCGGTAATAATAAACCCTAATGCAGGGCTTCCAAAAGTAATTGATGGCAAAACAGTTTTTGACGTAAATGCAAAAGAGTTTGTACAGGCAATGAAAATAATTACAGCGATTCCAAGTGCTCAGTATAAAATTCTTGGCGGCTGCTGCGGGACAAACCCTGAATATATTGGGCTTATGAAAAAAACTGTAAAACAACGAGCCCCGCTTCCGGCAGAAAAAATACCGCAAACCTGTATAATAAGCTCAAATACAAAAACAGTATGTTTTGGACACGATGCAGACGGAAAGCGCAAACCTTGTGTTTTAATTGGTGAGCGCATAAACCCAACAGGAAAGAAAAAGTTCAAGGAAGCCCTTCGCAACAACGACATAGACTATATTATTCATCAGGGACTGGAGCAGGAAACAGCAGGCGCCCAGGTGCTCGACGTAAATGTAGGACTGCCCGAAATTGACGAAAAAGAAATGATGGTTCGTGTAATGACAGAGCTTCAGGCAGTTACAGACCTTCCGCTTCAAATAGACACTTCTTCTGCCAAGGTTATGGAAGCAGCCCTTCGACGCTACAACGGAAAAGCTCTCATAAATTCTGTAAACGGCAAAAAAGAAATTATGGATGCAGTGTTCCCGCTTGTAAAAAAATATGGAGGTGTTGTAATTGGTCTTACGCTGGACGAACGCGGCATTCCTTCAAAAGCTGCCGACCGTTTGAAAATTGCACAGAAGATTTATAAAGAAGCCGCACGCTACGGAATTGAAAAAAAAGATATTATAATTGACCCTCTTGCAATGGCAGTCAGTTCCGATTCACAGGCGGGGCTTGCGACGCTCCAGACAGTTCGCGGCATTTTTGAGGCAGGTGGAAATACTTCGTTAGGCATATCTAACGTGTCGTTTGGTTTGCCTAACAGAGAGTTTGTTACTTCTGCTTTTTTTACGATGGCAATGCAAAACGGGCTTAGTGCCGCAATCATGAATCCGCTTCAGCTTGAAATGAAAAAGGCGTGGTACACTACCAGTTTGCTGCTTGGGCTTGATGAAAATTGCGCGGGGTATATTGAGTGGATTAATACAGTAGGGGAAAGTATTCCCCTCGGCTCAGCCTTACAGTCTTCGCCTACCCCTTCGCCTAGGGGCTCTGCCCCTAATACCCCGTCGGACTCCCCCTTAAAAGATTCAATCATCAAGGGTCTAAAAAACGATGCGGCAAATACTACAAAAGAACTTTTAAAAACAGAAGATTCTCTTTCAATAATAAACAATCACCTTATTCCAGGACTTGATTTTGTAGGCAAGCGCTTTGAGCAGAAGACTATGTACCTGCCGCAGTTGTTGATGGCTGCAGAAGCGGCTAAGGCGGCATTTGCAGAAATACGCGACTATATGGAAAAGTCTGGCAAAAAAGGTGCACCAAAAGGAAAGGTTATTATTGCAACTGTAAAAGGCGACATTCACGATATTGGAAAAAATATTGTAAAGGTTCTGTTGCAGAATTACGACTTTGATGTGATTGATTTAGGAAAAGACGTACCGCCGGAAACTGTAGTTGCGGCCTGCAAAAAAGATAAAATCAAGTTGGTGGGGCTTTCGGCACTTATGACAACTACTGTTGCGGCTATGGAAGATACAATCAAGCTGCTGCGAAAGGAATGTCCTTGGGCTAAGGTTTGTGTTGGCGGTGCAGTTATGACACAGGAATATGCAGATAAAATCGGTGCGGACTTCTACGGCAAAGACGCCATGGATACAGTCAGATATGCATTAGATTTATTCAGCAAGGAATAAAGAAAATGCGCTCCCGTACACTCGTGTGCGAAACTTGCAGGGCGAAAAGGGAGCAAGTTCCGCCCGCGAGTGTACTCCGCGTATTTTCTTTATTCAATTACTTTATATAAGTCCATTACATCTTTTACTATGTAATCCGCACCGGCGTTTTCCAGTTCTTCTCGTGAACCATAACCGAATAAAACTCCGCAGGATTTTAGGCCGTTTTGTTTTGCGCCTTCTATGTCGTGGAAGCGGTCGCCTACCATTAACACGCGTTCTTTATCACTATCACTTAAACCACAGCGTTGCAGGGCATAAGCTATTACTTCTGATTTTTTACTGCGCGATTCGTCCATCAGGCTGCCGCAAACAAAATCAAAATATTTTGAAAGTCCAAAGTGCTCAATGATTTTTATGGAATATTCTTCGGGTTTTGAGGTGGCTACTACAAGGTGTTTGCCCTTCTTTTTCAGCGTCTGTAAAAGTTCGGGTATTCCGGGGTAGACACTGTTTTCGTACAAGCCTTTTGTTGCAAAGTATTCACGGTATTTGGCTACTGCTTCCATTACATTTTCTTTTGGAAAACCCAGGATTGTTTCAAAACTGTATGGAAGCGGCGGACCTATGAGCTTACATAATTCTTCGTAAGACGGAATCTCACGACCAAAATATTTTAGCGCGTGAATAAAGGAATTGGTTATTCCCTGTGCCGGGTCGGTAAGAGTTCCGTCTAAGTCGAAGAATATGTAGTCGAACATTAGAACTTGCCGCCGCCTAGGGTGAAGTTCACCTTAACTGCTACAATTGGTGGCTTATCCCACTTTACTAATGTTACATAAGGTCCAAAACCCATTGAAGCATTTTTGTTGAAAGAATAATTAAGAGTTAAAGAAAGAATTGTGCGTGGAGAATTCTCAATAATCATCTTGTACTTATATGCTTCTTTTAATGTGTCTAGTAATTCAAGCTGCTCTTCTTCTGTCATTGTAGAAGCCTTTGCATAAAGTTCTGCCACAGTTTTTGGACTATTAAAATCAATAAAATCAGGCTTTGAAAAATTTGTTAATCCTAAGAATGAAAGTGACAAATCTTTACAACCAAAAAGTTCATTAAGCCCTACAGAAATGCCAAGATTATGTCCTTGTGTTGCATATTCAAAAATTAAATCTTCATTCTTTGGATGTTCTTTATCAAGATAGAAGAAAATATCATCAAGGTCAGATGCATCAAAATCATTACCGTCATAATAATACTGAGCAAGTAATGAGATTTTTGGGTCATCCCAACTGCGCATAAAACCTGCAGTTGCCTTGAATACACTTTTCTTGTCATCAAAGCTCTGCTTTTCGAGCCATTCGCGGTCGCTTCCGTACTGGTAAACTGCTTCGCCGAACAAAGCCCATTTTTTTATGCTTCCAGAAGCGGTTAGCATTGCACGTGGCGCAGTATTGTATTTATAAAAAGCACCAGCTCCAAGTTCCCAGCCGCCAGCAACAAATTCCCCTTTTAAAGCAAGAGCGGTATCGCGTGCCTGCCAGGTTCCTTTATCCGGGATTACATAGAACCACAGGTTATTCATTGTTCCAGGAATATTTATAAGTGTTCGAAGATTCAAACTTCCGTCTACCTGTTCGTCACGATGCTCGGGGTCAATAGAAGAAGTATTGATCATGTCGCTTACAGGACTATAGAAAAGTCCGGTTCCCCAAGTAACGGTGTGAAGTCCAAAACGGAATGATGTATAATCGCCGACATTAAAATCGGTGAACATTTCTTTTACATTTACTACACTTCCGCTAAAAGGATAATTCATATTAAAGCGTGAGAACAAACGCAAATCCTGATTTGGACGGGCATCAATAGTTATGCTTGAACCAAGCGATGGTGTTAATGTTGACGCTTTTAGATTATCAAGAAATTCTGTATCTTCCTGATAAACAACTGTAGAAATTGAAGCCGAAGCAGAAAGACTTCCGCCAATCTTTACGCTGCCATTGTCAAAAAGCACGCCTTTACTAAGATCAGTTTTGGCAGAAACATCTTCAACTTCTTCAATGAGAAAATCGTCATCTCCAAAAAAATCGTCATCACTGCCAAAAAGATCATCGTCGGATTGAGAAAATAGAAATCCAACGGTAAACAATAAAACAATTAATAATACGAATGTTTTTTTCATAATTAATTCCTACTAGTGGGACCCTTCGAGAGCCTCAGGGACCCCGGGGGTCATTAGTTCAATCCCTCAAGATATGCTTTTGTAAAAATACGATCTGGCAAAGTATCAAAAGTTAAATCAGAAATAATCTGTGTAGTATTTTCACCAGGGTTTAATTCGTCGCGTACAATAACCTGAGTTGGAACATAACCGGTTGGAACCTTTGCATATTTTGGACAAAGTGTTGTGCGCATAAGACGGTCTGAACCGGAAAAATCTTCGTACTTAAGAACAAGATTCATATCTTTGCGAACATAATATTTTGTCTTTGCATAAGAAGGCTCGTTTGTTTTGGCTGTTACTGTAATAATGTAAACTTCCTGCTTACCAAGAACTCCATCTTCAAAACCTGTAATATCATAATTAATACGCCAGGAATTTTCGTCCTGTTCAATATCATCAAGCTTTACATCTGAGTTTCCAATAGACTCTTTAATAGAAGTATGTGTAAACTTTCGGCTTATAGGATCGTAAGCCCAGATATTGTCACCGTCGCGCAAAAATCCGTTACCTTTGTCGGCGTCAGGAAAAAGCTGAACAAGTGTCATAAGCTTTTTGTCTGTACGTTCAAAGATTTTGTACTGAACGCTTTCTTTTGGTTTACCAGGCTTTTCTATCTGGAATGAAACTGTTGCAGAATAGTCGCCGTGATATGCAAGAACATCGTCTGTTGCTTCAAGAATTGTATATGCCTTTTCTACATTTGCAGCAGAAACCTGGGCAAAGAGGCCTGCAACTAAAAAGAGTGACAAGCCTAAAGTTGTAATTATCTTTTTCATAAAATCCTCCTATTTAATTGTCCTGAGCGCTTCTGCTGGACTTAAGGCGGCGGCTTTTTTGGCACTACCACGAACAGCCAGCGAAGTCAATGCAATAAGCAGAACATATTGAAGTATAACAGTTCCAACCGAAACTGTGAATGAAAAATGTCCTTTTTGTAAGAACAAAGACAATCCTTCGTTAGAAATTGGAATAAGGTGAATAATGCCCATTGCAATTACCGCAAGAATAAGACCAAGAATTGCACCAATTACACAAAGTACAACTGCTTCGGTAGTAAAAACTTTTTTAGTATCTTTACCGGTCATTCCAAGTGCACGCATGGTTCCAATTTCGCGGATACGCTCGTACAAAACCATTCTGTAAGTGTTAGCAACACCAATCATAACAATAAGCAGAATTACAAGAAGAATTGTAGTTGCAACAATGTGAACAATATTCATAACAGTTTTAATCTGCGGAATCTCATCATACAGAGTTTCTATTCCGTACATTACACCCTTCCATTCATTTTCGGGTTTACGGGTATCAAGCTGTTTTTCAATTCCCTTACCAACATTTGTAGGATTTGTTTTCATTGCAAGAGCACGGCTTGTAACATTAATTTCAGGATTGTTATCTGCATCCTGTCTGATTCTTGCTTCAAGTGCTATAGCGGCTTTTGTCTGTTTGTTGTTATCGCGCAGATAAAGCGAGAACATTGAATATCCGCCTTCCGGCATTTCTACAATTGCATTCAGGTCTTCTATGTCGCAGTAGCCCTGCATTGTATTAATAAAGCTGTTTGACTTCATAATACCCATGATTTTCATATCGGCAACTGTGTTTTGACCATAGACTGTTGAGCTTGAATAAATAACTTCATCCCCTACTTCAAGGTTCAAAGTTTTTGCAGTTTTATCGCTGATGATAAGACCATTTTTTATATTCAAATCTATACCGCCGCTGACAAACTGCATGGAATCGACAAGCTGTTTTTCTTCAAGGTCGCGTCCATAAATCTGAACAACGGCTCTTTTTCCATTAAAGATTATCTGGCCGCTGGACATTGTGTAGCACGAATAATAATCATATTTGATATTCAATTCATCAACTACATTCTTAACATAGTTTCTGTCGCGTACAATATTTACAATCTGAGGCTTTCCGTTTTCTGTAGAAGGAGGAAGCCATTCCAAACCCTGACAGATAACATTTCCACCAACAAGCTGGGTAATCTGATTTTCAAGATTACGAACCATTCCTGTTGTAAGACCATCTATTGCAGTTACTACAAAAAATCCAAACGCAATGGCAGCAACTAAAACTGCGTTTCTTCTTTTTTGTCTTGTAAGATTTTTAAGCGAAAAATTAATTGAGCTTTTCATTAGTCGCCTCCGTGATTCAATGCTTTAAGCGGTGTAATTTTAAGTGCCGATTTTACAGGGCTA
>JAFZXA010000026.1 GCA_017617115.1 Treponema sp.
CAAGGTTTGAGCACCGACTCGTAATTCAAGAAGGGAAGACCGATTACGCCGAAGAAATCAGTTACTTCCCCGCCTCCCTGCTCAATAAGGTTTTTGGCGGCTGCGAGCGTTCCGCCTGTAGCAATTAAATCATCAACAACTAAGAACTTCTGTCCGGCTTTTACATCGGACTTGTGAACTTCTACTGTTGCGCTTCCGTATTCAAGGGCGTAACTGCATTCGTAAGTATCGCCCGGGAGCTTTCCTTTTTTGCGGATTAAAACAAGAGGGATTCCAAGCTTTTCGGCAAAAGGTGCAGCAAAAATAAAACCGCGGCTTTCAACGGCTGCAACTGCGTCAATCTTAGTATCCTTGTATTTTTCTATCATCTGGTCTATGCAGAACTTGAGAGCTTCGGGGTTTACAAGAACTCCGGTAATATCATAAAAAAGAATTCCAGGTTTTGGAAAATCGGGAACACGGCGAATTGCCTTGTCGAGCATTTCAAGATTCATCATAGTATACCTTCTGAAAAAATAATATTTATTTTAATACTATGAATGATTTACATCAAGTATGGCGCGACAGGAATGATATAGACAAAATCACCATAATTACTATATAGACGGCGGCGCCTAATAGCAGGCCTCCTACTCCGCTGGCTATGCATAAGATAGTGTAGTTTATGAGCTTGAACAGAATAAGTGCCAGTTTATAGAAGAAGGCGCTTATTACAATTATAAACGGAAAGCCGAAAACCCAGGCAAAGCGGAACATCTGGTTGCCGCCAACACGATTGTCCCAGGCAAAGCAGGCAAGCATAATAAACAGCAAAAGGAAATAAAGCGGGAACAAAAGCCTGTTGAGCATTGTCTGACCATACTGTTCGCGGGCAAAACCAAAATCATCGGCATTTTTAACAAACTTAAACAAATAGAAAAGTGAATTATTTTCAGGGTTATTAGGAGACTCTTCAAGCAAAAGGAAATCAGAATACTTCAACGGGAAAATCAGATATTCAGGAGTTGTTTCTACAGAACCGTCGGCATAAGTATAAGTTGGTCCAAACTGAATATCAGGGTCATCGCGTCCTACAGATTTAAGCAGTAAATATGGAACAAAATCTGTTTTTTCATCTATAAGAAGCATTTCTTTTGTTTGTGCAGTAAGATTCTTTACACTAACAGGCATGAGTTTTGCATACGGAACATAAAGCTTTCTTGTAAAACGTCCGTAACTGCTAAGACTTACAATTGTAAGGTCGCGCAAATATTGAATTGACTGGCCTGTAGACTGAACAGAAGTAACTCCCTTAAAATATACAATTTCTTTTGCACCGTTGTTGTGGGTGTAAGAAAAATAAACATCATTTGCACTTTCAAAGCTTTCAAGCTCCAGTGTTTCATCTACAAAGAAATACTGCTGTTCAATACGGTTTGTTGCAACTTCAAGATAGAAAATTACATCGGAATCGCGCTTAAGGTCATCATAGTTTTCATAAAGTCCGCGGAAGATGTAATAGGCTTCAAGGTCGTTTTTATTTACAAGAGCAAGATATCCTTTATATTTCTGATCATAAATCTCAAATTCCGGGGTATTTGTGTTTTTATGCTTTTGAGTGATATTATTCCAGGCCTGTGCCGAAATTGTCTTTAATTCATCAATATTCGGATTTTTTGGGTCGGTAAGCTTTAATCCAAGCTCTGAATAATAATGTGCATTAAACCACTGTTCATTATCAAAAGCACTTCTTGCCTGAAGAAGGCATTTATATGAATCATTTATCTGGTCAACATCCATAATAAGAGAATCATCTGTTGTTTCAAGCGGCTGAGCACGTGTTAAATCAAATTTAAGTGTACTTGTATAGATTCTGTTTATTTCTGCATCGGCTCTGCTTTTGAGGTCACGCGCTTCCTGTGAATTTGGATTAAGTTTTAAGGCTGCATTTGCATAAACAAGTGCACGCTCATTCAAACCGTTATCAAGCAGAAGATTTCCAACATCAATATATTCTTTTATAACCTTTGGTTTATTTTCAAGTTGAGTACGTTTTTGTCTTGACCACAAAGAAAAAGTTTCATTTGTAAGAGTTACAAGGAAAGTACAAACAAGACCACTAATCATTACCATCTTAAAGCGGTCGCCCATTGCACTTGAAAATCCTTGTGTACTACCCTGCGAGTTGTGACCAAAATAAACAGAAAGTGAAATTACAAAACCCGAAATGGCCATTGCAGGAAGGAATCGGGCAAAATACTCAATTCCAATACAGAATCTATAAAGAAAAACTGAACGGGAAGAAACCTCTGCCGGAACTGCGCCAAACATTCCTGCAACAAAGCAAACAACAAAACCGAGACCCAGAAAAACAGATAAAATAGTAAAGATTTTTTTCATATTAACCTACAGGCTCCTCTTTTTTCTTGTTGCAAAACGCACAATTCCAATAATGACGAACACAAGACTAAGAGTTACATTTACAAGAACAAGAAGCGGGTCATCTATATATTTTGCAAGGAAAATAAAAAATCCTTTGTTGTTTATGTATTGTCTGCGGAAAGAAGTAAATGCAGGATGATAATAAAGTGTATTGGCCACAAAGATTCCAAAGGTCATAATCATTAAAAATCCGGAATTCAAAAGACGCCAGCGGAATAAATCGGCAGCACCGTAAAGAGACATAATCAAAAGTCCAAGCGAAAGGAATCCAAGCCAGAAGGTCCAGCCCTTTAAGAAGGCAGCTTGAGCATGATCAAGAATAAGAGAGAACGAAATAATCTGCTGATTATCTGATTCTCCAAAGGTTTTCTTCAATAAAATATCGCTGTATGGAGCAGAATCACGGAAAAGAACAAAATCACGGGAAGGTTTGATTTTTTCAATTTCTACAGTTCCTTCGGCTGTGGTATCAATTATAACTGCTGTAGTATCAAGATAAGGATTTTCATTGTAATCATCAGTAAAATAGTAAACTTTATCACCATTTTCACGGAAATAACCGCCGGAAAGAACCTTTGAACTGTCTTTTGTATTATAAAGAATTTTGTTTTCAAAATGACCTAAAAGCGGTATAAGAACTGCCCAGGTAACACACGAAAGAAGAATAAAAGTTATAAAATGAGCAATTCCACCCTTGTTACTTATTCTTACATAAACCATAGCGGGACAAACAAAAAGAAGAAGACAGCCTAAAACATAAAAAAGAACTCGAAATAAATCTTCTTTCATAAAGAACGCAGCTGGTCTGCCGGCTACCGATGACTGCAAATGCAAATAAACATAATAAAAGAACATGCCTATTGCAGTTCCAAGGACGAGAAACAGAAAATAAGTGAGAATAAGTCTGAACGCTTTTTTCATATTATATCCCTTTCATTATCGGCAAGAAAGAATGATTCAATTATATACTATTTTTGTTCAATAATCAAAAATAATTTGACATTAATCCCCTTTATATAGTACAATATACATTGTATAATTTTAAATAAAAAATGGTGGAGAAATAGTTTAAAATGGATAGTAACAACGTAGTTATTCCTGGCTTTGATCAAGATAAAGATGACAGCCTTCAGATACGTCTGGACAAGTCCTTTGGAGTACCTAACGGACTCATCGTTTTTCTTACAGGATATATCGACACGTATAATTCTACATATTTCCAAAAGAAAATCACACAAGTTATAGAAGCAGGTTTTGTCAATCTTGTTTTCAATTGCGCAGCCTTAAACTACGTATCGTCAACAGGTATTGGATCATTCACTGTATTCCTTAAAATGGTAAAACCAAAGGGCGGTGACATTGTACTTCTTGAAATACAGCCTAAGGTTTATGAAGTATTCCAGTTACTTGGATTCTCTCAGTTCTTTAATATTAAAAATTCAACAGAAGAAGCAATTAATTTCTTCTCACAGGGTGGTCAAACAGCCTCATCTGTTTTCCCTCTTATTATTGAATGTCCTGTTTGCAGTAAAAAGCTTAGAGCTGTTAAATCGGGTCGTTTCCGCTGTTCAGGCTGTAAATCAATACTTGCAATCAACGAGCACGGCGAAGTTTCGCTAGGCTAGACACACTGTTTGCACTACAGAATCCGGTCTTTTACGGCCGGATTTTTTTATGCTACAAAGTCCCAGCTATGGTGTGCATAAAATGTGGATAACTCGGTTAAAAACTTGTATACAAGCACTTTTGTATAAAAACACATCATTATAAACTGCATTAAATGTTACATAAAAATGTAGTTCTAGAGCAGCAGGTAATGGAAAAATTGTGCTAATTCTATATATTATAATGATTTAGAGAATGTTTTTGTATTAATTCTAAAATTGTAAAAATCTGTAAAAAAATAAAATATCTGCCACACTGTGTCATTTTTAACCATTTTGTGTAAAAAAAATGTGGATAACTTGTGGAAAATTCGTGAATACAAGTGGATTAAGCAGGATTGATCGAGTTTGCTCCGGGCGTTGCGAAAATGCAAAAATCATATATAATATAGCTATGAACGCAAAGCTTACTGCACTTCAAAACAAAATAGAAACCGCACTTGCCGCTGCCCTGCCCCGTGATTTTGACCTTAAATGGCAAAAGGCCTCGTTTGACCAGCTTCCAGCAGCAATTACTCAAAACAAAACCTTTATTCAAAAACTCATAGAACCAGACGACGCGCTCATTAAGCTTGGTGGAAAAAGATGGCGGCCTTTATTTTTAATGCTTTGCTACGACCTTGCAAAAAGCCTGGATGCACAGAATGCAGAACGGGCGCTAACACAAAAAACAGCACTTTCGCTCACCCCTCTTGTAGAGTTTGTTCATACTGCAAGCCTTATTCACGACGATATTGAAGACAGTGCAGACCTTCGTCGCGGAAAACCAGCTGCCCACATAACCTACGGAATTGACCACGCTTTAAACAGTGCAAGCTGGCTTTATTTTGAAGCACCAGTCTGCCTTGAAACTGCAAAGCTTACGCCAGAACAAAAGCTTGCCTTTTATAAATTATATACAAACGAGCTTCGCCGGCTTCATCTTGGACAGGCAATGGACATTTACTGGCACAAAGAAAAAAAGGTTTTCCCAACCACCGAAGAATATCAGGCAATGGTTCAGAATAAAACAGGAACTCTTGCTTCTCTTGCGGCACAGGTTGGCTTTATAGCAGGCGGTGCCACCCCGCAGCAGGCTTCCCTCTATGGAAAAACAGCTGCCCAGATTGGCGTTGGCTTTCAGATTATAGATGACGTTATAAACCTTACAAAAGGAAATCCGGGCAAAAAACGCGGAGATGACATTGTCGAAGGCAAAAAATCGCTTCCGGTACTGCTTCATATACAAAAACATCCGGGCGACAAGAAAAAAATCAGCGCGCTCATGGAAAAAGCAGAACGCGAAGGCATAAACTCCCCTGCTGTTGAAGAATGCATTGCCCTTTTAAATACAAGCGACTGTATAAAACAAGCCGCAGAACAGGGAAAAACACTCATTCAGAAAAACTGCGCTAAGTTTGCAAAAAATCCGCTTATTGCAGAATTGTTCAACCAGCTCATTCCAAAGGAGTACAAATGACAGAACGACCAGACAAACTGAATAATCAGGCAATATTACTCGCAAACGGCGGTGAATACTACGAAGCAATTGCATGCTTTAAGCGTGCCATTACAATACAGCAGAACAACTATCTTTTATGGTATAACCTTGGCATAACCTACCGCGACAGTGGCGATATTCACAATGCAAGGCTTTCGCTTGAAAAAGCCCACAGCATTGCCCCGGAACGGCTTGATGTTTTAGAAACCTTAAGTACTCTTTGCATAAATGATGAAGATTATGTTGCAGCACTTGGCTACAGCGAAGACGGAATAGACCTTGCACCCGATAATTCTTCGTTCTGGAACCTTGCAGGAGTTGCACTTTTTAATATGGAACAATATAGCCTGGCAGCCGAGCACTTTGAACAGGCGCTTTGCAATAATCCTTACGATGAAAATGCTTTGTATAACCTTCGCGACACCTACAAGGAACTTGGTGTGAAGCTCTAGTGATCCAGGTGTGCGCGGGCAAGATGACTTATTTCGGCCGCAAGACACTCAAGCGGTACCTGTTTTTGAACACCGCCCATTTCCCAAGCAACCTTTGGCATACCGTAAACAATACAGCTGGCCTGATCCTGTCCAAGTGTCCATGCACCTTTTTTACGCATTTCGGCAAGCTGGGCAGCACCATCACGACCCATACCGGTCATAATAACACCAAGAGCGTGGTTACCATATTGCTTTGCAACAGATTCAAAAAGCCAGTCGGCAGAAGGCCTGTGTCCGTTACGCAAATCATCCTGAGTTAAGCGGATAATTGCATTAAGAGACCTCTTTTCGACCATAAGATGATAGTTTCCCGGAGCAATATAAACATGACCACCCAAAACAGGCTCTCCGTTCTTTGCTTCAGAAACTTCAAGCGGGCAAACACGGTTCAGACTTTCTGCAAATTCGGCGGTAAACCCGGCAGGCATATGCTGAACAACAAGAATTGGCTGCTTTAATTCAGGGTCAATCTTTGCAAGCATATCGCGCAGGGCATTAGGGCCACCGGTAGAAATACCAATAGCAATAATTTCTATGCGGCCACCTTCACGCTCAGGTTTAATAACAACAGGCTCTTTATTGCGCGGAGCTGTCCACGAAGCAGGAGGCACAAATTCAGTTTTAGAAATAGCAGCAAGTTTTGCACCATCTTCACCCTTCTTTTGAACAACAAAACGTTCAGCAGCCTTAAGCTTAACAAGATGACTAAAATAATCAGGATCCGGAACAGTCTTACCGTGCATAGCCGCATAAGACGCACCATAGCTTGAAACATATTCTATAATTTCATCAGAAACATCGCCAATCTTAAGGGTAACAGAAGAACCGCCCGGCTTTGTAATAAAATCGGCAGCGCCAAGCTCAAGACAGCGCATAGTAACAGCCGCACCCTGAGTAGCAATGCTCGAAAGAACAATTACAGGAATATCAATATGAAGCTGCTTTCGTTTTTCAAGAAACTGAACGCCGGTCATTACAGGCATTTCAATATCAAGGAGAATTACATCGGGCTTATAAACAGGTATTTTATCGAGCAAATCCTGGCCGTTTTCTGCTTTACCTACAACTTCAAGTCCGTCGTAATCAGAAATAATACGGCCAATAAGATTCCGCATAAGAGCAGAATCATCACAAATCATTACAGAAATCTTATCCATAAAAACTTACCTGTTCTTTTTGTAAAGACACGCCCATTGGGTTTTTAAGAATTCAAACTGAGTCTTCATACCAAACAAAGATTCAGAGTGACCAATAAACAGATACGACTGAGCAGCCATAGAATCCCAGAAACGGTTTATAACAGTCAGCTGAGCAGGTTCGTCAAAATAAATAAGAACGTTACGGCAGAAAACAACATCAAGGTTTCGCGCACCAGAATCGTTCATAAGGTTATGGTAGTCAAAGTGAATTGTATCCTGAAGTTCCTTTTTTACCTGATATCCGCCGTCAACCTTTGTAAAATATTTGGCAAGATAGTTTTCTGGAATGCCGTCTACTTTATTGTCTGCATAAAAGCCCTGCTGTCCAACCATAAGCGATTTAAGCGAAATATCAGAAGCAGTAACTCTAAAATCAAAACCAGGCGGGCAGATTTCTTTCATAATCATTGCTATGGTGTAAGGCTCTTCGCCGGTAGAGCAGCCTGCACTCCAGATTTTTATAGTTCTGTCGGTGCCCTTCTTCTTTTGCTCAATGACAGCAGGAATAACATAATTAATAAAAGCATCAAAATGCGGCTGATTACGGAAGAACCTTGTAAGGTTTGTAGTAACCGAGTCGAGCATAATTTTCATTTCTTCGGAATTCTTCAAAACCAGGTCAAGATATTCCGCAGGAGTTGCAATATTTTTTTTACGAAGCAAATCCTTTATGCGGCTGTCAAGAATAGACCTGTTAGTAGCCGAAAAAGTAATTCCACACTGGTCATAAATAACCTTACGGAATTTTTCATAATCCTGATCATTAAGTATTTCTAGCATGATATTTTATTATACACCCGTTGTCATAAAAAAGAAACAAAAAAAAGAGGGGGAAAGATTCCCCCCTTGATTGTCACACGGATTGGAAACGGCTAACGCCGTTTCTGGATTTTAGATATCTTCACCTAACAATTGATTAATAAGAATATTTCTTAAAACCTTTTTCCATTGAATACCATTACCTAAGGCTTCAGAAACATCAATACAGTGACTATGATCAGAAATAAACTTTGGTGTATCAGATGGTATGATTTTTCCACTTGCAACTAATGTAGCCCATTTTGCTGTACCAAATTGTTCTTTAGTATATTGTTTTTGAGCACCTGTAGTAACTGTTATGTCCTGTGTTAAGAGACCTCCCGCTATATCTACAGATTGAATACTATCTTTTTGTACTACAACAAGCAAACCTTTATCATCATCAAAATAAAGATAAAAATCTGCACCCTTTAGAGTTGCAGCAGTCGCACTAGATTCAGAAGTATCATCTCCAATCGGAACACTAACACCTTCTGCGCTGACATATTTATACCATTTGTTATGTGTTGCATCTATTGCACTTTTTAATCCACAACCACACATCATTATTACGCTGGCTACGAGTGAAAGCACAGCAATTAATTTAGTAATCTTTTTCATAAGAAATCTCCCATTTGTTTAAGATTAATAATATTATAACGCATTCAAAATTATATGTCAAAAAAGTCTTTTGAAAATGTTTTGTACGCACCATACGGTAAGTCTTTTGGAAGTTTTAGGGGGCCTATGGCAATTCGTTCAAGTTCGGCGACTTCGTTTCCAAGTGCTTTGAAAATGCGGCGGACTTCGTGAAACTTTCCTTCGGTTACTGTAATCTGGGCGGTGTTTTGTGAAATAAACTTTATTTGTGCCGGTGCTGCCTGTTGTTCCGGTGCTTTTTTTTCGGGTGGGAGAATAAGGCCTTGGGCTGCACGAGTTTTATATTGTGCTTGCAGCTCCTGTGTAACCGGATTTTTTAATGTGGCAAGGTAAGTTTTTGTCATTCCTGCAGCTGCAATCTTGTGTGAAAACTTTCCGTCCGTTGTCAGCAGCAAAAGACCTGTTGTATCTGCGTCTAGTCTTCCTATTGTATGCAGGCGGTGACCTCGTCTGGCGTTTTTTACAAGATTCTGTAATTCAGGCGGCAAAAGTTCATAAACAGTTTTGTGTGAATCAGATGCGGCAGAACATACATAGCCCTTAGGCTTGTTCATCATTAAATATATTTCAGCCATGCTAATCCTGCTTTTTCTGGAGCTGTGCGGTATTGCGTTCCCAGAAAACTCCGTCACAGTAGCCTTGTATTGATTTGTCGGTTTCTGCAAGCTTCAGGCGTTTTTGGGCAAGCAGACAGTATTCTTCGTTCATTTCAATTCCCAAGTAGTGGCGTCCAAGTTTTTTTGCAACAACACTTGCAGTACCGCTTCCTAAGAACGGGTCAAAAACAAGGTCACCGGGGCGAGAGCTTGCAAGAATAAGTTTTGCATAAAGCTTTTCGGGTTTTTGTGTCGGGTGGTCTGTATTTTCGGGCATAGACCAGAACGGCACACTTATATCATCCCAGAAGTTTGACGGATATGTGAGGCGGTAGTTTCCTTCCTGAGTTTCGTCCCAGTCTTTTGGTTTTCCGTCTACTTTATAAGGTGCAATTACGCGACGCTTTTGCTTTACGGCTTCTACATTAAAATAATAGTCGTCAGCATTTTTTACTCCAAACCAGATATCTTCCATGCCGTTTTTCCAGTTTGATTTTGCACCCCTGCCCTTTTCACGCTGCCAGGTTATGCGGTTTAAAACAGTAAGTTCTTTTTCCATTGCCCGCTGCAGTGATGATGTACATTTCCAGTCGCCGCAAAGATAAAGCGAGCCGTTTGGCTTAAGTTTTTTGCACACCAGAGGAAACCAGCTTGCAAGGTATTCGTCGTAGGCTTCTTGTGTGCGGGCATTGAATTTGTTTCCGTTAAAATCTTTTGTAAGGTTGTACGGCGGGTCTATGATTATAAGGTCTGCAAAGGCGTCGGGTAGTAATGGAAGGGCGTCCAGTAAGTTGGCATTGATTGTTAAGTCGCGGTGGTTGAGCTTGTCGAAACCACCTTCAACACGAACAAAACTCTTACGAAGTTCAGTTTTTTCTTCTTCCGTAAGAGTAATTGTTCTGTTTCTGTTTGCACGGATTTTTTCCATATTGTTTATGGTTTAAACTGCAGCCCTAAGGGCTGTCAGCTTTGAAACTGGTTTCTGCGGCTACTCAAAGAGTCGTCCGCAGATGTTTGTGCTAACCTGCAAAGTTTACTTTGTCAGGTTGAGCACTATTTTAGATTAATAATAGATTTGTCGTAATCTGCAGGAGGCACGTAACCCATAAGAGTCATAAGTGTTGCAGGCCAGCTTGAAATTCCAAGACCTTCGTTGAGTTTTGCCTGATCGTATTCGCCCTTGTATTCAGGGTCGTAGATAATTCCAGGAACCGGGTTGAGCGAGTGACTTGTCTTTGCCTTTGGTTCGCCGTCGGCATCTTTCTTTACGCTGCCGTCTTTTGCGTGCTCGTACATGTCATCGCTGTTTCCGTGGTCTGCTGTAAGACAAAGGATTCCGCCTGCTTCTTCAATGGCTGCCTTAAGGCGTCCAAGCTGCAAGTCCATTCCTTCCATAGAACAAACTACTGCATTGAATACACCAGTGTGTCCAACCATATCACCATTAGGGAAGTTCAAGCGGATGTGGTCATACTTTCCGCTCTTGATTGCTTCAATTACTTTGTCTGTAATTTCTGCACACTTCATCCATGGGCGCTGTTCAAATGGAACTACGTCACTTGGAACTTCAATATAATCTTCGAGCTTTTCGTCAAACTTGCCCTGCTTGTTTCCGTTGAAGAAGTAAGTTACGTGTCCGTACTTTTGTGTTTCAGAAATTGCAAGAAGCTTTACACCTGTTTTTGTAAGGTATTCACCCATTGTGCGGTCAATGCTTGGTGGATTTACAAGGTACTGAGCTGGAACATGAGCGTCTCCGTCGTATTCCATCATTCCGGCATATTCAACAGCAGGAACGCGTACACGGTCAAATGGAAGATCTCCGCCCTTTGGTGTTTCAAATGCGCGTGTCATTTCAAGAGCACGGTCACCGCGGAAGTTGAAATAAATGACTGAGTCGCCGTCTTCGATTGTTCCAACAGGTTTTCCATCCTTAGCAATAACAAACTCGTGCATATCCTGGTCAAGTACGCCCGGAACTTCGGCACGGTATGTTTCAATTGCTTTTGTTGCGCTTTCAAACTTGCGGCCTTCACCAAGTACGTGAGCCTTCCATCCACGTTCTACCATGCTCCAGTCTGCATTGTAGCGGTCCATTGTCATGTACATACGTCCGCCGCCGGAAGCAATCTGATAATCAAAGCCTGCAAAGCTTGCAAGGAATTCTTCAAGCGGAGTAATATAATTCAAAGCAGAAGTAGGATCAACGTCACGACCATCGAGCAGTGCGTGAACGCGGAGCTTTTTAACTCCATCCTTGCTTGCCTGTGTAATCATTGCCTTAAGGTGGTCAATGTGTGAATGAACGTTTCCGTCAGAAACAAGACCAATAAAGTGAAGGGTTCCGTTTTTGTCGTTTACATTTTTTATAAGCTTTTTCCAGGTGTCGGCAGCAAACATAGAACCGTTTGCAATGCTTTCGCCAACGAGCTTGGCACCCTGAGCAAATACACGGCCACAACCCATAGCATTGTGTCCAACTTCAGAGTTACCCATATCATCATCGCTTGGAAGACCTACAGCAGTTCCGTGTGCCTTAAGCTTTGTATGAGGGCAGTTTGCAGTAAACCAGTCAAGGTACTTCATGCGGCTGGCCTTTACAGCATCACCTTCTTCGTACTTTCCATATCCTACGCCATCCATAATTACAAGGACAACAGGACCACGTCTACCCTTCCAGTTAGGGTTCTTTTCCAATGCGTGCATTGTTTCTGACATAATTTATCTCCTGTATAATGTTAGTTATACCTAACATTTTGATATTTTTCAAGAATAATTAAAATATATCGCAAATTGGAGTTTTTTACAATGTACTTAATTTATACAACTCTTCCGTAGCAATTCGGGCTTTGGCAACTATGTCGCCGGCTTGTTTTGGGAAGCAGTAGTACAGTGTTTTCATGTCGCCGATGCAGATCATGTCGCCTATTTCGTACCAGTAATAGTCGGAATAAAGGCTGTAGCTGGCTTTTGGTTTTTGCTCGTAGTGGAGTTTGCCGTTGCAGCCGTCCAGGACAAAGCCTTTTGCAGAATGTTCGAGTGTGCCCTGCCCTACGTGGTAAATTGCTTTTGTGTTTACCATCATGTAAATTTCAACATCGGTTTTAAGGTGATATTTTCCTTCCGTTATTTCCTTGCGTACCTGCTCGCGCTCCCATTGGAACCAGGCGGGAACACTGTCAAAAATATTTTTACTTCCATCGGAAGTCCAGTGTCCGATTGATTTTTCCAATAAGGAACCATCTTCGGTCAAATCCCATTTTGCACCGCACCTCGTGCATTTAAGTTCAATTCCGCGGGCATACATTTCTCCTTCCCTTCCACATTTTGAACATTTATACAAAACCCGGTTCAAATAATCTGCACGGAAAGGTTCTGTGATTTTTACATTGTTCTGCTTCTGCCATTCCCAGTTATCAAAGGTGAATTCTGTTTTTAGGATTTGGTTAAGTTCTGCCGGAGTTTTTTGTTCAATATCCTGTGGCGATAAAAGATATTTAATATCGGCACTGATATTTAATTGACGCTTTTGAAGATTATTGTAAAGAGGGTCGCGGGCAAAGCAGCCGTAAGTGCGCACCATTACAACCGGCACTTTAAGAAGTTTTAAGAATTTTCCAAGAGTATCCGGCAGCGGTGTTGCAGTACCGTCAAAGGAATAGCTTGCTTCGGGGTACATAAGAACAGAAGTTTTAAGCTTTTCGAGTGCGTATTTGATATTTTTTACAAGGACAAAATCGGTAACAAACTTGTTTGTTGGAATACAGCCAAGGTGGCGCATGAGCCAGTTCTTTCCAACAAAACCGTCGCTGGTGCACACAATATTCATAGGTCGTTTAGCAAAAACAGTTTCTGCAATCAAAAGGTCTGTAAAGCAGGAATGGTTCATAAGAATAAGACACGGTTCGCGTTTTCCAAGCTTTTCCATGCCGATATAATTTGCCTTAAAGTTTGTTGCCTTAAGTTCACCCTTACCAAGCAGCACCATAAGACGACGCCAGAAAAGACCGGGCTTTATAGGTTTACGAGATTTTTCTGGTCTGAGAGACAGAACCTGTTCGTATGAGAGTTCTTTTACTTTAGTTTTCATCAGCTAATTCTCCTGCACGGCGCGGACCATTTTTCCGTCAAAATATTCTACTTTCATGGAAAAAAACGGAGATCGCTTTTCTATTAAATCCAAAAACAAAACATCACTTTCCCACTGAGGTAAATCCTTCATTTTTTCTTTTGGTACCCAGGCAAGCTCACCTTCATCACACATGGGAAGGTCGTTGTAAGTTTTGCCTTCGGGTACAGAAAAGTCGCCGCACCAGAAAATGTGCATTAACTCATAATAAGGCTCGGCTCCGTCGGAAGTGCGTGAAACAAAAGTTACAAGACCGCGGTATTCAGGCTTATTCAAAGTAAAACCTGTTTCTTCAAAAACTTCGCGCTTTACACAGTCAAAGGGACTTTCGCAGTTTTCAAACTTTCCGCCAATGCCAATCCATTTGTCTTTGTTAACATCCTTCTGCTTTTTTGTGCGGTGGAGCATTAAATATGAGTTATTTTTTTCTATATAACAAAGAGTTGTACTAATCATTTTGGGTTTCTGTTGCCTCTTCTTGTTTTACTTTATCACTTTTGCGGCATTTTATCAAAACAATAAGGATTATGTCGGCCATAAATAAAATCAGACTGATGAGCTGGGAAGTTGAAAGCGAAACGACACCTCCAAAACTCACACTGCCCCTTATTTCGTCGCCGCGCAGGAACTCCAGAAAAAATCGGAGGATGGAATAGTAGAGGATGTAATATAGGAATAGTGGCACGGATGCCGAAACAAGTTCGGCATGACGTTGGTGACTCAGGAGCGACCCCAACATCACAAAAGCAAACACAAACAGCAACGCCGCCTCAACAATCTGAATCGGAAAATGCCCTGCAACAGACAAAGGGCCTGTATATTCAATTCCATAACAGCAGCCCGCACAAAAACATCCTATGCGGCCAAAGGCATGAACATAAGGAATTGCAAAAGCAAAAGTATTCAAAAAAGTACGCACATTGGTTCCTGCAATTTTTATTCCAAGAAAATATCCTGCAATGCCGCCAAGTAATCCGCCGTAAAAAACAAATCCGCCTTCGATAAGCCCTGAAGATTTTGGGTGAAGCAGCATATTGCCCAGCGCCTTAAAAAAATATTTGGGTGTGTAAAAATCAAGAATATACAAAAGCTTGGCGCCTGCAAAACCAAGTCCGCCAGCAACTGCACAAATTATTATAAAATCATAAAAATTGATATTCTGAACAGCGCACAATTTTTTACAGATTGCTCCACCGCTCAGAATACCAGTTACAATCATAAGACCGTAAAGAGGTAGTTTTATAAAACCAAGATTTATAAAAGGGAACATCCTCAAAAGAAGAGTTTAGTCAAAGAGTCCCAGTCCAGCTCCAATTCCTGCTCCCGCACCAATGCAGGCAAGACATGCTACTGTAACAATAAGTCCCCAGCAAAGTGCCACAATTCCAAGAATCAAACCTGTTTTAGCAGTTTTTCTTTGAGGTCCACCAGCCTTCATTCCAAGTGCACCAAAAATGATTGCAAGAATACCACAGATTGAACCAATCCAACCCATTCCGGCGGCTCCACCACCAACTGCAATTACAAGGGAAACAATTCCCAAAACCAAAGCTGCTGTTTGCATAACGCTCCTCCTAGTAAAACTATTATATCACATAATTTCAGGAATATCAGAAAAATAATGATTTTATGTTTGAATCTACTGTTGCGTTTAATTCGTCTACGGTAATGCCGCGGGTCTGGGCAATGTAATTAAAAACATGCTCTACAAGAACAGGTGAATTAACCTGACCTCGGAAAGGAACCGGTGCAAGATATGGGGCATCAGTTTCAGTGAGCAGACGGTCGGAAGGAATAAAGCGGATAAGCTGTTGCATTTGCTCGAGCTTTGATTTTTTTGTGTAAGTTATGCCGCCGCCAAGTGCAATGTACCAGCCAAGGTCTAAGAAAGCGCGGGCTTCTTCAATGCCGTAACTGTAGCAGTGAATAATTCCGTTGTGATAGCCTATGTTGTTTATGCACTCCAGTGTGTCCTGGAAGGCGTCGCGGCTGTGAACAATGACCGGGAGCTGTAACTCGCGTGCAAGTTCAATCTGTGCTTCAAAAAGTTCGCGTTCTCCACGATAAACCTGTTCATCAAAATCTTCTTCGCAGCGGCCGTCTTCGCCACTTGGGTTCCAGTGATGGTCAAGTCCGCACTCACCTACAGCGATGATTGAATCTGGAGTAATAGACTCCCGCAAAAGTTTCACCTGATTTTCCCTGTCTTTAATGCTTTCAACATCAGGCCAGATTCCGGCAGAAAAGTACATAAAGGAACGGGCTTTATCTGCAAGTTGAGCGTCTGTCATCCCCTCTATGCATTTTTCTACGGCAAGCTTTCTTCCCTGCAAATCTCCGGCGCGAGTGCCAATATCAAGTCCAAAAAAACAATCACGCTGGGCCATTGTTGTTAAAACTTCAACTCCATCCACGCCGCGTTCTTCTGTCATCATCTTAAAGTGAAAGTGTGTATCTGAAAACATACAAAGAGTCTATTGTAAAACAGATTGTCGGGTCAAGCCCGACAATGACAATCCACACTTGTTGTACAGACCCCATTTTAATTCTATAATAATGCGTATGACAGATATCGGAAAATTTTTAAGTGATGTAGAAAAAACAAAAAAGCATGCACGACAAAACAAACCTGGATTTTCGGGCTACAATGATATTCGTGATGATTTAAGAAATCTTTTTGAACGAGCAACCTCCTGCCCTATGGGGTTGCCTGGTTCTGTTTTTGAATATTGGGAAAACACATATATTCTTAATGGTACAGATTTAACTTACGAACCAAGTACCGATAACACTGCAAAGCTTGGTGCCTTTCTTGCATTTTTGGACAACAGTGATGAAGATCAGGATTTGATTACAAATGAAGATTGGCAGGAACTTGGACGCCTTGTAAATTACGAAGCAGAAGATTTACCTGTAAACATTCTTCAGGACATGATGATGATTTTAGTTTCAAAGGGAGCCTACTGATTTTGGATTTGGAAGCTCTTTATAAAAAGTGTGTACAATGCCCAAGACGATGTGGGGTGAACAGAGTTGAAGCAAGTGCGACCCTTCGAGAGCCTCAGGGACCCCACTCATTGTTCCAGGGACCGAGTGTTGGCTTTTGCCGGGAACCTTCTGACCTTCGCATTGCCTTTGCGGGACTTCATTTTGGAGAAGAACCTTTAATCACAGTTTTTGGTGGCAGCGGAACAATCTTTTTTACAGGCTGTACCTTGCGTTGTGCCTTTTGCCAGAACTATCAGATAAGTCAGGATGGACTTGGACGAACAGTAGACCGCTCTGAGTTTGTAGACATCTGCTTAAAACTTCAGGCCGCTGGTGCAGAAAACATAAATCTTGTAACAGGAAGCCATCACATTCCAAAAATCGCAGAATATTTACGTGCAGCCCGCGACGGTGGAGTTACAATTCCTTTTTGCTGGAACAGCTCTGCGTACGAGACAGTTGAAATGCTGGATCTTTTGAAGGGACTCGTTACAATCTGGCTTCCGGATTTGAAAACTCTTGATGGAGAAATGTCACGCGAACTTTTTGCAGCACCTGATTATCCCGACGCCGCTACAAAAGCCATCAGCTGGATGATAAAAAATAATCCATTGAAAATTGAAAGCATCCCAGAACCACCAGACGCAAAACCCGCCGAATGGGCAGAACCTGGCCAGCCCCGCGACAAAATGATGTCTGGAGTAATTGTGCGTCATCTTTTTATGCCTGGAAAATTTGAACAGACAGCAGATGTTCTTGCCTGGCTCAAACAAAATACAGAAGGTCGTGCAATTATTTCGCTTATGAATCAGTATACCCCAGTGCCTTTTAATGAACCACGCGAACAACTTGATGCCCGCAGCCGTTCCCTAGCCCATTTAGAAAACCGACTTGTAAACGCCCAGGAATTCGAAGACATCCAGGACCTTATAGAAGCCTACGATTTTGAATTTCTCTTCTACCAGGAACTGACCGACGACACAAGCTGGCTACCAGATTTTACACGTCCGCAGCCATTCAGCAACAAGTTGGCGACACCGGTGTGGCATTGCTAGACTTCATCAAATGAATTTCTTTTTTGCAAATTCCGTGGTATAATAACCTCATTATGGCAGAAAAATCGTTCAAAAAATTGACAGGCGTGGCTGTGCCGCTTGGCGCCTTATATACAAAAGAAAATCCTGTAATCGGGGAATTTGCAGATCTTGTTCCGTTTGCTAAAGTTTGCAAGGAAGCGGGGCTTGGTATAATTCAATTACTTCCTGTAAATGATACCGGGACTCAAAGTTCACCCTACTCGGGACTTTCGGCATTTGCGTTGCACCCAATTTATATCCGCATTAAGGATGTTCCCGGTTTTGACGATTTATACAAATCAGACGCAAAATTCAAGAAAGCCTACGATGATTTTGTTGCCTCAAACGCATACACCCTTCGTTACGACTACGATTCAATTTTGAACACAAAAACTTCCCTTTTGATGAAGCTTTATGATGCAACCCAGGTTGGAAAAACCGGCACTCCAGATGATGCTTTGGAAAGCTGGATTAAATCAAACAGCTGGATAAAAACCTACGCAGTTTACAAAAATCTTAAATGGAACTACATGCAGGCAAGCTGGAAAAGCTGGCATGAAGATGATAAGGAAATCACTGCCGAGCAGATTACCAGACGCTGGAACACAAAGGCCTTTAAAAAGGAACATCTTTTTTACGCCTGGTGCCAGATGCTTGCCGCCGGACAGTTTGAAGCGGCTGTTGCAGAAGTTCATAAGATGGGGCTGCTTCTCAAAGGCGACATGCCAATCCTCATGAACGAAGATTCCTGCGATGCCTGGGCTTATCCGGAATTCTTTAATCATGATCTGCGTGCCGGTTCCCCAAGCGACGGAGAAAATCCTGCCGGACAAAACTGGGGCTTCCCTACTTACAACTGGAAAAATCTTAAAGCACAGGATTACAGCTGGTGGAAGCAGCGGCTCAAAACTGCATCCCGCTATTATGATGCTTACCGCTTAGACCACATTCTGGGCTTCTTCCGCATATGGGCAATTCCAAGCACAGACTGCAACGCTCTCACAGGCCACACAGAGCCTTATGCTTCTTTTAAAATTGATGACCTATACGAGCTTGGTTTTGACGACGACAGAATTCGCTGGCTAAGCCGTCCGCATATTCCAACAAGTGCCGTAGAAGACATTACCTGGAACCGCGAAGTTGCTCACAAGATTCTTGAAACCTGCTGTACCCAAATTGGAAACGAGGAGCTCTGGCTTTTTGATAATTCAATTAAAGGAAACGCACAGCTTGCAAATCTGAATCTTACAGCTTTTGTTGACGAACCTGCACAAGAAAAAATCCGCCAGAAATTGAGTGAATACTGGTCAAACAGAACTCTGCTGGAAGTTAGCAAAAACAAATTTATTCCGCTTTGGACCTACAATCAGTCTACTTCGTGGAAGTCACTGAACGAGGCAGAAAAAACAGCGCTCGAAGAACTGTTCACCCAGCTTGGAAAGAAAAACACAAGCCTTTGGAAAAAACAAGCCGACGAGATTTTTAATGCAATAACCAGCGGTCTTAAAATGGTACCATGCGGTGAAGATTTAGGAGTTGGTATTTCGTGTGTGCCGGAGACAATGAAAAAGCATAATATTCTTGGTCTGCGTGTTGTACGCTGGTGCCGAGAATGGGGTGAGCCTGATCAGCCTTATGTTCCATTCAAAAATTATGAGCCGCTCAGCGTTACTACAACTTCTGTTCACGATTCAAGTACACTCCGCGAATGGTGGGAAACCGAAAAACAAAGCGTAGAAGCCTTTATAAAAGCAAATCCTGCTGCATTCGGACTTAAAGAAGATGCAGAAGGCCCATTGTTTGATAAACCAGAAAATGAAATTTCACAGGGCGCCAAAGCCATAGCACAACAGGATTTCACTCCAGAGCTCGCACAGACAATCTTAAAAGTGTCATCAACCAGCGCCAGCCAATGGTTCATACCACCGCTGCAGGATTTCTTGTATATGGAAAAATCCTTCTGGTTACCCAAAGCAAGCGACGAACGCATAAACATCCCGGGCACAGTAACAGCTTTCAACTGGACCTACCGAATGCCGTGTACGGTAGAAGAACTTGCAAAAGATGACGGGCTTATTCAGAAGATAAAAGCAACTGCCGGCAGAAAGTAGATTTCACTTGCCAAAACTATCGTTATAGCGATATAATAAAAGTATCGTTATAACGATAGTTTAAACTATGAAAAAAATCAAACTTTATCACGGTTCGGAAAACATTATTAAAGTTCCTCAATATCATTTTGGAAATCCAAAAAACGATTACGGCTACGGATTTTATTGCACCGAAAATATTGAGCTTGCAAAAGAATGGGGCTGTACAGAAGAAAAAGATGGATTTGCAAATGAATATCAACTGAATCTTGAAGGTCTTTCTGTTCTGAATCTCTCAGACAAAAAATATAATATTCTAAACTGGCTCACCATCCTTCTTGAAAATAGAATTTTTGAACTTACCTCAGATATTTCAACCGCAGCAAAACAATATCTCTTACAAAACTTTGCAATACCTTACCGTAAATTTGATATAATCCGTGGTTACCGTGCCGATGATTCTTATTTTGCTTTTGCAAAAGCTTTTTTGAACAATACAATTTCTATTCAGAAGCTTAATCAGGCAATGTATTTAGGAAAACTTGGTGAACAGGTTGTATTAAAATCAAAAAAAGCTTTTTCGCAAATTACTTTTATTTCAAGTTCTTTAGCAGACCGAAACTTTTACTATCCTAAAAAAAAGCTCCGCGATAGTGATGCACGAAATACATTCATTAAAATGCATTCAGAATCAGAACTTACATATTTAAACGAACTTTTTGTTATGGATATTCTACGAGGAGGAATAAAAAATGGCGACACGCGCATACCAGAAATTTTATTTAAATGATGCCCAGCAAAACCTTGCTGTAATGTTTGATTATGCAATAAGACTCCTTAAATATGACGGCGACCAGTTCTTCCTATATTTTATTCAGTCAGAAGTAGCACAGAAATTTGAACACGCAAATCCAAAATATATTGCAGGAATGTGTGGAATTGAATTGGCACAAAATGTACTTACAAAAATTGGCGCTGCACCCAAGTTCCCTTATAACCCAAAAATCGAACTAGGAAAGGAATTCTGGCTTGGTTGGGTACTTGCCTATTATCAGTGGTATTCAGGATTAAAATTTTCTGACCTGCAGGAATACGGCCTTGTTCCTTCAGAAATTCTTTCTCGCTACATTCTTCACGAAGCAGACATTTCAAAGTTTGTTTCAACGGCAAATAAAATCATTTTAGCAAACAAAGCAGCCTCACCTACCCGACTGCAAAAAATCCGTAAAGCACGCGGCCTTACCCAAAAAGAACTTTCTGAGCTTAGCGGAGTTTCTTTACGCATGATCCAGCTTTACGAACAGCGCCAGAACGACATAAACCAGGCTTCGGGGCAGACAATAAACAACCTTGCTCGCGCCCTTTGCTGCAACTTCTATGAAATTATGGAAATAGAGCTTATTCCTTAACAAACACTTCGCTCATTTCGGTGTGGCCGTCGGAAAAATGAACTATTACTACGTAACATTCGTCTTTGTGAATTTTTTCCACAGGTACTGCGTAGCGTTTTGGGCTGTGATCATCGGGGCTGAATTCCAAAACAGAATCGCCTATATGATGAGGGGTATTACTTTCCCATGTGGCAGCATCCCAGGTTTTACAGGTATTATAATCTTTTACAGTAACTATAGTCTGCACAAACACAGGCTGGTCAGAAGATATGGCAAAAGAAGTTTTTGAGCTGCCGCTTTGCATGAGAAGGTCATAATTACCGGAGCTTTTTGGATTTATATTTAATAAATATGGTGAATCTGTTTTCATACCACTTTTATCTTTCTTCTCTGTTTCTGGAATAATTTTATAAATGCCTTCAGATGTAATTCTTATTCTTAAATAATTGTTAATATATTGAGGATTAGTATCAATAAAATTCCACTTTCCGTTTTCAAATTTATACAGGTGAAGATAATAATTTATTGTTTCATTATTATACCACGAAATCAGGAAAGAACAAATTCCATTTGAATAATCATATTCCCTAAATCCACCATATAATGGATGTTCAACAGTTACAGTTGAACTGTTCTCATTATTATCGTACACAATCAATTTACAATCAATTTTCAAATTACTATCACGAGACCTTCCATACACCGGAATTACATAAGTATTTTCAGAAATTTGTCTTAAATCATTTTCATTAAATACAGCTTGTTTCTCATTATTAAGATAAAGTTCAAAACGATTTATACCACTCGTATAGATATTGTTATTGGAATCAGTATAAAAATCAGTGGCTGTAATGATAAAAATGTCATCAACATATTCTTCATCATTTCCAAACATCTCAATTCGTTCAGATGGCCTTAATAAACGGGCATTACTTAAAACAGGGGGTTGATTGTCATTAGTAATACCATAAGTATAGGCTCCCTCAGAGCCAGCTCTATTTATGCAGTATGTTTTTTCCTCTTTTGCTATTGTTTTTGTATCTTCGACCAGAGCATAAATTGAAACTGGTATTTCTTGGCAATATTCTAATATATTATGATCATGTGAAATATCTGTAACAGTAAATACGTTTCCTTTGTCCTTTGTAATATAACCACCAAAAGAATAGCCTTCAATATTAATTCTATAAGTAATCAAACCATACGTATTCCATATATTGTCTTGCAGAGTAACAGAAAAATCTCTTCCCTTAAAACTAATTTCTTTGATAAGATTATCAGTTTGAGCACTAGTATTTTGTGGAAGAATCTCTGTTACCTTTTTAAAATCACCTGTAAGGTCATGTTCTCCATCATAAGAGGCTATAAATAAAAGCTTATTGTCAGGCGATTGAAAACTATAACTAAAAGCAGATGAATCAGTTTTTATAGGTAAATATTCAGTTCGTCGATCTTTAGTCCAATAGATTCCAAAAGCCCTTGCACTAACAGTATCTACCTTAAAACAATAACGTCCGTTTTGAGGATCAACTCCAAGAAAATAATCAATATCAGAAGGCATGGTAAACACTTTTTTATATTCGTTTCCAAAGTTATCTACAAAATACAAGGTTATTTCCAGAGAATTAACACTTTCTACATCTAAGTCGATTACCCAGACTGATTTTTCCTTTGTTCCATTCATTATCGTATCTGGGGTCATTTCTTGTTTTGTCTTACCAGATTTTGAAATGTATTCAAGAAAAAATTTTGATTTAGACAAATTGCGCAGATTTATATTTTTGTATGATACAAAGTTTTGTGGCATTGTTAAAATTATATGTCTGGCAGCCGGATAAAGAACAGAGTCATAAAAATCGTCTTCATCATCATATTGATCAATATTCGCCCACCATCCTGATGCATTATTTTTTCTTGAATTATTTTCTATATATGCTTGTGTTAAATCAAAAAAAGAATCTTTTATAACCGTAAAACTTTTTAATTCAGCTTTATTGCCTGCCCCATCAAGCACGGTTACATTAACAAGTATTGCACCATCGCCATAATCAGGTTTTGTCATGTCATCTGCAATATCATATTTAATACAAAAACTGGTATAACCGTCTTGTGTAAAAAACTCTGCATTTTCCTGTGCATAAGAAACTTCGCTGGATGGTATTTCATAAACCTCAGAACCATCCTTGGAATATTTTCTTTCATGAGTAACAGTTACTTTCTTTACACCTGAATCTGCATCATAATAGCGGCCGTAAATATAAAAAGTGTTATTAATGTGATTCTGTAAAAGCTTTGCTTTATAGTTTTCATCTGATAATTCACCCTGAACTGCTATTTCATCAGGTGTAAACTTTGCGCTTTCAGAAATAGTATTTATATTATTTAAATGAAGTTCAGAGGCCGTTGCAAAAAAATCGTATTCTTTTGGTACTATTCTTTCTTCCTCGGCTTTATACTTAACCGTAAAGCTGGAATTTTCATTTTGTGTAAGATAGTAGGTATAAACCTTGTTATTATATTTTTCTGTCCTGATAATTTTTGTACCTAATGCTACATTAACTGTAAGAAGTGAGGCATTTTTTGAACTTATATAATTGCATAGTTGTTCACCCTTTGGGTATAAAGAAAGAATTTTTCCATCATCACTTAAAGAAGGTGATTCAAAAAGTTCAAAAACCTTTTCTGAATTATCTTTTATTGAAATATATTCCTCTTCATACTTCATTACATCCTGTGTAAGAGGAGTATTAAAAGTAATTACAATAGGCTCGTTTGCATAAGCAGCTTGTGATGAAGACGGTGTAAATGAAACTACTGCCGGTAGCTCAAAACATTTCGGTCTTATAATAAGCTTATCTGCGGCTTTTAATAATTTGACTTTCACTTCGGTTTTTGTTTCATCATTAAAACTTATATAATCCTGAACAATCTGATCTGTGGTCGGGTCAAAAACTTCCCAGGTTATAAACTGCCAGGTATCTGAAGGAGTGAACTTTAAATCAAAACTTTCTTTCCTTTTTACCTTTACCTGAGTCTGCGAAAGGGTTCCTGAATCTTTAGGCGCTTCTATATAAATTGTTGTTGGATTTGAATTTGCAATTTCTATTGCTTCTTTTATTTCGTCTGCAACATTTTCGGCGTTAAGAAAATTCTTACAGGAAGTTATTGTTAAAAAAATTCCGCAAAATAATAAAGAAAAGAGCAGAATTATACTATTTGATTTGATTTGATTTGATTTGCACAATTTTTTTCTCCGTTTTCAGTTAATTATAGTAAAATTTGATGAATTTTTCTACTGCATCAACTCTTCAATTGAAAAAACTGTATACGCAGGATTATTTTTTATTTTTTTTTGTACACTGCTTGTTATACCGCTTTTTGAAAAAATCATGAAATATTTATTCTTGCGATTTATACAAAGAGCTGAGTCTTGCAAATCGGACAATTCTTTTTCATCAAATTTTTCTGAAGTATATTTGCATTCACAAATAAGTGCATTGTTCCTGTCTAGTGCAAGTAAATCTATTTCTTCCTGACGCTTTAAAACAGAATTATTTCCCCACCAGCGGCCAAGATTTTCTGCGAAAAAAGGCATTTTTCCATTATAAAACAATTCTTTAAGAAAAGTTTCGCAAACACCCTCAAACCTATGCCCGATAAATGCATTTAAACGCTCCTTTGTTATTTCATTTTCATAATACAGTTCTGGCGAGATAAGACCATTAAGCATATTTTGTTTTTTGTAAATAAACATAAAATAAAACGAAAAATAATTATCGCAGATTGAATAAAGTGTATTGCGACTATTTTGTTTTTCGCCGCAAGGTATCTCTTTTTTTATAAATCCAAGATTGACCAAAACATTAATATACTTTGCTATTTTTGCAGGCTCTTCACCCACTTTATCTTTGATTGTATTAAAAGTTGAAGCACCTCCATTTATAGCAAGCATAATGTTTTTATAAAAATATGGTTCTTTCAATTCCATTCTTAAAAGTGTTTCGATTTCATTAAACAAAACTCCAGTTGTGGATAAACAATTCTTAATGATATTTTCTTTGATTGAAAGCTTATCATTAAACAATGAAAGATAAAAAGGAATTCCTCCAAGTATTGAATAAGCTGTAACAGCCTGTTCGTCATTGTAATTTGGAAAAAATGCGCGAGCCTCTTTGTATGTAAAAGGAAAAAGTTTAAGTTCGGCTGTTTTACGACCATAAAGCGGCTTTGAAGAATTATCAATTATATCTTCAATTACAGAAACCTCTGAACCACATAACACTAAAAAGATATTTTTCTTTTTTAATATTGTATCTATTGCTATTTGAAGACCAGAATCATAAGCAGGATTAGATTTAAACAGATAAGTGAATTCATCTATTATAAGTACCAAACGCTCTGAAATTTCTGCATTTTTAAGAAATGAATAAACATCACTCCATCTTTCAAAAGATTTAAGAAAATCTCCTGCCTGTAATACTTTATCAAGTTCTTCACAAAAATTCTGTACATTTATTTTTTCTGAACATTTATCACCTACAAAATAAACCGTATTCACTTTATGTTTATTTGCAAAATGAGTAAGAAGATATGATTTGCCAACTCTGCGACGACCATGCATGATAAGCATTTCAAATTTGTTTGAATTATATAACTTGTCTAAAAATGCAAGTTCTGCTGAGCGTCCTATAAATACTTCTTCTAAATGATCCATAACAAGCACCTTCATTTAAGTAACTTTACAGTTATTTACTTTAGAGTTAATTATATACATATTTTACTATTTTATCAACTTTTTTAAATATTTTTTTTCTACTCATTTTTTTATTTTTCGTGTTATAATAGTATGTCTATAAGAGGAACAAAATGCATATTTCATATAATGAATTTCATATAAGCCGCCGTGTACGTGACCTTTGCTCTTTTGAAGAAGGGCTTTTTGCTTCGAGCGGAAATGTTGTTTTTGCTAACATGAGGAACGTTCGCAACTTTCAGGTGCTCTTTAATAATTATATTGATACTGTTACAGGCGATGAAAATAAACGCGTAAGTGCAGGCCAGCTCAATGCAATGGGACTCATTGATGAGATTTTGCATTATGTGTGTATGCTTTACCGACGAAACAAGGTACCAACCTTTATGCACGACCTGATGACTGCACTCGAAAAGCAATATACAGCTAAAGAAATTGACGGTCTGCTTCTTGATTTTTTGCAGGAGTTTCCGCCTGTTGAAGTTTATAAGGAAAAATGCACTGCCCGCGAATATTTGATGCGAAAAGGCACCGATCTTGCAACTGGCGAACAGCGTTCAAACCGCGAACAGACACTCGAAGAGCTCATACTCCTTCACCTTGCAAACGAAAATGCTGCCTTCAAACCATTCAAACTGCTTTTTGACGACAAACCTCTTTCTAAAAACAAACTCTACGGCAAAACCTGGACAAGCATTAAAGCATACGCAAAATCTCAGCCAACCTTCGGGCCTTTTGACCATAATCTTATAAATCTTCTTAAGGAACCACAGGCTTTTGCTCCTGAAAGTCTTAAGGGACAGCTTGAATATATCCAGAAATACTGGGCAGAATTCCTTGGTGAATGGCTCAAGCGAATCTTAGCCGGAATGGACACAATCAGCGAAGAAGAAAAGGCTGCCTGGCATGGCTTTGGCGGCGGCGACCTTCCTGATATGTCTGCCTACACCTTTGAAAACCTGATGAACGAATACGAGCGCTACAGCCCGGACAGTGACTGGATGCCAAAGGTAATTCTTATTGCAAAAACAGTTCTTGTATGGCTGGACCAACTAACAAAGCAGTACGGCTACCCTATTACACGACTTGACCAGATTCCGGATGCTGAACTCGACAAACTTCGTGATGAAGGTTTTACAGGACTCTGGCTCATTGGACTTTGGGAACGCTCTAAAGCAAGCCGACGAATCAAGCAGATTTGTGGAAACCCGGAAGCTGCTGCCAGTGCCTACTCACTTTATGATTATAACATTGCCCAGAACATCGGTGGCTGGGATGCACTTGCAAACTTACGTACCCGCTTGTGGCAGCGAGGAATCCGTCTTGCTTCTGATATGGTTCCTAACCACACAGGTATGGACGGCGACTGGGTTATCAACCGCCCTGATCTTTTTATTCAGCGACGTGACTGCCCGTTCCCACACTATACATTTAATGGAGAAAACCTTTCGCAAGACGGAAGAGTTTCTCTTTACCTTGAAGACCACTACTACAGCAAAAATGACTGTTCTGTAGTTTTCAAGCGCGTAGATAATCAAACAGGTGACACTCGCTACATCTACCACGGAAACGACGGTACAGGTCTCCCATGGAACGACACCGCACAGATAGACTTTTTGAACCCTGAAGCACGCGAAGCTGTTATGCAGGAAATTTTACATGTTGCACAAAACTTCCCTATTATCCGCTTTGATGCTGCAATGGTTCTTGCTAAAAAATCTATCCGCCGACTTTGGTATCCGGAGCCTGGACACGGAGGAGACATTGCAACCCGTAGTGAAACAGGCCTGAGTTACGAACAGTTCAACGCTGCAATTCCAAATGAATTCTGGCGTGAAGTTGTAGACCGTGTTGCACGCGAATGCCCTGACACACTCCTGCTCGCCGAAGCCTTCTGGATGATGGAAGGATACTTTGTACGCACATTGGGCATGCACCGTGTATATAACTCGGCCTTCATGAACATGCTCAAAAAAGAAGAAAATCAGAAATACCGCGAAACTGTAAAAAATACAATCACCTTTGACCCGCAGGTTCTTAAGCGCTACGTAAACTTTATGAATAACCCTGACGAAGAAACTGCAATAGCTCAGTTTGGTGACGGCGATAAATACTTTGGTGTATGTACTCTTATGATTACAATGCCTGGCTTGCCTATGTTTGGTCACGGCCAGATTGAAGGCTTTACAGAAAAGTACGGCATGGAATACACAAAGGCCTACAAAGACGAAAAACCAAGTCAGTATCTTGTAGACAGACACTGGCGCGAAATATTCCCATTAATGAAAAAACGCTACCTGTTCAGCGGTGTAGAGAACTTCCTTTTCTATGATTTGTGGCAGGATGGCGTTGTAAACGAAAACGTATTTGCATACTCAAACGGCTGCGGCGGCGAACGTACCTTTGTTGTATACAATAACAAATACGACCGCGCTTACGGATGGATCAAGCAGTCTGACCCGTACGCAGTAAAAACAGGCAACGGTGAAGAAACAAAACTCGTTTCACGTTCAATTTCTGAAGGACTCAATCTCAACGGCGAAGACGACAAATACTGTATCTTCCGCGAAAACCGCAGCAACCTGTGGTTTATCCGTAAGAGCAGCGAGATTTGCGAAAAGGGTCTTTTTGTAATGCTCAACGGTTTTGAGTACCAGGTTTACATGGATATTCATCAGGTAACAGACGAAGCCGACGGTCGCTACAGAATTCTTTGCGAACACTTGAACGGTGCCGGTTGTGAAGACATTGAATCTGCCTGGCAGGAAATTATTTACAAAGACCTTTACGCCGCAATGGAAAATTACGCAAAGGTTGTACTGCCTCCGCTTGTTCAGGCAATTACTAACGAAAAAGAGTCTAAAGTAAAGGCAGCAGACGTTACCAAGATTCTTAAGGCAGCCGAAAAACCAGCCCTTGCTTTTGAAAAAGAATGTGAGAAAATTGAAAAAGCAAGTGAAGGAAGTTTCAAAGAAAAAGCTGCAAAGACTGCAAAAACAAAATCAAAATCAACTGCAAAAGCCGACTCTAAAAAAACAGCAGCCTGCACACTTTCAAAGGATGCACAACAATTTATCAAGCTTCTCATTCAGGTTCACAATGCAAAAGCCGGTAAAAAACCTGCAGATTTACAGAAGGCAATCGCAAATGCAAAAGAACCTGCAGCCTTTATTAAACTCATGGAAAGTACAGATCCAAACCTCGAAATTGTTTTACTTTGCCGCGCACTCAGTGGAAAATATGCAACGAGCGGACTTGCAGACTTCCTTAATTTTGCCCGCAAGTTTAATCAGTTTATTGGTGAATACACAGAACTTGGAAAGAACCTCCGCGCTGACCTTACAAGAATGTTCCTGCTTGCCCGCGTGAGTGATGTTTCTAAGCTTGCAACTCCAGCTGCAAGACGCACAGCTGCAGCACGCATAACAGAGCTCTTAGTAATAAGCAAGCACCGACGATTCCTTAGTGGTGCAAATACCTTTGACAACATTGTATGGTTCAACAAAGAAATTACTGATTACAGCATAAACCTTACAGAGCTCTTAATGCTCATGAATGCAAAAGAAAAAGCTTTGCCGGATGTTCTAAAGTTGTTTAAGGATTTACGCGCCGCCAAACTCAAGGCAGCATATAAGTGTGAATTGTTTGCAAAGGCCTATGCACCGAGTGTGAAGAAACCTGCAACAAAAAAGGCCTCTTCAAAGAAAAAGAAATAGATCCCGAAACAAGTTCGGGATGACGGGGCTTTTTAAAGCTCCATCAATTCCTCGGCATCTTTTAAAAGGTGCTTTGGAATTTCAATGGTGGCAACAGTTTCATCTTCGGTAGTGCTGAATTTAAGGCAGTCCATACTAAGTCCAAGCTTACGCAGCATAATTACAATTGTAATAATTCCAAGTCCTGAACCTTCTGTCTGGTCAATATCAGCAAAGGCATCGGCAACGTTTTCATAACCTCTTGTTTTCTCAATTTTGTCGTGAATACGTTTTGCTTCAGCATCAGTAATCTTTGTATTGTTAGAAACCGAAAGCGAAATAACATCATTTGCCGAAAGCTGAAGATGAACCTGAAGCTTTCCTGCTTCAAGCTCGTCCTTGTAATGCTGGGTGTTATCAGAAAGATTGTCCTTAAAGTTCTTCATTCCACTCGCATAATCACCGGCATCATTTATATTAAGATTCTGTTCCTTAAAGAAGATTCGTTTTGCGTTTGCTTTACTTGCGTTATCAAGAAGTTCAAAAAGGCAATATGAAAGACAGTTAAATAAATATGATTCATCACATTCTTTGAGGAATACATTCAATATGTTCTGGAAACGCTGTTTCTGTTCGAGAGTAAGCGTGTAACAATAGAAATTTACAGGCCGCCTTTCTCGTACCGCGTCTTTGATATTTTGAATATCATCCATGCTCAATTCAACTGTTTCTACTTTCATAACTACTTATATTTTAACCCTTAAACTTCATTTTTTCAAGAAAAAGAAGAAAAAAAGTTAATTTATTTCCAAGGGTTCTTTCTTACAAAAGTATCCTTTCTTTCGTAGCCTACAGAAACAATTGTTACCGGAGTTTCGCAGTAATCTTCTATATATTTAATATAGGCACGTGCTTCTTCCGGAAGTTCTTCGTAAGAGCGGCAGTTCTTGAGTTCTGTTTTCCAGCCCTTGAATTTTTCGAGGATTGGTTTAGCAGTTTCAAGTTCTTTTACATTTGCAGGGAAATCAGTTACGCGCTTACCGTTGATTTCGTAAGCAACGCAGGCTTCAATCTGATCCATTGCATCGTAAATATCAAGGTGGGTAAGAACAAGTCCGTCGAGTGAGTTTACACGGCAGGCATAGCGCAAAGCTACAAGGTCAAGATATCCGCAGCGGCGGGCACGACCTGTTGTAACTCCATATTCACGGCCTGTATCGCGAACATACTGGCAAAGTTCTCCTTCGCTTTCGTTGTTGAATTCAGAAGGCATTGGTCCGTTACCAACGCGTGTTTCGTAAGCCTTAAATACACCAACAATCTGGTCAAGATCATGTGGACCAATTCCACAACCAGAAGAAGCACCGGCAGCACATGAAGCACCAGAACTTACATAAGGGTATGTTCCGCTGTCAAGGTCGAGCATTGCACCCTGGGCACCTTCGAACAAAACATTTTCACCCTTTACTTTATACATTTCGGCAGCCATATTAACACGCATGCTCATAAGGCGGTCGCGGTATTTATCAAGATATTCTTTGTCTTCGCCGTCAAATTCAGCCATTTTTTCAGGCCAGTCCAAGTCGGCAAGACGAACTCCATCGCGGTGGGCTTTTTCGGCATAAGCAATTCCCATTCCTCGTCCTGTAGTTCCAATTGGTCGTTTGCGTGCAGCATCGCGGTCTTTATCCATCTGGCGGTATCGTGGAAGAATGATCTGTGCTCTATCAGAAATAAATACTCTTCCTTCCCAATTAATTCCGTTGTCCTTAAGCATCTGAAGTTCGTTGAAGAAAGCTTCTACATCAATTACCATTCCGGAACCAAGGAAAACCTTTTTATCTGCATAAAGAATTCCAGAAGGAACCTGATGAAGTGCATACTGTTTTCCGTCAACTACAATTGTATGACCGGCATTTGGACCACCTGCATAACGTACAACATACTTAGCATCCTCTGCAAGATAATCAACAATCTTACCTTTACCTTCATCTCCCCACTGGGCTCCAATTACAACTACGTTCATTATTTTTTACCTCCGCGATATTTTTCGCACCGCAATTATTATACAGCAATAGCGAGTTGAGTTTCAATAAATCTTGAAAAATAAAATGATTAGTATTACATTTAAAGCATAGGAAAAAAACTAAATGACTCTGCATGAATGTAAAATCGGCGGCACAGTCCGTGTAAAAAAGCTTGGTGGAAACGGCGAATTACGTCAGCATTTTCTTGATATGGGAATTATTCCCGGCACAGAAATTACACTTATAAAATATGCACCGCTTGGCGACCCTATGGAGTTTGAGCTTCACGGATATGAACTTACGCTGAGGATTGCAGATGCAGAAAAGATTGAAGTGGAAGAGGTGGTTTCGACAAGCTCAACCACCGCCAATGTGGTGGTTGAGCCTGTCGAAACCACCTCATCTTCTGCTGGCACACATCACCCGGGACTTGGCGAAGGCGGAAAATTCCATCAGAAAAAGGACGAAAATCCGCTGCCGGATGGAACTACAATTACCTTTGCGCTTGTTGGAAATCAGAACTGCGGTAAAACAACACTTTTTAATAAGCTTACCGGTTCAAATCAGCACGTAGGAAACTTCCCGGGCGTAACAGTAGACCAGAAAACTGGTGCAATCAAAGGTTATCCTAACACACTTATTACAGACCTTCCGGGCATTTATTCAATGTCGCCCTACTCTGCCGAAGAGCTTGTTTCACGCGATTTTGTATTAAATCAGAAACCACACGCAATTATAAATATCCTTGATGCAAATAATATAGAAAGAAACCTTTACCTTACAATGCAGCTGCTTGAACTTAACATTCCGCTTGTAATTGCCCTGAATATGATGGATGAAGTAACAGAAAACGGCGGAAGCATTGACGTAAACAAAATGGAAGAGATCCTTGGAGTTCCTGTTGTTCCGATTTCTGCTAAAAAAAATCAGGGTATTGAAGAGCTTATTGCCCACGCAGTTCACGTTGCAAAGTTTCAGGAACCGCCGCTTCGCCAGGATTTTTGTGACAAGCAGGACCATGGTGGAGCAGTTCACCGCGCCCTTCACGGAACAATACATTTAATAGAAGATCACGCCGAAAAAGCAGATATTCCTGTTCGTTTTGCGGCAACAAAACTGCTCGAAGATGACAAACGCATTATGCACAAGCTTGACCTTGATGTAAACGAAAAGGAAATGCTTGAACACATCATAATGCAGATGGAAAGTGAACGAGGCCTTGACCGAAGTGCCGCCATTGCCGACATGCGTTTTTCTTTTATTTTTAAGTTGTGCGACGAATGTGTACAAAAACCAAAACAGAGTAAAGAACGAGAACGCAGCCAGAAGATTGATAAAATTCTTACCGGAAGATGGACTGCAATTCCTTCGTTCATTGTAATTATGGCACTTGTTTTTTACCTTACCTTTAATGTAATCGGGGCGTGGCTGCAGGGGCTTTTAGAAGCAGGCATAGACAAACTCACTGCCCTCACCGATTACGCTCTGGCCTCTGCCAATGTAAATGAAGTTCTTCACAGTCTGATTATCGACGGAATCTTTACAGGCGTTGGAAGCGTGCTTTCGTTCCTGCCTGTTATCGTTACGCTGTTTTTCTTTCTTTCGCTGCTTGAAGATTCGGGATACATTGCACGAGTTGCCTTTTTTATGGATAAACTCCTTCGAAAAATAGGACTTTCGGGCCGAAGTATTGTTCCTCTTCTTGTTGGCTTTGGCTGTTCTGTTCCAGCAGTTATGGCAACACGCACCCTTCCTAGTGAACGCGACCGTAAAATGACAATAATCCTTACACCATTTATGAGCTGTACCGCAAAGCTTCCGATTTACGCATTTTTTGTAAGTGCGTTCTTCCCAAAACACGGCGGCTTTATAATGACAGGCCTTTATTTCCTCGGAATACTCATTGGTATTCTGGCAGCACTCCTGTATAAAGGAACAATCTTCAAAGGCGAAGCAGTTCCTTTTGTAATGGAGCTTCCAAATTACAGAATGCCTGGACTTCGTAACACAGCCCAGCTTCTTTGGGAAAAAGCAAAGGATTTTTTACAGCGTGCGTTTACAATTATTTTCCTTGCAACAATAGTAATCTGGTTTTTGCAGACCTTTAACTGGCAGTTCCAGATTGTTGACGACGCAGAACAAAGTATTCTGGCTTCAATAGCAAAACTCATTTCGCCGGTTATGAAGCCTCTGGGTCTTGGCAACTGGCAGATTTCTGTAGCCTTAGTAAGCGGGTTCATTGCAAAGGAAAGCGTTGTTTCTACAATGGAGATTCTTTTTGTTGGCGGAGTTCAGTCGGCAATGACCAGTCTTTCTGCGGCAGCACTTTTAGTATTCAGTCTTCTTTATACTCCATGTGTTGCAGCAATTGCTTCAATTAAACGTGAGCTTGGCGCAAAATGGGCAGTTGGAATTGTTTTGTGGCAGTGTGCTCTTGCCTGGCTTTGCGCCTTTATTGTAAAGCTGATTGGATCACTTTTTTAAGCTGATCTGCACTGGTGATTACTTCGCGGTTCAAGCGCACAGGTTTAAGTGTTGCCGCAATATTTTCAGGCATATCAGGAGTTTCGCCAACTACAAGACGGCAATAATGACTATTCAGCGCCGGATGATTTTGCGAAACAAGCACGAGTGCACTGTCTGCTTCGCCGCCTTCATCAAAATCTGAACTTTCTTTAGCGGCTGCGTAGGCACTTGCTGTTCCAGGGTCTGCAAAAACTCCGTATTTTATAAAAAGTTCCTTTGCGGCTTTTTCGCGCTGGCGTTCGTTTACAGTCTGAGGGAATACAAAGTTTCTTATCATCAGGGAATTGCTTCCAAAAAATGTTTCGAGTCGTTCAATATTTGCCGGGAAAACAGGGTCTACACCACAACGTTTTTTAAGACTAACAAAAGAATCAAGAATCTGGGCATAACCTGCAGCATCTACACCAAGGGCTGCAGTTGCAGGAACATAAAATCCGTTTACAGGAAGTGCAAAACGCCAGCCGTAAAGTCCTGCCGCAAGCATTCCATAATTGCCGGCTTCCATTGAATAAAAAATATCGCCGTCTACTTTGTTTTTAATCTGAGCAAAGGCATAAGGAAAATGAAAAACCTGAGCCATAAGGCGGCACACATTTGTTGTATTTGCAAGAGTAAGATTGTAATTTGCAACAAAATCCTTGTCGGTAAAAAGGCCTGCTATGGCACTCTTTATCTGTGCTTCAGTTCCTTCCATTTCGAGCGGCAGGATATTTCCTCCGTTCCACATGTAATCTTCATTTTCAAGTCCGCGTACACTGCCCTTTTCGTAAACAAGTACGGCCTTTATGTGCTTTTTGCCCCGCAAAACTTTTGCTAAAAGAGTTCCAAGCTCGCCGTGAGTAAAATCAACAAATACAGAATTTCCGCCGTTGAGCTCGTGTGTAGTTTCCAGATATGAACAAAGATAACTAACGCCAAAGTCGCGGTAGCAGCCTGTGTAGCCGTGATAAAGTTCAAGATTAAAAAGATTTTCATCAAGCTGAGTAATTACAGGTGAAAAAGGAAAAGCCTTTTCGGCAATTGTCTGACAGATTATAGGAGAAAACTCATCCTGCATAAAAGCAGAAGTTAAGGTTCCGGCAATACTAGTAAAAGAAGTAGTTTCGTTTATATAGTAAATCCAGCGGCGAAGGTCTTCAAAGGCATTTGCGGCAGGAACAAAAACTCCACCGTCCTCTGGTAAACAATCCTTTACCGCACGAGAAAATGAAACTTCAAGCTTATTATTGCGTGTACTTGTAAAAATCATCTGAAATCCTTAAGACAGATTGTCGGGTCAAGCCCGACAATGACACATTTCTAGTCTTCAATACCAGGTATATGCTTTTTTAACGTTTCTAAAAACTGCTCACCCGTAACACCTTCGCGAAGACACGCAAACATACAATTATCGCCGGCAACAGTTCCAAGCACTTCGTTCATATTAAGATTATCCAGAGCGTTGCAGACTGTATTTGCATGACCCGGAAAAGTTTTTATAACGACAATGTTTCCGCTGTAATCAATGCTTAAATAACCACGCAAAAAATCCTGAACATAAATAGCTTCAGACTCTCCGCTTTCGTCATCGCCAGGCAGAGCATACATATAACCAGATTTTCCATCAGGCACCTTGCCAACCTTAAGAAGCTTTAAGTCGCGGCTCAAAGTAGCTTGAGTTACTTCATAACCTTCCTTCAAAAGCAGTGCAAGCAAATCATCCTGACTTTCGATTGTGTTATTCTTTATAAGATTTTTTATAGCCTTAAGGCGTGACTGTCGTTCCTTCATAATGTATAAATATACATTTTTTATAAAGTTGTTGCAATTCTTTTATAATGTGTCATAATGTATATACATACATTATATAGAGGTACATTATGAGCGACTATTCTAAGGAAAGCGTTTCTGACTTACTATATAAAAAAGTTGATTCATTAATAATCGTAGATGCACATAACAATACTTACAAGACCGTAAAGAAAACCGGTTTCTTTGAAAAATTCATTGACGATGAAGGTATTTACAACGACCTTATAGAAAAGCTGTGGTTCCATTTTGCCAACAGCTCCGACAAAATTACCGAAGACTATCATGTTTTTGTACCTTCAATTGGAAAATTCAGCGGCAAATATTCAAATCGCATAACACTTACACTCGACAACGAAGTGCACAATGTTCAGATTACAATTTACCCGCTTGATGAAGAAAACACAAAATATCTGTTTGTTCTTGATGAGCTTGACAAAAGTGATTATGTAAAGGAATTCCTTTCTGACTCAAAAATCAACACAATTCAAAATACATATCTTTTTTCAATGTATGTTGACCTTATTAAAAATACAACAAACAGCATTAATGTTTCTGAAATTTCAAGCGACACAGTAAACTATGATGTTACTTACACCGACTGGCGCATGATGATTGTAAATATGATCTGGCCGGAAGATCAAAGTCTGTTCCTTGAGCGTACCGACCCTGAATATCTTAAAAACAAGCTTCTTCCAGGACGCACTACTTCGTTTGACTGTCAGATGAAAAACCTTGAAGGAGTTTTTATTTGGGTAAAGCTCATATTCAGCCGTGCAAAAACTACTAATGCCGACGATTTCCGCTTTGTATTTATGGTTCAGAATATTCACGAAGAATCAATGCAGCTTAATGAAACCCTTAAAAAATACGAAGAGCTTGCTTCAAAAGATCCGCTCACAAATCTTTATAATCACGGACGTATTGAAACCGAAATCATCAACGCTGTAGAGCTGTATAAATCAAAGGGCGAAAAGGTTTCGCTTATGATGCTTGATATTGATTTCTTTAAAAAGGTAAACGATAAATTTGGTCACGCTGCAGGCGACATTGTTCTTAAGCAGTTTGCAAAGCTTGTCAGCAGCTTCCTTGAGCCTTATAACATAAAACCTGGCAGATGGGGCGGCGAAGAATTTGTTTGCGTATGCTATGACAAGAGCTTTGACGAAATTAAAGAGCTTGCAGAACAGCTTCGTGAAAAAATTGAACAGGAAGATTTTGAATATATCGGAAAACTCACCTGCAGTCTTGGCCTGTCGCAAATAAAAGACGGTGACGATTCCGCTTCTATTTTTGACCGTGTTGACAAAGCCATGTACGATGCAAAAAACAGTGGCCGCAACTGCGTGATGATTCAGTAATTATTTTATCAGCAAACCGGCAAATGCCTTAAGGGCACCTTCCATGTTTCCGCTCAAAACAGTTTTGGCAAGCTTCTTTCCAAGCTGAACACCTTCCTGGTCGAATGAGTTAACATTCCATACAAAGCCCTGGAACATAACTTTATTTTCGTAGTGAGCAAGAAGTGCACCAAGCGATTTTGGATTAAGCTGGTCTCCGTAAATAAGGCTTGAAGGTCTGTTTCCTGCAAAAGCCTTGTTTGGATTTTCGTCTGATTTTCCACAGGCAAAAGCTACAATCTGTGCAGTTACGTTTGCAGCAAGCTTAACCTGGCTTGTAGAATCTTCAATTACAACATCTTCACCAGTCTGATTCTGGCGGAATGCAATGAACTGAAGCGGAATAATGTCTGTTCCCTGATGAAGCAGCTGGTAGAACGAATGCTGACCGTTTGTTCCAGGTTCTCCAAAAATTACAGGACCAGTAAGATAGTTCAAAGGAGCACCGTCGCGGTTTACAGATTTTCCGTTACTTTCCATATCAAGCTGCTGTAAGTGTGCCGGGAAACGGGCAAGTGCCTGACTGTATGGCAAAATTGCAGTTGCAGGATATCCCTGAACATTGCGCTCGTAAACACCAATAAGGGCGTCCATAAGAGCAGGATTTTTTGTAATGTCTTTGTTGAGTGCAAGCTTGTCTTCTTCTGCGGCACCGTCAAGGAATTCCTGGAATACCTTTGGTCCGAATGCAAGACTAAGCACTGCCCCACCTACTCCCGATGTTGAAGAATAGCGGCCGCCAATGTAGTCGTCCATGTAGAAGGCAGCCATGTAGTCAGGGTTGTGAGCGAGCGGGCTGGTTTCACTAGTTACAGCAATCATGTGCTTACTTGAGTCGCAGCCTGCCTTTTTGATGAAGTCTTTTACAAAGCTTTCGTTTGTAAGTGTTTCAAGTGTAGTTCCCGATTTTGAAACAAGAATAAAGATTGTCTTTGAAATATCAAGTGATTTTACTACGCTTGCGGCATCGTCCGGGTCTACGTTTGAAATAAAGTGAGCCTGCATTTTGAAGGTGTTGTTTTTCTTTGCCCAGTTTTCCAAAGCAATGTACATAGCACGTGGACCAAGGTCTGAACCGCCAATACCAATCTGACAAACTGTTGTATATTTTTCACCTTTTTCGTTAGTGATTTTTCCAGAGTGAACGTCGTTTGCAAAATCGGCAATGCGTTTAACTTCGTTTATGTAGAATTCGCGCTTGTTTACTCCGTCTGCAATTACGTCTTTTCCAAGCTGACCGCGTGTAAGCTGGTGAAGTACCATGCGCTTCTCTCCAGTGTTTATAACGGCACCGTCCAAAAGCTCCTGATATTTTTCTACAAGCTGCTGTTCTTCTGCAAGTTCAGCGAGTGTTTTAAGAATCTGCTCGTTTACCTGTTTGGCAGCGTAATTATATGTGAGCGCCCCGCCCATAGGAATTGAATATTTTGCAATTCGGTCTGCTGCTGCTGGAGCACTAAGCTCTTGTGCAACACTAACCATGCCTTTTAAAGACTGCAACTTCTTCCATGATGAAAGGTTGTCTGCGTTTGTCCATGTAACCATATTTATACCTCAAATTATCAAAAAAGAATAACATCGGGTATATCCCCGATAATGCAGTTATTATAGTAAATTATGGAATGTCGTACAATATGTAGGTTTTTTATAATTTGTGGTTTTTGCACCTTGACAAATTTTATTTCTGGAATACAATAAATAGTATGGACTTAAGAACAGTATTAACAACAGACACAGTAAACCTTCACTTAAAGGGAACTACTAAAGAAGAAATCGTTGACGAAATGCTTGACGTTCTTTACAAGGCAGGAAAAGTTACAGATAAAGCAGCTGCCAGAGAGTGTGTATTGGACCGCGAACGCAAGATGTCAACCGGTATGAAACATGGAATCGCAATTCCTCATGGTAAGACAGATACAGTAAGCGATTTAGTTGCCTGCATTGGTATTTCTGATAATCCTGTAGATTTTGATTCTCTTGATCAGGAACCATGCCGCATTTTTATTATGACACTTTCACCTGTAAACAAGACAGGTCCTCATCTTCAGTTCCTTGCTGAAGTAAGCCTTCTTTTCAAGAGCCCAGAAAAACGTCAGGAAATTCTTGACACTCAGGACAAGGCAGAGGTTATCCGCATTCTTACTGAATAGTCGGATTTATTTTTGGAAACAACGAGACCTTTATGCTTTGCGTAAAGGTCTTTTTTTTATTGGAAGTACACTATGAAACTAGACCCTATCTTTACTATCAAAAATCACCAGCTTTACAAAATATCAGACAACTCCCCTTTTTCAACCTCAGACTTAAAGCAGATCGAAATTGCTTGGAGTACCGTAGAGCTTGCAGAAGATTCTTACAACGAAGAGTTTCTTGCAAAACTGCGCGACGAGCTTAAGTCTATGGAAGCTGCCGGAAACTTTGCTGTTCTTGTTCCTGTTGTAGATAAATCACTTGAAAATGCTGAACAGGTTGAGGCTTTTATAAATGCTTTCAATCACACTGCACGCCGCGTAAAAGACTGCGAAAGCGTTGCCGGATTTGTTTTGCCGCCACAAGTTGTTTCAAAAGGTTTTGCACCAGATTCTCCTGCTGCTGATTTTATGGAAACACTTGCAATCAAGCATGCCCAGTATGTTTACTTTGTAAAGGCCGGAACACTACAGGAATCTGACATTCCAGATAACATTTCACTAATATAGCGCACTATCTGCGAAATATTACACTATTTTCATAAAAAATTATAATTTTTCTTCAAAAATCACTTGAACATTTTTTGCAATTGTGTCATTATGCACGCGAGGATTTTGATTAATGCAAAATAAGACTGAAACAAACAGATTTGCTAACTCATGTTTCGCATCGCTCATGCTGGGCTTTATGCTTACTGGTATTGCTCTTTCTATTTATTTCTGCCTGCCAGTTGAAACTCCTTCTGAACCACAGCTTGTTGCAATTGATACCATAGAAGAAGAATCTGATGAAGAATTTTCTGCTGATCTTTATGACCATCTTACAGAAGTTTCTTTTGAAAAAATCAACTCAGACACAGACCCTGGACTTGAGTTGTACAGACAATCATTTTCTCGTGGTTCTGTAGAAAAGTTTTATACATGCATTACACACGACAAGGATGTTGCACTTGCAATCCTTTCAGAAGCCGATAACAATGATATTCCGTTGCCTCTTGCATTTGCATTAGCTTATACAGAAAGCCGCTATAATCCAAAGGCAACAAACAGTAATGTGAATACAACAATAGACAGAGGACTTTTTCAGCTCAACAGCAATTCGTTCCCTGCCCTCACAGAAGCTGATTTTTTTGATCCTTACATAAGTGCGCGCTATGGTATGTCGCACCTTAAGTTCTGTTTGAATTCTGCAGGCAATGAAGTTTCTGCCCTTGCAATGTACAACGCTGGTACAGGTCGCGTTCGTTCAAACAAAACACCACAGTCTACATTAAATTATGTAGGCAAAATAATTACATACCAGAAGATGCTTGAAAGCCTTTTTGCAGATGAAGTTGAAGCATACTATGAAACAAGGCTCCTGCCCAGCATTACAGTTGCTGTTGCAGACAAGCGTTAATTACACAGCCTCCTAATTTTTTACAGGAACCCGGTTTTTATAGTTTTTCCGGGTTCCTTTTTTTTTACGTCATCGCCAATTTTACTGTTATTTTTTTAACAGTATTTGCATTTTTTAACAAAATTCGCTAGAATTCAGCTGAAATTCAATCTTTTACTCTTGAATTTGTATTCCATTTAGTAAGGAGACTACCTATAATGACCACAGTTGTAATTCCAGAAGCTACCAGAAAGCGCATGCTGCTTCTGATTAATCTGCTTGGTGTCTGGCCTAAGGATAAGATCACTTCGGTGGACATTAGCGAACAGACTGGCTGGAAGGATTCGTTGATTCGTCACGATCTCTGGCTGCTTGGGTACAACAAGGGTGTTTCAAACGGGTACCAGACGG